>CAYRYR010000013.1:0-35897 GCA_964428385.1 uncultured Methanoregulaceae archaeon
CTCTGACTGATGAGATGCTTACCAGTGATACAGAAAAGGAATATATTGAAAAATCTGTGAAACAGATGCAAAAAATTGAACGAATACTCCACTTGGCAAAACACTACCAGGATATGGGTATTAACCCCCCAAAGTGGCAGAATGTAATGGAAGTATTGTTATATGCCATTTCACACCTGGATCTCTCAAACCTAAAGAGGGATATACAGCTTGAGGGACTTGTTATCTTTACTGATCCTCTGCTTGAAGATGCCTTTTATTGTATCATGGAGAATATTCTCGTTCATAGTTGTAATGCGACAGAGTACCGAGTCTGGTATCAGAAAACCGATGAAGGGGTGATACTATTTATTGCTGATAATGGTATTGGAGTAGAAGAACATAAAAAGCAGCAGATTTTTGAGAGGGGGTATGGAACAGACACCGGCCTTGGATTATTTTTAACACGTGAAATCCTTGCAATAACTGGTATCACCTGTAGAGAAACAGGAGAACCTGGTAAAGGTGCCAGATTTGAAATTCTGATTCCAGAAGGAAAATACCGTCTTTTGTCTTCCCCTATCTGAATGGCAAAATGGGTTTTGGTATTGTTTTTTGTACCAGTTGGAAAAAGTGTTTTTTCAGGGTCTGATGTAAGTGATTTTGCACCGATTTAAACCTATTTTGCACATAAATTTGGAATAAAGCAAAAACTCTTTTTTATTCTGTTCTGCTTGATTCTCTTCCTTTTCTGTTCTTCATCATCAGGGTTACCAGATACAACACAAGTGTCATTAAGATGATAGTAGCCCCTGAGGGAATATCCCACAAATAGGAAAACCATATGCCGGCAGTGGAACAGACCACTCCTACAATGACTGCGTACAGCATCATCTGATGCAGACTGCCGGCATATTGCCTGGCGATTGATGCAGGAATCGTAAGAAGTGCTATTACAAGAATGATACCGACCACCCTGATGAGAATAACCACAGCGATGACGATAAGAATCAGCATAAGAATGGTATGAGCTATCGTACAAAGTCCCTGTGATTCACTGAACTCAGGATCAAAAGATACAGCCAGGAATTCATAATAAAAAAGGGACACAATGAAAAGAACTGCTATCAAAAGACCGCTTATTATGAGAAGGTACTGAGGGGTAACCAGGAGGATATTGCCAAACAGGTAACTAAAGAGATCTGGGGCAAACCCGGGTGTAATTGAGATGAATACGATCCCTATTGCCATTCCTCCGGCCCAGACGGCTCCAACGAGAGTATCGAACTGCTGGCGTGCGTGAACCATGAGCCATCCGGTAACAAGAGCAACAATGCCACTGAAACAGAATGCCCCAAGCAGGGGATCGATACCAAGCCAGTACCCGATTCCAACTCCGCCAAACGAAGCATGAGCAATACCACCACTGACTGATACCATCTGCCTGACCACAATATAACTGCCGATAACACCACAGACAATGCTTGCAAGAAAACCGGCAAGGAGAGCATTCACAAAGAAACTATATTCTAACATCTCTAGCATTATTCATTCCCTTCCCTGATTCTGGTGTGTCTCAAGGACCCGATGGGGAAGATTCCCATGAGTGATGAGATCAACCGGACACCCGTAACTCTGTGCTATCATATCATCAGTAATCTGATCATTGTCATGAGTGAATAATCGTGTATTCAGACAGGCTATCTTTGTAATATGTGCATGAACAACACTGATATCATGCGTTATTAAGAGAATCGTAAGTTTTTCCTGCAATTTCGTGATGCTCCCAAAGAAGAGATCCCGTGAGATACCATCAACATAGACCGTTGGCTCATCCAGAAGCAAAAGTTCAGGTTCCCCTGCAAGTGCCCGTGCAATAATCGCACGCTGACGCTCTCCGCCTGATAACTCCCCGACAGGCCGGTCTGCAAGATGTTCGATTCCCATCCTGGCAATAGCATCGTCAGCGGCTCTGATATCTTCAGCATGATACCGTCGAAAAATACCATTTATTCTGCTTATTCTTCCTGAAAGAACCATTTCTCTGACCTGAATCGGGAAATCAAAATTAAACGTGTGATACTGGGGAACATAGCCGATACGGCTCCGAGCGGTATTCGGTTCACTACCAAAGACTCTGATACTCCCTTTATCTGGTTTTATAAGTCCAAGTATCGCCTTAATCAGGGTTGTCTTACCCCCCCCGTTTGGGCCGATTATTGCATACCAGTCACCTCTCCTGACCGTAAGATTGATGTCTTCTAAAATCCTGTAACCCCTGAGTGAGAGAGAGAGATTCAGAACTTCAATGACCGGTTCTGTAGTATCAGGTGACATTATTTCCTGAGAATGCCTCTGCTATCAGTTTCATATTCTTAAGATACTCTTCTGAAAGGGGATCTATCATTATGACTTTGGCTCCTGTCTCTTGTGCAACTGCACGTGCTCCTGCATCAGAGTATTCAGGCTCTGCAAAGATGACTGTGAGAGCATTTGCCCTTGCAGTCTGAACCAGATTTTTCAGATCCCCGGGTGTCGGTTCCTTACCATCCTCCTCAATAGCGAGCTGCCTGATTCCATAATCCCTGCAGAAGTACCCAAACGAGGGATGAGTAACCAGTATCACAGAAACCGATTTATTTGCCATTGTCTCGTCAATTATCTGGTCAAGTAATTGTAACTGGTTAAAATAGAGATCCCGGTTATTTGCATAGTACGATGCATGAATCGGATCTACCTCACAAAGACCTGCAGATATTTCCCGAACCATATCTCTGGCATTGGTAAGTGAGAGCCAGACATGCGGATCATGCCTATCGGATGAATCGGTAGAGGTTGGAGAAACACCATCATCATCCCATCCCTGGTGGGTATCAGGGTTACCAGTCCAGGGGATGAAGGTAAGTCCTGCGGATGCATTTATTATTTTCATATCCGGATTTATCGCTTGCAGACGCTCCATCCATTGTTCTTCAAACTCAATACCGGAACCAACCATGACATAGAGATCTGCATCAGTTATGATCTGCATCTGTCGGGGAGTCATCTCAAATGTGTGCGGGCTTGCACCAGGGGGGATCATGACCTGACAAGTTACATACTGGCCACCAACACGGGTTACAAACTCAGAGAGAGGAAGAATAGTTGTGACTATCGTAAGATGCCCGTTGTCTGAATATTCTGGTTGCTGATTAATACAGCCAGGACTGAGCATGGTGATAAGAAAAAGCACAAAAACAAGGATTGAGCAGATACCAGTACTGGAATACCTCCTTGTAGCACCATTTTTCATATAATCATTATGAGTACTGAGCTACATTAACTCTTCCTCAACCTCCACCACCGGGCAACAAAAGAGGGAGTCATGTTCAATCCGGCCGCAGATGCTCATCGTGGGATGGCCAAGTGACGCACATATGGTATCAATAACAGAACGGGATACTTGAGATTCAATTAATTCAGCCTGGGTACAGGCTTCTTCTTTGGTAAGCCCGGATCGTGTAAACATCAGTGATAAGATACGATGTCTCCGGACCAGAAAACGTGCATATGATTCTCCGTCAGGGGTTAGTTCAGCACCGTGATAACGTGAATACGTGATATAACCGGGTTTGGCAAGATCATGTAAGGCCCTTGTCACCGTGGATGGTGCAATGTTAAAATGGCGCGAAATATCAGTGGTTTTTATCGGCCCGCCATGTAAATATATAAATTTCAGGTACTGATTTTTTTTAGCTGGAAGCTCACTCCCAGTAACATCCATACAGGATCAGGGAGATTCACCAATATAAAGCAACCGGATCTACCTGGTGAATCATGTTCTGTTCCGAATCAAAAGGCGAAACAGAGCTAATACAAGGATGCAAACAATTCCTGCGATACTCACTCCATAATTGAGAAGAAATATCATAGGAGGCATTTTTATGGTGCTGTTATCTGAAAAAGGAGCAAAATTATCGATTGAATACCCACGATTTGTATTCTCAAGAGAACTACTCTTCTCTATTTCTGTAAGGGTATCCCTGTACTGTTTTGGGATGTAACTGGTATCAAGCGAGATGGCCTTCTCAAATGAATCCAGTGCTTCATCAAGACGACCCATCAGATACAAAACACTTCCTTTATTATTCCAGACCTTAGCAGATTCATTGTTTATTACAAGGGCTTCATTAAATGCACTGAGAGCCTCTTCATTGCGATACCGTTTTGTGAGGACTTCTCCGAGCTTATTCCAGGTTTCGTATGATGAACTATCTATCTTCAGGGCATTATTATAGGCTGATTCTGCTGTTTCATATTCTTCCATGGCCGTTGCGACATCACCTTTGCCATCGTAAATTGAGAAGATATGAGTATTGTATAAAAGAGCTTTTTCATATGCTTCAAGTGATTTTTCATACTCCTGCATCATAAAAAGAACACGTCCCTTTCGTGCCCATCCCTCGGCACTTGTCGTGTCAATAGCAAGTGACCGGTCATATGACTCCAGTGCATCAATATAATTCTGAGTTGCAAAGAGAGCGTCTCCCCGGTTCCGATACGCTGCAGCATAAAAGGGGTCCAGTTCAAGAGCATTGTCGTATGCAAAAACAGCTCCAGAATAATCTCCTTTGCCTGTCAGAACATTTCCTTTATTGAACCAGACAATGGCTTCATCCATGCCTGAACCTGCAGTGGCCTGTATACACAGCATTGACATGAAAGTGATTATGAAAAGAACCTGGGCGATCTTCATCTGATAGCTTCACCGTATACGTTTTTGGAATTCGTATGCAATCATCTGTTCATCAAAGAAAAAGTACTTTTCCTATTATTTTTTTAAAAATTGACTTGAATATTCTGAAGGATACGGGATACTCCACACACACATATGCAGTTATACCAGAAAAGAAGTGTATTGGTCTGTCATGCATATGTTGAGAAATGGATCCCAGCAGGACCTAAAAAACACTCTCATCCGTGTTTGTACACATCAAATTTCATCCGGAGTGAATTATTCTCTCTCCATTCTGATAGCCTGTTTCGGGCATTCGTTTGCGCAGATACCGCATCCTTTGCAAAAGTCCAGGTCAATGGTGTAATCGACAGGATTGATAACACCATCTGGACAGTACAATGCACAAAGTCCGCAGGCATTACAGATATCCCGGTCCACTACAGGTTTAAAGACGCGCCAGCTTCCGGTCTTACCACAGGCTCCTTCAACCGGCAGCGATTGTGCTAGTCTCTCTCTCATATCTTCAGCTCCTCAAAGGCAAGCAAAGCAGCATCCCTGTTTTTTGTATCAGTAAACATCTCATCAATCGCTGCCTGGGCAGATGCAACGGAAAAGAGGCCCATCTTTGCCAGTGCACCAATAACCGGTGTATTAAGTATAGGATTTCCGGCAACGATAAGACTGGTTCGAAGAGCAATTCCGGTCAGATCCACGTGATAGGTTGTGTATCCATCAATATGAACGGGTTCTGAAGAGTTTAAGAAAACAGTTCCTCCTGGTTTCAGACCCTCTAATACATTTACAACATCCATGATGGTTGTATCCAGGACAACTACGAGATCCGGATAATGGATCTGTGAGTAGATTCGAATGGGTTTCTCATCAATTCTGATAAACGAGACCACAGGAGCTCCACGTCGTTCAGCCCCATAATATGGTGCTGCAGTTGCATACTTACCGTCACGAAATGCAGCAAGTGCCATTAATTTTGCAGCAGTCACCCCTCCCTGACCGCCACGTGAATGAAGCCGGATCTCATACATCAGGCATCAACTCCAAACCACAATTCTTCACCAATACGTCTGTTTCTGACAAAACCGGCGATATCATGATAGGTAACCTCCTGGCCGCCTATACCGGCGATAACAGAGAAGCAGTCTTTTTTCGTCTTCGCTTTTATAGTATCTGCAAGGATTCCACCGCACCCAAATGAATAATCTCTGTCGATGATAACCAGATCACGGTCCCTGATATCAAGAACCGGAAATGGTCTGAACCACCGGATGCGCATTGACCCGGCTTTAATTCCTTCTTCTCTCAACAGATCTATTGCCACTTCAGCTTCTTTTCCAAGCGTTCCCAACGAGATGACAAGCACGTCAGCATCATCGCACCGGTACTCATCAGTATACCCGTATGTTCTACCAAATTTTTCTGCAAATGCAGCCTCAGTCTCCTCAATGACTGCATAACTATCCCGCATGGAACGTTCAATATCATATCTGATACGGAAATAATCATGAGCTGCAGTCATACATCCATATCCTTTCGGTTCATCCGGAGTTATCCGATGATCAAGGTGCAGGGGAGGGATGAAGTCACCAACATCTGACTCAAAAAGCTGCTGGGTGATATGGGAGAGTGTAAACCCGTCCAGATTAACCATCACCGGAAGATATACCCGTTTGTCTTCTGCTATCCGAAAGGCCATCAAAATCGCATCATACGCTTCCTGAACCGTAGATACATATACCTGCAGCCAGCCGGTATCCCGCGCCTGTAGTGAGTCGGTATGTTCAGCCCAGACATTCCATCCCGGACCCAATGCCCGGTTCACATTTGCCATCACGATAGGCAGTCTCGCTCCTGCTGCCCAGTTCACCATCTCGTTCATATATAAAAGACCATGAGAACTGGTGGCGGTAAAGGTTCTGATACCGGTTATACTTGCTCCGATACACGCAGCCATTGCAGAATGTTCACTCTCAACCGGAATATATTTTGCATCAAGTGAGCCTTCGGTCACGAAATTTGCTAACTGCTCAACAATCTCGGTCTGTGGGGTGATAGGATATGCTGCAATAACAGCAGGTCGTGCCTGACGAACCGCAGCTGCGACTGCATTATTGCCGGTAGATATTTTCAGCATGATCCTTCAGCCTCCCTGGTAAGCCGTCGAATGTTCCGTTCTGCATCCAGACGTATAGCCTTTACAGTATCAGGACTTATTCCTTTAAAACGCCCTTGTGCTCCTATATAATCTTCAATCGGAACTGGTTTTGCGATTGCTGCTTTTGTTGGCCCTGATATCGTGACAGTATCGTACTCACGTTCATAAAGTGCCCAAACCCCGGTTTTGACTGCCAGTTTTCCAATCTCTATTGTCTTCTCGGTTGGGTAACGCCAGCCGGGAGGGCAGGGAGCAAGAATGTGCAAAAAGGTCGGACCTTTTATTGCAAGTGCTTTTTTTACCTTTTTAATGAGATCTTTTGGATATGCACTGCATGCTGTTGCCATATACGGGATGTTATGAGCAGCAACAATTCTGTCAAGATCCTTTTTTGCATCCATTTTTCCTCCTGGTGTTGTTGTGGTCTTTGCACCAAGAGGAGTTGAGCCGGAACGCTGCATTCCGGTATTGCCATACGCCTCATTATCATAACAGATATACAAAAAGTTCGTCCCCCGTTCAAGAGCTCCTGATAAGGCCTGTATACCAATATCCACCGTACCACCGTCACCCGCATATGCTATGACATTAGTCTTCTTTCCCATCGCCTCAAAAGCTGCACTCATCCCTGATGCAACCGCGGCGGCAGCTGCAAAGGCAACGTTATACACAGGAACACGAAATGCGGTGTTCGGGTAAATCCCTTGGATTACACTTGTACAACAAGCCGGTACCACTAAAACCGTATCAGGGCCGGCTGCAGAGAGAACATGCCTGAGGATTAAAGAAGTACTACACCCGGCACAGGCGGATGTGCACTTCAGTATATATTCTGTCTCTGGTAAATCTGACATGAAAGTCCTGTACATCTATATTCCTCATGGTACATAATAAAAATTGAACAATTGAATCATTATCTCTCCCACCATCACAACAACCATATATTATTCAGAAAGATCTATACCCGTGATACAATGACTGATAATAACGATCCGGATAAGAATGAAATCACCGTAGAAACTGCATCTGATACTTTAGAGAGCAAAAAAGAAACCAGAAATGACGACCTCTTAAAAGAACCTGTTTCTCTGGTCACAAAGAAAAAGCATCACTACCTCATTCTGGCAGGTCTCCTGGTAGTGGTTGCGATAGCGGTCATTTTTGCTATAACGATAAGCACGATGAGTGTGAATCTTAATTTTCCTCCTATTGCAGGAGTTTCGTATCCATACACCACAACCTATAGTGTTGAGATGGAAGAAGGGGTTGCTCATGAAATAGGTGGCATCCCCATCGTATTCATTTCAGTTGATGATGAGATCTTTCTCAAGGTGGGAGAAGAGAAAGTCAGAATGGAGATAGGTGAAAAGAAAAAAATCACTGAGAGACGGGCAAAAATAACAACCCTCGGATTTTTGGTTTTTGATACAAATTTTATGATTCTTGCCCAGTACTTAGGAATGTCAGACACGGATGCAATTTTTCATATCAGCTTGAAAACAAGTGAACAGGTGCCTGGATACCTTATGGACCGGATCCTGCCTGCTGATATAACTGCGGTCCCGGTCTGATATCTTCATCTTTTCCTATTATGGATCATTTTTAGGTATAGAATGGCATTTACCCAGGCTGATTTTTGTAAACTCATTGTATACCTGTTATTTTGTTTCAGATCTCATTTGATTACCCTGAGAGAGTGCATATGTAGAATTGCATAAAGATGGTATGTTTCATTCATCTTCTGGTTCACCATCATGGAATATGTTTTTTCACTCCATCTGCTGGTATTCAAGAATGCTTTTTATAAATATTGGTCCGTATTTCTGAAGTTTAAACTCTCCGACTCCGTGAATCGCTAAAAATTCCGTATCTGATGTTGGCATTGCTCGTGCCATTTCCTGCAGGCTTTTATTGGGAAATATTCGGTATGGTGCAACATCCTCCTGGTCAGCAATCTCATTTCGTATATCAATCAGTATCTCATAGAGATGATGATTATATTCTGTGCCCTGTCCTTGTGTAACTCCAAGAGTGGTCTGGATATCTGGTTCAGGGACCATTATCGGAATTTGTCCTGACAATGCACGAATGGTCTTATCATTTTTCCTGATAACCGGGTAACGGTCACCATGACTAGTTAAAAATCCACAGAAAGTCAATTCCCTGATGAAAAAAACCCATTGCGGTTTTTTCCACATTGATCCTATACCAAAAACCGGGAGTGTTTCATGCCCTCGCATAAGGACTTTTTCTGTTGGTATTCCTGACAGGATATCAGAAAGATATGCGGTCCCATATAGTCCCCCGGTATCTTCCACACACGATGCTACCATCATAAGAATATCTTTCCCGTCACGCATGGTTCTCCCACTTATGCAGATATCACAGGTTTTACAGGAAGATTCATGGTAATCCTCTCCAAAATACGTCAGAAGCACTGCACGTCGGCACGCATGGCTCTCGCAATAGCCAAGCATTCCATTGAGCTTACGGTAGCTAACATGCCGTTCTGTGCCTTCTGGCATTATATCAATAAAATATGAGTGTTTTCGCCAGTCGCTTCGGGAATAATACATGATACAGTCTGCAGGTTCACCATCACGCCCTGCACGCCCGGTCTCCTGATAATATGCTTCAATGCTCTTTGGCATATCATAATGAATCACATATCGCACATCTGGTTTGTTGATTCCCATTCCGAATGCCACTGTGGCGACGATGATGTCAACATCATCATGTAAAAATTTGTCCTGTGCCTGGTCGCGTCTTTTTTTCGGTATATCTGCATGATACGGCAGAGCAGAGATACCCTGTTGTACCAATTTCTTATATACATCTTCCACTGTTTTTTTTGTGGAACAGTATATGATACCTGATTCTTTGCGATGGCTTTTCAGATATGATACAATATCTGCAAATTGAGAGGGATTCCGTTCAAAAACGCGGTATACCAGATTATGCCGGTTAAAACTACCTACAAATTCATCTGGTGTTCGAAGTAATAATTCACTTCTGATATCCTCCTGCACAAACGGCGTCGCAGTGGCAGTCAGTGCTATAATGGGAACACTGGGAAATGTCTCACGAATCTGTTTCAACTGACGATATTCTGGTCTGAATTCATGACCCCACTGTGATATGCAATGGGCTTCATCAACAGCAAATAATGAAATGGATGCTGCTTTCAGTAAATTCAGAAATGAAACCCCGACCATCCGTTCAGGGGATACATATACCACCTTGAGTGTTCCATCGAGAATTGAGGCCTCTATTTTCTTTTTTTCATGGTATGGGACTGAACTGGTCAGATAAGCTGCAGGTATTCCACTTTCACACAACCCGTCAACCTGATCCTTCATAAGGGCAATGAGTGGTGATATCACAATACAGACCCCATCCATCATCATCGCAGGAACCTGGTAACAGAGTGATTTCCCCCCTCCGGTAGCAATTATTGCAACCACATCATGTCCACTTACTACCGCATGAATTATCTCTTTCTGAAGCGGTCGAAATTCATGATATCCAAACCAGTCCCTGATAACTGTTCTGGCCTCCCTCATATGCACCTAAAAAGATATGTCATCCCGACAAAAGGGATTGGTGATCGTTTTTGTGGTGTGTACTCCCTGTATTTGTGTATTTTTAATTCTCCTTATGAGCCATGGGGGCATGTTACGAGAGGGACATCATGGTATAACCGAAAATCTCATTTATACCTGGTATCCGGACAGTGAGAGAAGTGTCTGATGTAGCAGAGAAGGAAAAATAAGGGCGCATATAACAGGGGTGAAAATCTGGTATTTGAAAGATAAAAAAAAGCATTAAAATTCTTCAGTGCAGTTTTTCAGATACAAGGTTATTTTATTTTTAGTTTTTTGTTATTGTATCCTATATGGAGGAACATATCATCTGATTAACGTGAAGAACAAATTGATAATCATGACCATCAGGGATGAGATAGTGCTTAATGATAGGGATGATGCCACTCGGTTTATGCAATTCCTCAGATCAAAAAACATTAGTACAGGAATCAGAACAAAAACAGGACTTACGGACCATATATCTGTTAGTGGGACCATAAAACATTTCACTGCGTATTTTCAGGGCAAAATTGATGAGATATCATCATATTTAGAGGAAGAAGACGAATGTGATGAAAAACTAACGGATGAAAAACTTCCTGATGAAGAACTACTGGATGAAGATGAGTACCTTGATGATGAGTATGATGAGGATGAATACGATGAGGAACTGGATTTTGCATGTCAATCGTATATTGGATTAATTTCATTCATTAAGATACAGCGTTCCTTTCTCGAAGATATCTTTTCTCATTATACTATCGGTGAGAAGATTCAGGTATCTGATATTGAGAAGAGAATTTTTCCTGATTCAGAAGAGTACATAACTGATACTGAAGAAAAAGCAGTATCTGATGATATGGCTTTAGATGTACTACAAGAAGATGCAGACGAAGAAAATGATGAGGACTTTGATGAGGACTTTGACGAGGACGACTTAGAGGGATTAGAGGAGAGAAAGGATCACCTGTTTCATCTGTTTTTACTGATGGCAAACCTGGTAGAAAATCAGATAATCACACCATCAGAAGAAGGGTTTATCTTTCAAAAAGAGATGGATCCCGATGATGTACACATGACTTTCCCTGCCCGGGTATTTCAGGAGGAAGATTTAGAAACCCTGTCTGAGGAAGATTTTGAGATAACAAATACCATCAGTGATGATATCTCATATGCCGTTACAATAGGTCCGGAATTTTTTATGCTTGATGAAGTATCAGATATCACTGATTTCATCTTTGATGAAGAACTGGACTGTGAAGAAGATGATGTTGATTCCCTTACGTATCGCCTGTACAACCGTCAGATGATTGTTACAAAGATAATCGATATTATCAAAGAGAATGGGAAGATGTCACGTGATGAAATTATTACCGCTATCAGCGATGCATCCCTCTCATCTGAAGAAGATAAATGTGCTCTCCGCTTTAACCTATCAGAAGCCTTTAGCGGGGCTGTCATTGATGATCTCAAGAAGATGGGAATTCTTAAAGGGAAAGATCTAAAACTCAAATTACAGATCTGATCTCTTTTCGTCCTTTTTTTCAGTTCCCTCCTGTGGTGCCAGAATCTGATGCATGAATACCATCAAAAGGTGGTGCTCATACTGAGACAATCTCCATAGTTCTGATCGTTTACAGACCGGCAGTGGTATCCAGTTCAGAGCGCAGTCCACGTCCCAGAGGATAAGACCTGTCGGGTCTGCGGGAGGGATTCGCCTGGAACAGGTTCCTTGAAGCATATGAGCAATCTCTTCCGGACTGATGAGACCATCCCTGCACCAGAGAAGTGCGGTCACGATTCCCCTGACCATATGCCACAGGAAACTCTCTGCCCGGATCTCATAATACCATCTGGTATTATCAGAAATAAAGGATGATTCAAAGACCGTTCTGACTGGATCTCTGTTTCCTTCCATCTTTGCAAAGCACTGGTACGTATGGGTACCGACAAAGAGAGATGCAGCTTTTTGTATGAGGTCTGGATCTGGAATTTTCGAGATACCATAATATCGGTATGTCCGAAAGGAGGGGACGTAACGAGGATGAAAATCCGCATCAACAACAGCGTATGCATTTACCTGTATATCCGGTGAGAGGAGGTTATTGAGAACCAATATTGCCCGTTTTGGATACGGTGTTGTTAAGGCAATAATCTGGCGACGGGCATGAACTCCACGATCTGTCCGCCCTGACATCAGAAGATGACCTGATTCTTCACCAGGAAAGAGATCAGCTTTTTCACAAGCTTTTTTAATATCTCCTTCTACTGTCCTTACATCAGGCTGTACCTGTGAGCCATAAAAACCGGATCCGATATATGATATCGAAAATGCCAGTCTTACGGGGATACCCGCCGTTTCACCTTGTTCCATGTGTTCTTTGCGGACTGTCCGGTATAGACCATTATAGGTGTCTTTTTGCCGGCATACCTTGTCTTTCCGTCACGAATGGCCCCGAGTATTGATAAGACATCAGGGTCTGCATCGATATATGTTACTCCATACCCGACAAATGCCGCCTGGTGGGCATCACTGCCTCCAATCATGGGTTTTTTGAGTCTTATTGCTGTTTCTTTTGCCTTTTGGTTTGCGGTCCCGATGATGAACCTGCTGTTAAAGACTTCAATAGCATCGACTGCAGAAATGACTTCAGGGACAACAAGTCCTGCTCCATGACGATATCGGTGAAAGGGGTGGGGAAGGATAGATACCCCTTTTTGTTCCCGAATCTGTGCGATTGTGTCCATGATCTCAAGACCGGCAGGAATTGGTTCATAGAGACCAAGTGCCAGAAGATGTCCCTGTTGTGTAGAGATCTCTATTCCAGGTATGATGATAAGTGAAGTCTTGATGGATAGTGCTTCCTTGACTCCATCCATGGTGTCATGATCGGTTATTGCAATACCATCCAACCCCATCTTCTCAGCCTGAACAATAATATCAGCAACCAGACTCTCTCCATCCCTTGAATGGGATGAATGAATATGGAGATCACATACGAGCATATATACCAATATTTTTCTCCTTGCCGGTACTTAATGAACCCTCATGCATATTCTTCTCCCAACAGGAACGGTTACTAAAAAAATAGTACAGGATGCAGCTCTCGGATATGACGCTGAAGTAGTGGCTATCGGAGAAATAGCATCTTTTTTGCGGCCTGATGACCTTTTTTCACTCATCAAAAAAGGGAGATATGACCTAGTCATGGTATCTGGTATGTGTACTGCATCATTTGCGGCAGTAGCACAAAAGACCGGAGTGCCGATTATCCGGGGTCCGCGCCATGCCGCTGATCTCAGTCGCGTCCTCTCGCTTATTGGCATTGTCAGATTCTCAGAAACCACTCCTGCAGATGTTTTCCTCTCACAAATGCAGGAAAAAGAGGCATATTCAAAGGTACTACACCAGGAACAATCAGCAGTACCTGCATTTTGTATCCGAGAACTCAAGATAGGCGGTCAAAGCAGGATGAAAGTCCTTGCCGAGATTATGGATGCTGACCGGTGTCCCGATATTGTATTACAGGTACAGGATCTCTTTAAACGAGGTGCTGACATCGTTGATCTCGGATTTGGATTTGATGCAACACGTGAGGGAGTCGCAAAAACATTTGAGAGCCTTTCTGATATTGAGGGAATTCTTGCAGCAGACACACAGGACCCTCTGTTGATAGAAGAGGCACTTATCCGTGCAGATATTATCCTCTCACTCCATGATGAAAACATGGAGGCTGCAGCTCCCCTGATTGCTGATGCAGGGGCCTGTGCAGTTGTTGTTCCAGGAAATATCGGCCTCAATGATGCAATGAGGGCTGCAAAAGAGGCTGGAATACATAAGATAATTGCCGACCCGCTCCTCCAGCCGGCAGGATCAGGACTTGTGCAATCTCTCTCAAAATTTAAGGATATCATGCATCCTACTTTTTTTGGTGCAGGAAATGTGATAGAACTCATCGATGCAGACTCACCAGGGGTTGTAGGGCTACTTGCTGGAATGGCATATGAAGTGGGAGCTTCTCTCTTCTTCTGCAGTGAACACAGCGATAAAACAACCGGGTGTGTCTCTGAGGCAAGACGTGCGACTGAGATGATGGTTCTTTGTAAGAACCGGCCATATCCAAAAGATCTCGGGTTGGATCTCTTTGTGATAAAAGAGAAACGGCGACGTTGTGAACCTTTGGTATCGTACCTGTCGGCCAAAAATGCATCTCCTGTCCCTGATACAATTGTCTATGATCCCTGTGGGAATTTTAGAATTGGTATTCTGAATCAATCCATCATTGCAGAACGGAATAAAGAGGCTATCATTGGAGCGAGATGGGATGAAATTATGTATACTATCCTTGATAACTGCCATGTCTCACGACTTGACCATGCTGCATATCTTGGGAAAGAGCTGTATAAAGCAGAACTAGCACTCCGGTTTCAACGGAGTTTTGAACAGGACGGGTCATTTTAGAGGTTATATGAGAGATAATGGTCATACCAATGAGCAGAAGAATACGAAGATCCATATGTGGCAGATAATCTCGTGTGTATCAAATCTTATACAAAACACGCCGTTACCCTTTACGTGATATACCACCAACAGATACAGAACCTATTACACAATGTGAGGCATCGATGAGAGTTACCGGTATCAAACAGGATATAATTGATCTTCTCCTTAAAATAGGAGAGGAGAGTCATCCGCGTGAATTTGCAGCATTACTCGTGGAAGAAAATGGTATCATTTGTGAAGTAAATCTCATTCCCGGAACTATCAGTGGGAACACGAATGCAACACTCCTCATGGACATGATACCTCTTGGTTCACAATATGCCGGTAGTGCACACAGCCATCCAAATGGTATCATAAGGCCTTCGCATGCCGACATATCATTTTTTGGAAGGACCGGCAGGTGCCATCTTATCATTGGATATCCTTATACAAAAGAATGTTTCAGGTGTTTTACCAGCAATGGAACAGAGCAGCAGATTGAGGTTGTATCATGACACGGGTTGTGGCCACCGGAACCTTTGACATCCTCCACCCCGGACATCTGCATTACCTCACAGAGTCAGCAGAGCTTGGGGATGAACTCTATGTCATCGTTGCACGTGATCGAAATGTCATACATAAACCAACCCCGATAGTGCCTGAAACACAACGCGTCCAGATGGTGGGAGCATTAAAACCGGTCAAAGAAGCAGTTCTTGGAGATTTGGAAGATATGTTTGCTCCGATACGATTAATTCAACCTGACATCATCACCCTTGGGTACAATCAGCATTTTTCTAAGGAAGAACTTGCAAAATCATTGCATGAAAATGGTATCAGTGCAGAAGTTGTAAGAATTTCTGAGTATTCATCATGCACCTTTTATAGTTCCAGCATGATAGTAAAACAGATTCACCGGAAATGCCCTGATGCCAGATAAATAGGAGTGGTTATGAGTGCTTATCCTGTGCCACTTATTTTTTGGGATTTTAATTGGCGCGGTCATATATCATATCACCAGAAAAAAAAGTCTTTTTTACTGGGCGGTAGCAGGATCCTTGCTTCCGGATTTTCTTGATAAATTAGTAGGGATTTTTTTATTTCCTACTTTTTTTGGTGGCAGTAGATTATTTGCCCATACTCTGTTGTTTCTCCTGGCATGGTTTTGTATAGGATTCCTGGTACAGGCACGATACAAAACTCTGGCAGGAGTTTGTCTGGCTATAGGCATTGCCATCCATCATATCCTGGATACACTCTGGAATGAACCAGGTACTTGGTTATATCCATGGTATGGCCCGTTTAAACAGATTGACATCTCAACATATGTACAATCAGGATTTATGCGTGAACTTAGCACGATATCTGAGTGGTTTTTCCTGCCTGCCGGATTGATGCTCTGGTGTCTGGTCCTATATTACTCCCCTCCATGGACACAAAGAGAAAGCATGCCTATCCTCTTCCTCGCACTTGGTACTGGATTATCTGGCTGTCTTTTTCTCTCCTTTTAATTATTGAATCTGCTGACTATAGTGCAAACCTCTTTTTTCTTGGTAAACACACATTTACAGAATGAATCTTCCCGTCTGGTGGCAATCCATCTTTCTTGCCTATCTCTTTGTTTTTTTAGTTCCCATGCTGAATCAGACATGGATTGCAGGAATCGTCCTCATACTAACAGCTGCATACCTCTTTTATAAGACCCTCTCACCATTTCTGCCTTTAGCTCTCTTTATCCTTGGTTTTTTAACTCTGCTTGGCATTTTACCTGTTTTTGTGTTGATGACATCTATTGCCATTGTTGCTACCGGAGAACTTGCGTCTTCGCTGTGCGGAAAAAAACCGATATTTTATGTAATATATATGATTCTGGGCTTATTGGTATCAGCTCTTATCATGGTATACTTAAATTATACCTCAATTGTATCAGCCCTTTTAGGTGTAACCGTCGGGGTGATGCTCCGTTCAATACTATCAGATTCAGCAGAAGAGACGATGATTGAAATCCTTGGAGTCGCAATGGCAATGCTTCTAATAGAGGATCTGGAATTCCATGCAACACTCAGGCTCGTCATCTTTGCGATGGTTATCTCATTTGGATTTGGATACTTTGCGTACCGGTTCAAAACAGCAGATCTGCCAGGTCTTTTTTCTGCAGCACTTGTCGGTATCATTCTCATCATTTTTGCTGACATCAGATGGTTTTTCCTGATGTTAAGTTTCTTTGTCCTGGGTTCTGTTGCGACCAGGTATCGGATTGACTATAAAAAGACATTGCATGTTGAACAGGAGAAAGGTGGAGCACGGGGATACCTCAATGTCTTTGCAAACGGTATCGTTGCCGCTGCTGCAGCAGTCTGTTATGGGGTTTTTTTAAATCCCATTTTTATTGCTGTCTACATCGGAAGTGTGGCAACAGCCGCTGCAGATACCATTGCCGGTGAGATAGGCGTCTGTAGTGAAAATCCCCGTCTGATAACCACGTTTAAAAAAGTTGAGAGAGGAACGAACGGAGGAGTGACCCTGGTTGGAGAGATTGCAGGATTTGGGGGTTCACTTCTGATTGCAGGAATTGCACTGATTCTGGGTATTGCATCACCGGCACTCTGCATCGCCTGTATTATTGCAGGTTTTATTGGTACAAATGTTGACAGTCTCATTGGTGTTGTATTTGAGAACCGTGGATTTATTGGAAATGCAGGGACGAACTATCTCTCCACTCTGATTGGAGGTGTGTCCTGTGCAGCCATTTTTCTCCTCCTATGAATGATGGAACATGAGGGTCAGCACCGATATATTTTACCAAAAAACGGGAATGAATGAAGGAGTACTCAGGCAGGCACTCATACTTAGTTAGTACTTATACCAGCGGCCTTTATCATCATATTCACCCTGTATTGGTGCTGGTGCAGGGTCTGTCTTATCTGGTAATACTTCTTCTCTCTTGGTAAGCATCTGGTACCAGCGATACCGATAGCTGTAATAAAACATCGTAAAAAGACACGTTCCAAATCCACCAATAATGGCAGTGACGAGAAATCCATACATACCCAGGAACTGTATCCAATCTGATGCAGACATTGCAGAAAAAGTCTCTTCAATTTCATTGGCATCCATCCCGATATACGGTGAGAATGCATCATCAAGAGCGATGCTGAAGAGAACCATACAGACAATACCAATTGCAATTCCTATCAGGACAAGTACAATGACCATCGCAAGAACCGGGAGTGGTCTTTCCATCACGAGAGTGATGCTTGCTCTGATGGATTCTAAAACCTTCTTTTTGGCTCTGATTGCTATCACATCGTAAAAGATTGTACTATACCACAGACCAAAGACAAAAAGCACCCCGATTCCTGTTAACAGCCCGGCAAATAAGGTAATCCCTCCGGCAATAGCCAGGAAGCTACCTACTATCATCATAACAAGAACACTGATGAAGAGAATGAGTATTGCAGGAAGAAGGACTGAGAAGTAATACTGTTTTGCATATAAGAGGTATCTGGTCACCGATACATGTTCATCCCTAAAGGACGCCAGTGTTCCTGCCACAAAAAATGGAAACAGAACACAGAGCAGTATAAAAATACGGGTCGCGATAAAGAGTGTTTGGAAGTATACCAGCATAATGGTAAGAAACACCACTGATCCTGCATATAATCCCAAAATCCAGAGAACCGGGCGACTGATCATAGATTTTTGTGCCTGAATGCCTGATACATCTGACATAAATCACCGGTTCCTGGGCATAGCAACGATCTCCCGTACCTGCAGATCAAAGAACCGGTTTGTATTCGACGGCCTGATGACACAGACCGTATCTGCACCTGATCCAGTCCCGCCTATTGCAATTACCTCCTTATCAATCGGGAGTGCACCCTGATCAGCAGCGATAAGCACGCACTCAACTGCAACTTTCAGCCCGACTGCAACAACGCGCCGAAGCGCCTCAGATACTGCGTCACTACGTGAACCTCCTCCTACCTTTGGAGAGGCGGAGAATGCCCGTTCCAGGCCAGAGAGGACATGAGTGCCGGTAACGACAATTCCACCCGATGCACGTATCTCTTCTGCAGCAAGGGAATCAAATTCCCATACCCCGGGTTTTTTAAATCCTACCACATGGGTGACAACAATTAGTTTCATCGTTGTCCCTTTTATTGCATTGAGAACGGAAATAGCCGTTTTACCTGAAGTGCTTGCTACAACCAGGGTTTGTAGATTCGTCTCCTTTGCACGTTCAATTGCCATCTGCACCGCGTCGTCGGTGTTATCCGGACCCGGAGTCTCAAAATAATAGATTTTTTTGGTACTGAAACTCATAATAACGATACCGACTTCTATAACCATAAAGGGAATGTCTATGATAACACTTGCACTCGCCGGAAAGCCAAACTGTGGTAAGTCCACCCTGTACCGGGCGGCAACAATGGCACATGCTGATATACAGAACTATCCCTTCACAACCATCGATGCTAATTTCGGGGTGGCATATGTGCGGGCCCCTTGTGCCTGCCGGGATATCGGACTTTCATGTGGACACTGTTCAGACAATATCAGGTATATCCCGATTAACCTGATAGATGTTGCAGGTCTCGTTCCTGATGCTCATATCGGAAAGGGACTCGGAAACCAGTTTCTCGATAATCTGCGCCAGGCAGATGCCATCATCAACGTCATCGACGCCAGTGGAGGGACGGATCTTGAAGGAAATCCCGATGAAATAGGCTCGCACGACCCATTAGAAGAGATTGATCTGGTCAGGTATGAGATGGCAATGTGGTTGTATGGTATCATACACAAACACTGGCCAAAAATGCAACGGCAGGCACAACAGAGGACGTTTTCTCTGGAAACTGCCCTAGCCGAAGTTCTTGCCGGTCTTGCCATCAGTGAACAGGATATCATTGATACTGAAACCGCTTCAGGAGTCAGGCTTAGAGGTGCGGATGAAGAGGCACTTCTCACATTCAGTAAAGAACTGCTTCGTCAGGCAAAGCCCATTATCGTTGCAGGAAATAAAGCAGACATAGCTCCTAAAACCGGGATAACTATGTTACAGGAGAGAGATATCAACCTTGTAAGCGGGGCAGCTGAATTAGCACTTCGCACAGCAGCGCAGGCACAGCTTATCAGGTACAACCCGGGAGACCCTGAATTTACAATACCAGATCCTGCAAAACTCTCAGATATGCAGAAGAAAGGACTTGAGACAATCGCAGAATATATGAAACAGTTTTGTGGAACTGGTGTACAGGCAGTCCTCAACCACGTGGTTTTTGATCTCTTACAGATGATAGTTGTCTACCCGGTTGAAGATGAAAACCAGTATACTGATAAGAAAGGCCGCATTCTTCCTGATGCGTTCCTGATTAAAAAAGGATCCAATCCCCATGATCTTGCATATATGGTTCACTCTGATATTGGAGACGGATTTTTATATGCAGTAAACGCACGGACAAAGATGCGAATTAAAGAGAGTTATGAACTCCAGGATGGAGACATCATCAAAATTGTGAGTACTGCAAAATAGTCAGATTAAGTGGTTATCGATACTTATTTTTATATAGAAGAGAAATAATCATTTATTATGGGAGGGGAGGTATACCAGGCACAGGTTCTGAGAAATTTTTTTGATACCATCACCGGAACCGATAGGAACCTCACCCGGATATATATGTGCGTGATAAGCCTTGCAAAACTCAGACATGAGGATCCACAAATGGTCTCTTCTCTGGTTGAGCAGGTACAACGTAGCAAGATGAAAAAAGAACTCTCGATTGATATTTTAGAATACATGTGTGATGTGGCATCTGAGCTTGAAATAAATGTTGTACAGACCGCATTTGGTGTAAAAGAGATACATGAGATGATGGAAGACTTTAAAGGGATCAGCATCGACTCATTGTGAATCTTTAGTGTCACCCCACTGCCTATCAGTTAGCTCCTACTCTTAATTCTCCATTTTTTGATTTTTTTTTGCGAATGAGGAACCAGTATCTGATTAGGTACTGATATGACTCGGTATCAGGGTTACCATTTACGTCTCTCGCTGATGGTTTTTTGATTGTGATTCTTGTTATTTTATATCAGCATGAGAATACTTTTCCAGGAGATTTGAGCATTCTCAAGTGAGATGCATATTCGCAATATAACGGCGCGTACATCTCTCATATCTATATTATGTAGTATATACCATAGTAATAGAATGAAAGTCTGTATTATGTGTGGGGGTGAAGGAACCCGGCTACGCCCGCTTACATTTGATCGGCCAAAACCCTGTATCCCAATAGGCAACATTCCGTCAATATGTCATCTGGTCTCACATCTCGCCAATCTCGGGTTTCATGAGATAATCATCACTGCCGGGTACAAAGGTGATACAATTGAGAAGATCCTTGGAGATGGATCACTCTATGGTGTTACAATTACCTATGTTTACGAACACACAAAACTCGGTACCGCTGGAAGTGTCAGAAACGCCATGGAATATCTTTCAGGTAGTACCTTCCTTGTTGTCGGCGGAGATCATCTCACCGATATCAACCTTATCGAGTTTTATCGCGAGCATCTTACACATAATGCTATGGTAACTGTCGGGCTTATCTCCATTGATGAACCCGGAGAGTACGGGATAGCAGAGATAGATATATCAAACAGGATTCAACGGTTTGCAGAAAAACCAGGTCCCGGAGAAATTTTTTCAAATCTTGCCAGTACCGGGATGTATGTATGCAGCCCTGAGATCTTTGAATACATTCCAAAGGATCAGAAATTTGATTTTGCCAAAGATCTCTTTCCTCTTCTTTTAAAAGAAGGAAAAATACTGAATGGCTGGCTAGCCCGTGGGAACTGGTCTGATGTTGGAAGCCCTCTCTCCCTTAGAATGGCTGAGAAATGGCTACTTCATAAGATCCCTTATACCGATATTATTGGGGATCTTGATGTCAAGAATGCGACCATACAGGGTCCGGTCAGGTTTGGCGGCTCCATATCCCTTGGACAACACTCCCGCATCATTGGCCCGGTCTCAATAGGACACGGTACCACGATTGGTGACGGAGTACTAATTGGTCCATATACCAGTATCGGGAATGGGTGTGTTATCAGAGAAAACGCAAAGATATTCTCATCATCCCTTTATAACCAGGTTGTAATAGGAAGCGACACCACAATATCCGGGAGTATTATTGACAATGACACCTATATCGGAGACCGATGCAGTATTGAGCAAGATTCGGTAATCGGCCCACGGGTGGTAATCAGGAGCGGGAGTATTATCCACACAAAGACACGAATCTGGCCTGAAGTTGTAATAGAAGAGAATAGTATTGTAAAGACACATATCATGAATCCAAAATATGATACACGTATTGAAGGGTCATAACAATCAATAATGTTTTGATATACGGCTGGTTCCTGCCACTAACGGATGGCGGGCATAGTCAAGGATTTCAATATCATCAAGACTTCGAAGATGCATTGCATGGGCAGTTCGTTCAAGGCCAAGTTCCATACTTGAATTGATTGTTATAATGTATGCATCAAGGATTTTAATCCCAAGCCTTTTTGCTGCGATAGCCCGGTGATGGCCATCTATAAGCAGTGTTTTATGAGGTTTTTTTATCACAATAACTGGCTCGGCAAGACCTTTCTGAATCTCATAAATTCTTCCCTCCAGTTCATCCATATATATCTTGGACTGGGTTGGAAAGAGCTCATGAATCCTGACAGGACCCCGGGAGAGTGCCGGTTTAAGGCCATAAAGGCGCTCCAGTGTATCGATTAATTTATGTACTTTTTCTGGTGAGACATGCTCTATCTGGGATCGCACGACATCAGTGTTGGAGATGATACCAAGGAGCTGATTATCATCATCCACTACCGGAAGTTTTTGTATGCCTGATCTTATTATAACCCGTGCAACATCGCTTATTGCCATGTCAGGTTCTGCAACAATGAGCCGGTGACTCATGACATCTGCAACAGGAAAATCCGGGGTGACAAAGAGGAGATCACGTGCAGAGATATATCCGACAACCTCATTATTCTCAACTACCGGGAATCCATCATGAGTACTTCGCTTGATTGCATCCATTACATCCTGTACAGATCCATGGACATCGATAGTATCAACATCATAGGTCATATAATCCCGGACCCGCTTTTTATCCATTGAGAGATAATGCGCCACCGCTTCATTAAAAGCCATCGGTATCAGAATCCTGACAGCATTTGATTCTGATGAAGATGTCTGACCCGAATAAGAAGAAAACCTGATAAGTATCATGTTTATCTCTTTTGAGGATGATCTTCTAAGGAATGAAAGGATATCGCCATAAATCAGAGGAACATAAAAAACCCCTCAACTGGAAAAAGATAGGGATTGTCTTTTCCTGTGTTCTCTTTGCAGTTGTTATGATAGTAGCAGGAATGGGTTCCACCTGGCTGAATGCATTTAAAGATGCAAAACCAGGAAACACTGCATATATTGATTTTACCTTTCGTGATGAGATGAGCAGGCCAATCATTACCACAAATAGTAATGTTATGGAAAAGGGGCTTGAAGCCGGTAATGTTGTCTTTAAAGCAAATCAGATTATAGTCCCGGTCAATATTTCTGCCAATACCGATCTTGAGACAATACCTGTTGCACATCCAAATATCCCCAATCTTGTGTATTTTGGATTAACAGGTGATGAAATAGATGCAATACGGTATGGTGTGACCGGGATGAAGGTGAATGAAGATCGGGTTATATCCATTCCAGATACTACGGGTATGATTGGAGCAGTCAACATTGCGACGATGGATGACCAGTTCAAACAACAGATTGAGATGGCAACACCTGGAGATCAGATTCTGATGCCATTTGTCTATAATCCGGACGGTTCCAAGGATAATTCAACTCAGGAAGCGTATTACCGGACAGGAACGCTTATCTCAAAAGAAGGGGACAATGCGGTTATAAACTATCGTTACCCCACCGTTGAGATACGGCTTACACAACTGAACAATTCCTGATAATACCTCTTTTTTTCTGAACCTGATAGTGATATTATGATACAAAAAAAATTTGTCGTACTGACTATTCTTATAGCAGTTCTGATTAGTTTCCTTACTGGTGCGGGTTGTATAGAGAGTAGTACCAACCCCGTCATATCTACACCCACCACTTCTGACGCCTGTGTTATTCCAGGACAGAACGTTACCATCGGGTTTACCTTTCTGGATGCAGCAAAAAGACCAGTAATCACTACTGAAAAACAGGTGTTTACTTCATCATATGAAGCAGGAAACCTTGTTTTTCTCTCTGAACTGATCCAGATACCAAGTAATATCACAGCCGGGACAGATATCATCAGCCTTCCTGTGAGTCATCCTGGGATCACCGGCACAACAACATATGCCCTCTTTGGTCCTGAGATAGATGCTATCAGTTATGGAGTGGTGGGTATGAGACCTGGCGAGACAAAAACCCTTGAAAATCCTATGGGAACGGATCTTGTACGGACAATTGATCCTGAAAAATTTGCAGGTATTGTCGGGGATGAATTTGCAGAGGCATCTGTTGGCACCCAGGTTCCAATAGCATTCTCACCTACTCCCATGATAGCAGTGGATGATGCAGTACTACAAGTTCCATTACGGATTGCAACAGTTATTGAGAGAAATAAAGAGGGAGTAACCATATCCTATGGATATCCAACAATTGATGTATACCTCAAAGATACAGGCCTGTAATGTATTATACCCGAAATCCGTAAATACGTTTTATTCTACTCGCAGGCTCATATTTCCCCTCTCTTTTTCGTATTGAGCCGTCTCTATTCTTGATATGGGTTATACGGTACCTTATCGTTCCTTTCACTCCTCCCTTACACAATTCACCGACTGTAAAGTGTTCGTCACCATCACAGGCTACAAAGAGTGGTATAGTGGTTTTTCCATCATGAACTGATACCCTGACAATGACCTCATCAATAACCCGTGTCCATAAGGTCGAAATTTCACTGGATTTTGCCGTCTCTACGCGTTTATCTCCGATTTCAATTGACATCACCTCAACGCCTGCACCTTCCTCTCCTTCACTTTCAGCGATGATTCTGTCGCCAACTGATACCGTCTCATCTGCATAGAGCTCAGCATAACAGACGTTAGACTGATCTTCTCTACTGACAACGGTCTTTATCCGTATGATATCAGGCTCTTTTGGTGGTGTTACTTTTCGAGTTGTTTTACATGCATTACACCTGATGACAAGGAGATGTGATGATGATAACACTTCATGCTCTGTCATGTCTTTACATACCTGACAGTAATCCATAATACGATCCATTGATTATGAATAGCGACCTCTCTGTACTTAATGATAACAGCGACACAGCGTATCATTGCATATGGTCATCCTGAGATCACTGCTATGCACCCATCCACTCTTGAGGTTACTACAATAGATGAATTGACCAGGGCAGGAGACTGCATCATTGCTGTTGGGGCTGATACTGGAGCTGCTGATCTTGATACTCATTTTAAAGATGTTCTCTCTCATGATGATGCGATACTCATTACCACCCTTATCTGCAACGAAAGAACGGTGACGATAACAAGCAGAGGTTCCTCCCTGCAGGTGTTTGACAATCCCCATGACCTTGTCTGGCGGCGGAGTGGATTTGTGTGTGGAAGGACTATCGGGATCAACAGTTCCCATACTGCCAGAACAATCCCCCGGGAGATAGTATCTGACTTACAGGCAGGTGCGCTCATTGAGATAATTCTCTGTGCCAGGGTATGACCTGTGGACAACTCCCCTGTATATTATCGTGCTGATAGCCCGTCCCGGCCAGCATATATCTCTTAAAAAAAATCTGATGCCTGGAAACTCTGACTAATGGACAGATGGAATAGAGAGTCAGAAAAATATGGTACCAGTATAAGGATGTTTGATTTGTCCCCTGATTTTGACCTGCTTTCAGATGTCTTGTTGCATGGAGTCAGGGCTGTATTCAGTATCTGAATAACGACAGACTACCAGGTACATCTGGTTGACACTACCAATACCTATAATCGATAATTCATCCAAATAGTGTATGGTACTACCATATCTTTCAATTGACAATGCGATAAAAAAATAATGCGATTTTGCAGGCTCCACCTGAAAAATTCTTAATAGATGATTTTTTTAAGAAGGATGCACTGTACTGTACCCGTGTTATTAAGCAACGTCATTTGGTAGGGAGGATTATTAATCATGGATAAAATGGGAATTGGAATGCTTATCGTCGGAATCATCCTTGTTATTGCAGGTGCATATGAAATCACACTCTTCTGGGATGAATTTGTTATGTTTATTGAGGGTGGTATCGGGCTTTGTGCTATCCTTATCGGTATTATGATGGCAGGTATTGGTATCATATTAGTTAAAGACTAATCTTTTTTTTAGAAATTCGCCTGACGTATAGATTGTTGTACACGGGCATACACGTGGGACTGGATTTGTAAATCCAGCATGGCATGTAAAAGGTTATTTTTTGTTATGTGCATAGCATTAGGCTCTGTCAATGTTTCAGGTGATATAAAACAATGTCAGTATGAAAGTCAGAATATCCTGTAATTACATTCTGCCTGAACATGAGGGTATAGTATCACTTGTTTTTCAGACAGAGCCAAAATTATCATGGATTCCAGTCTCTCATAAAAATGGTGCAATTATCTGGCAGGTATCTTTTTAGGGTCTTGAATGATAGTATAGCAGAATCCGGACAATACAATAAGAATACCGAAGAGAGCAATCGAGGTTAAGAGGCCAAAATGGTCTGCGAGATATCCCGATGCAGCAACACCGATTCCACCTGCTCCAAGAGCAGAACCCATAAAGAGACCTGAGGTCAGACCGATACTGCCAGGCATCATCTCATGAGCCATTGCTATTGATACTGCAAATGTTGACCAGAGGAGGAATCCAAAGAGAAACATCGCTATTACTGCGATACTACCAGTACTCATAATAAAGAGCAGAAAAAATGGCATTGCGAGAAATGTAGAGATTACCAGATATTTTTTTCTTCCGTACCGGTCAGACAGGTGACCCCCTGCCACCTGCCCCAGAACACCGGCAAGAAGCATTCCGGTGACCAGCATGGTAGCAGTCAGGACTGAGTATCCTTCTGATACCAGATACAACGGGAAGAAGGTGATAGACCCAAAGATAACCCACGCGCGAAATGTTGATGCACAAAAAAGGGTGGCAATCGGTTTTAACGAATTCAGTTCTGTCTCTTCGGATAATGAATGAGGTGATTTTCTGACCGGACTTGTCCGCCGTAATGAAATAGAGCGGAGTAACAATGCAACAATAACGGCAGGAATCATGAGAAAAGCTATACCATGAAACCCTGCGATAGCAAGGACAGAACCGGCAATGACCGGACCTAAGGCAAAACCTAGGTTACCGCCGACAATAAAGTAAGATGTCATCACACCGCGATTTTCATTTGTAGAGAGATCTGATACAATGGAGAGAGCTGCCGGATGGAAACTTGCATGACCAATCGCAGCAATAGCAACGCAGGCAACCATTAGCAGGTACTCCCCTGGTACAAGACCAATCGCTGAAATAAAACAGCCTGATATTAAAATTGAAACTGACACTGCAATGGTAAACCCTTTTTTATCAGACAACCAGCCAAAGACCGGTTGAAGGATGGATGATGAAATGCTGTGAGTTGACGCAAGGCATGCTGCAAGAAAGTAGCTATACCCATACGTGCTCACAAGAATTGGGAGCATTGCCATGATAACTGGTGTATAGATATCATTGACCAGGTGCGCTGTAAAAAGGTGTAGTACTGTCTTATTCCTGTTCATGATTCTCTTTCCTGATGATTAGGATTTCAACTGGTACATCTACCACATCACGGGTATGAAATGCAAATATCTTTTTTATTGGTATCTCTGACTTGATGACATGGGCAACTGTTGCCCGGCCTCTGATATAGGATTGTACAAACCCGAGTGAACCAGTATTAAATATACCGTACGTGATATCTGCCATAGAGATGGCAGCATCGATAAACGGACGATCAGCATGTTCTTTTTGTGCCCCAAACGGCGGATTCATAATGACCGTATCAACGAGAGGCAGTTTTTCAGAGGGTCCGGTTATTGTATGGTGTATCCAGTCCACTGTAACGCCCTCACGAGAAGCATTTACCTGTGCAGTGCTGATAGCATCAGGGTCAGTCTCGATACCAATGACTGTACCGGCACCCAGAAGTGCAGCTCCTATTGCAAATATCCCTGTCCCGCATCCAAGGTCACAGACAACCTTTCCTGTGATATTTCCCTGTGTCCACGCAGTAAAAAGCAACCGTGCGGCAAGGGGAGCAGGCGTTATATATTGCTCAAGTCTCGGCATAGGGCGCATAAATCCGTCTATTTTTGATAATCTCATCTCAAGTTGCCGCAGTTTCATTGAATCTGGTCCACCTCGTATGCATCCCAGACTCTTACTCCACATACTATCTCAAACTCCTGCGGAGTGAGCACGGGCACTGAAAAATGTTCCTGATCATCATAGGCAAGTCGCGGGCATGCAGTGTTGACATAGCAGGGAAACCCGAGATTCATGAGCTGATCTGAGGTTACTTCCCGGATTGTGATGATAACAGCAGAGGGATGCAAAGCAGCAAGTGCATAAGAAAGATCTTCCCGTCGTTGTCCGGTCTTTGTTGAGAGGAGAATGCCGAACCGATCTGCCTTTTTTGCCTTCTCAATAAGGGCAAACCGGATTCTCATCAGCCGTTCAGAAGAAACCTCCTGCACTGTCCCGGTAATGGGATCCCATGCAATAACCCGTGCACCGGTTGCCATCTGGACACCAAGGGGATGGAACAGACCTGTGCCAACATAGAGGATTTCACGACATCCGGTCGCTATAGCTGCTCCATATGAACATCCCAGAATCTGTCCTGGCTGTGGTGTCCTCTCTCCTCCTTGTTTAACCACCGCTACAATACCCTGTTTTTTCAGCTCAGCCTGTATCATCGGGATACAATGAGCGTGTTGGATAACAGTGACAAGGCCGATGGTCTTTTGTGAAAGAGATGAGACTACATCTTTGATATGTGAAGATTCGATCTCAACCGGGTAATACTCGTACAGTACTCCTGCATGGTCATCAACCGGGGCATGTCCGATATGGAGGAGGATATCACTCATTTCCAGCGTCTCAAGAGCAAGATCACACGATCCATAGCAGGGATCCCCACTCAGGACAACAGAGAATCCTTCTTTTTGAAGATCAAGAGCAAGGCAGCCAGCCTCTCGTTTCAGCCCTTCCGGTGCCTGGATTGCGACTCGTCTGACGTCTTTCTCTTTGAGTTCTCTGATAATATCAGAGTGTCTTGTCAATAATCTTCACCTGATCGGTAACTTCAATCCTGATCAGATAGTGATAGGGGATATCAAGCTGTACATCTCCCTTGCTCACTGCAAAACAGACATCCTGAACAATAGCTCCGATACTGTGTAATGCAGAAAGAAGTGCCCTGATAGTTCCACCGGTACTGATGACATCATCAACAATGACAATGCGGTCTCCTGTCTTTATCCCATTGATGAATAACTGGTTCTTTGAGTATCCGGTTGTCTGACTGACTGATACCTCTCCGTCAAGTCCATACTGGCGTTTTCTGACGATGGAGAGTGGGATGTCTGTCATCAGTGAAAGGGCAATACCAATCGGTATTCCCATTGCCTCTGCAGTAACGATATAATCAATGTCAGAGAGATTCATTACCTGTACCATAGCACATGCCACTTCCCTGATGAGAGCAGGTTCAATACAGGGTACACCATCGGTGATGGGATGAACAAAATAATTATATTCGCCTTTTTTTACAATTGGAGATTCAATTAGTGATTTTTCCAGTAGATTAAGCATATATCTTACCAATATCTTCTAAAAATTCTTCAATACGGTCACGGGTTACATGAGGCATACAGATGATACGAAGGTGACCATTCCGGGTAGAGGATACGACCCATCCATCGGGGATGTTGTTGCAGTGATGAAACGTTGCCACATTTACATCAGGGGTAACAACCCGGCTGATGCCATACGCTTCCATCCCACCAATAAGTCGCTTTGTGTTTGCCATGCACCCCTCAACAATCGCCTGCATTCCATCCCGGCCAAGATGATCAAGGACTGCAAGTGCACCTGCAACAGATGCTCCTGAACGGGTTCCTGCAAGAGTATACTCCTGTTTGACAGTCAGATATGGTGTTTCAACGTTTAACAGATTCAGAAGATCCGGGTCACGGACCATAAGTACTCCGGCGGGAATAGTACTCATTCCCATTTTATGAGGATCTACAGAGATACTTGAGACACCTGGCAGGGAAAAGTCAAATGCAGGTGCATTGGAAAGAAATGGAAGAACAAGACCTCCAAATGCTGCATCAACATGCAAAAATATCCCATTCTCATCTGCCAGTAGTGCAATCTCTTCGATAGGATCGACCATTCCGTATTCAGTTGTTCCGGCAACTGCAATGATACCACAGGTATCTGCATCTATCATATCAGCTGTAGTGGTGACATCCATCCGCATATCTTTGTCTGATGGCACACAACGCATCGTTAGCCCGAGCATATCACATGCTTTTTTGCAGGAGAAATGAGATGACTCAGGAAGAATCACATTGGGCGTATTGGTCTTTTTTTGTTCCCGTGCAATTCTGAGTGCCTGAATATTAGATTCTGTACCACCTGAAGTGGCATAACCCCCAGAGTGTTCTGCGTGAAAAAGGTCTTTAAACCGTTTTACGAGGAGTTGTTCCACCGAACTTGTACCGGGAAAAAGACCAGGATCACCAAGGTTGGTCTCCATAAAAAGGTTGTGTGCACGGATAGCAACCGGATGGGGTCTTGTGCACATCGAGCTCAGGATGGTATCATAGCTGATATCCTCCTTTCGTCTGGCCTCAAGGAAGCAGAAGAGTTCTTCTTCCGGCATCCCTGTCTTTAGCATCTATTTGATCTCGCACTATCCAGGATGATTCGTTGCTCAGTACAGGCGACGGTGTGTCTTATCTTGGCGATGGCATCAATATTTGATGAAACACTGGTAATCCCGTGTTCAACAAGCCATCTGACCATATCAGGATCTGATCCAGCCTGGCCACAGATAGAGATCTCCACTCCATGTTTTCTGCAGGCCTGTATACAGGTATCAATAAGGGTGAGTACAGCCGGATGTTGCGAATTATACATGTCAGTCACATACTCATTGTTGCGATCAATCGCGAGTGTATACTGAATGAGATCATTTGTCCCGAATGATGCAAATGTTATTCCTGCCGCAATGAACTCCTCTATCATGAGTGCACTTGCCGGAATCTCTATCATAACACCTAGATCAATTTCATCAACCTTAACGCCATATTCACGAAATATCTCTTTTGCTCTGATGAATTCATCTGGATGTGAGACCATGGGAAACATGATACCAAGATTTGAATAACCGAGATCCCACAGGCGTTTGAAAGCCTCTATCTGAAGTCTGAACTGTTCACGACTCTGTAAATCGCGCCTGATCCCACGCCATCCCAACATTGGATTATGTTCAATTGGTTCATTCTGGCCTCCAGGCATATTCCGAAACTCATCGGTAGGAGCATCAAGTGTCCGTACCCAGACTGGCTTTCCTGAGAACGCATCAAGAACGGTCTTTATTCCGCTCATTAACTCCTGGATAAAGTCATCTTCCCGTCTGTTCTCAATAAACCAGTTTGGGGTCCTGCCAAGGCTGAGGGTCAGATGCTCAATCCGTAACAGACCAACACCATCAGCCCCTGTTGCTGCCGCTCGCAGAGCAGCCTCTGGCATAGATACATTGACCTTGACTGAAGTTGCAGTGATGATAGGCGCTGCAGAAAAAACACCAGAGGCAAAAGGCCGCTTCTCTTCTGTGGATCTTGTGATGGCCCCCTCATAAATGAGACCTTTTTCTCCGTCCATGGTTACTATTTGTCCTTCTTTGAGAACCTCTGTAGCAGTCTTTGTCCCGACAATTGCAGGAGTTCCAAGTTCCCTGCTCACAATTGCGGCATGACAGGTCATTCCACCCTCATCGGTGATAATTCCCGCAACTTTCTTCATGGCAGGTACCATGTCAGGATTGGTCATCTTGGTGACCATAATGTCGCCTTCTTCAACCCGGCCGGTATCCTTGACATCATCGATAATAGTAACTTTCCCACTTGCAATACCTGGTGATGCTCCCTGTCCCTTGAGAATCACTGTTTCTACCTTTATCTCATGTGTGGATTTCATGTTTGATGCCCTTCGGATTGTTGTTATCGGACGGGACTGCAGAATGTATATTTCTTCACCAACAATTGCCCACTCAATATCCTGTGGGACGCCGTAGTGTTCCTCTGCCACATGTCCATATGTTACCAGCCCTTGTATCTCAGTATCAGATAGAACCTGTAAGTCCTGTTGTGCCGGATCGACTGCGACCTCAAGTGTCCCATTTTGTCCATCCGGGATTATCATCGTCTTTTTATTTGCTATTTTCCGTTCAATTACACGTTCATTCTTCCGGTCAAACTCATAGTTGTCAGGAGAGACCGAACCTGATACCACCGCTTCACCAAGCCCCCAGCTACCTTCAATGATAGAGACGAGGTTGCCAGTGACCGGATGTGAGGTGAACATCACTCCTGCTTTCTCTGATGGTATCAGTTGCTGGACTACGACAGCAATATTGACACTCTCATCATCAAATCCTTGTGTAGCCCGGTAATAAATTGCACGCGCCCCATAAAGTGATGCCCAGCAGGATTGTACCGCAACCAACAGGGCTTCTGCCCCGGTGATGTTTAAAAATGTCTCCTGTTGACCTGCAAAACTCGCGTCAGGAAGATCTTCAGCTGTTGCGCTTGATCGTGCCGCAACCACCGGGTACTTCTTTGCGAGTTTATTATATGTCCGCGTAATGGTATCCTTCAGATCAGTGGGAATAACTGCATCCATTACAGCCTTTTTTGCTTTTGTTGCTGCTTTTTCCAGTTCGTCATTGTTATTGACATCGAGTCCTATAAGGTCGGCAAACAATGTCTTTTCAAGTCCTGTCTGCTTTAAAAAACGTCGGAAGGCCTGACTCGTAACAACAAATGCAGGGGGGACCGGCAGACCAATCGAGGCCATTTCCCCAAGTGATGCTCCTTTTCCACCAACTGAGGAGATGTCTTCTTTACGAATTTCTTCTAACCATAAAATATCCGGAACTTGTGTCATGCATGCACCTGAATCCTTTCGTATATACTCTTCACTTAGTTATTTTTTAATAACTACTATTCCTGGGGTCACTTGCAGATGGTACCAGTCTTTGGTTCATAAGAAAATACTATATCAATTGTTGAGTACCGTACTGGTACTGTGACGTATAAAGTACTAGTGAGTGATGAACTTGCAGAAGAAGGGATAGCCATCCTTAAGAAGGCGGTCGATGTTGATATAAAGACCGGACTTTCTGAGGATGAACTGATTCGCATTATCCCTCTCTATGATGCGCTTCTCGTCAGGTCAGGGACTGAAGTTACAACCTCTGTTATTGAAGCGGGAACAAATCTTAAATTTATCGGTCGTGCAGGAGCCGGTGTTGACAATATCAATATGGAAGCTGCGACAAAGCAGGGAATCATCGTAGCAAATGCGCCTGAAGGAAATACCCTTGCCGCAACGGAACACACACTTGCAATGATGCTCTCCCTGTGCCGCAACATCCCGCGTGCTGACGCATCAATGCAGCGGGGCGAGTGGAAACGTTCTCCATTTATGGGCGTGGAACTGAATGAAAAGACGCTTGGGGTTGTAGGGCTGGGCCGTATCGGGCGCGAGGTTGCAAAGAGGGCTGCTTCGTTTAATATGAGAATAATAGGGTATGATCCATTTATCACCACAGATAAGGCAGCTGAGATGGGAATTGAGTCAATGACCCTTGATGAACTCTTTAGGCAGGCAGATGTAATAACAGTACATACGCCGCTCATTAAAGAAACACGCCATGTCATTAATGCTGATTCTATCGCAACCATGAAAGACGGAGTGCGGATTATCAACTGTGCAAGGGGCGGAATCATTGATGAAAAAGCTCTTGCTGATGCAGTTAAAACTGGAAAAGTTGCAGGAGCTGCAATTGATGTGTATGAAGAAGAACCACCAAAAAATTCACCACTAATTGGTGTTTCCGGCATTATTACAACCCCACATCTTGGTGCCAGCACGGTTGAAGCACAGAAGAATGTTGCAATATCTGTTGCAAACCAGTGTATCACTGTATTACACGGTGGTGAGGCAACAGCTGTTGTGAATGCACCGATGCTTTCTCCGGATCTCAAGGACAAAATCTCACCTTATGCCTACCTTGCAGATAAGATGGGTCACCTGCTTGTCCAGATAATTGAAGGACGAATCCAGAAAGTTTCTGTGACCTATGCAGGAGAACTGGCCTCATTGGAAAGGGGAACAAAAGTACTCACCCGAATGGTCTTAAAGGGCCTCCTTGATCCAATCCTCATGTCTCCGGTGAATATGATAAACGCTGAAGTCGTGGCTCGTGATAGGGGTATAAAGATTGCTGAAACCCTGACCGAGGACGCATCCGGGTACAAAAACCTGATTACTATCTCTGTTACGACTGATACTCATGAACTCTCTGTATCTGGTTCAGTCCTTTATAAAGGGGGAAGTCGTATCGTCTCGATTGGGGGATACACGATGGATATGGTGCCTGAAGGATACGTGATAATTTCACGCCACCTTGATAAGCCAGGTGTAATTGGGCGTGCATCAACCATCCTTGGTACTAATAACATTAATATCGCCGGGATGCAGGTTGGGAGATTTATACCCGGAGAAGAGGCCATTATGGTTCTCAATATTGACAGTGAAGTATCTGATGATGTTATGAAGGAGATTCGTGCACAACCCGGCATCTTCTCAGCCACATTTGCACACATCTGATAGTATGTTCTGGTTGCCAGCTTCAATCAGTATATTTTTTATATATGCCGCCTAACATTGTAAGGCACAACCGGGCTCGTGGTCTAGCTGGTTATGACGTCGCCTTGACATGGCGGAGGTCCTGAGTTCGAATCTCAGCGAGCCCATCTTTTTGTATATGTGCTATTATTATAGCATCTTCATTCCGGCTGAAAATAGTATTCGCATACACAACCCATGCTATCAGATGCGAGATTGTATCTTTTTAGATACCATTGCTTTCCCAGATCAGGGTTCATCAGACAAAAAATTCATACCTCATCTGTTCTGGTTTTTATCATTTCCCATTGTTGCATGATAAATTCATTATTTCAGGATTTTTTTCTGTACCGTATATATATTCATGATGTATAAACTGACAAAATATGCAGCAGGTTTATCTTCTGTGATATCTGGTCATCTGAATTTCAGATGATATAGAAATCATGTGCCCTGTTTCATACCTATAATTTCTCCAGATACTGATTAGAAAAGGGGTGTATCAGTCTTTTTTGGCGGGTGCCAAAATACGGTTACGATTGTTGTATCAGGGATTAGGATTTTTAGTAAAAAGTCACGCGCGACTGTTTCTTATTAACAATACAAAACGTTGTATGACAGTTTATGGTCTTGTGTGAACATAGAGGAAGGCGCTGTCGATTTTTCAAGTGATATGAAATAGTCATGTTAGAATCACTTTCGTTTGAGAATTGAAATAATTTAACCGCAGAGGACGCAGAGGGGGGAACCCCGGGTTTTAGAACTCTGCAAACGAGCATTCCCTTCTTGTATTACATCAGTCCAATCGGAAATAATATTGAGGTTGAAACAGTCTCTTGCGTCCTCTGCGGTTGGAATTCTTACCATGATATGGTATGAAAGTCAGAATGTCACGTAATTATATC
>CAYRYR010000014.1:0-34995 GCA_964428385.1 uncultured Methanoregulaceae archaeon
TGAAAATCTACATATATAATTATTTTGCAAGAATTATTATTAGATCTATTTTTCTCTTATTCTCGATGGGTCATCTAATATCATAATATCATTCTTCTCCCCAAATAAAAAAAAATGAAAAATTGCATTATGTTAAATAGTAATCAGATAATATCCACAATGCTATTCAGGAGCTGGACAATGAAATGGATTCATGTTAACGGAGTTGATAGAGGTGTTGTTCATCTTTATGCTCTCTCTACCTGCAGTCATTGTAAACGAACAAAAGATCTTCTTAACGATTTGGGAATTGATTATTCATATATCTTTGTGGACACACTACCAACTGACGAAATAACCGAAGTCATGCAGACTGTTGAAAAATATAATCCCCGTGGTTCTTTTCCTACACTGATTATTGAGAATAATAAGCAGTGTATAGTTGGGTTTCATGAGGATCAGATTAAAAAGGCGCTCTCAAAATGAATGAAATTGAAACCTCATCTAAAGCTATAGAAGTTGTTATCCAGGAATTAAAGGAAGAAATCAGGGGATCTATATATTATCTAAACCCTGATAATGCCCTCGTTAGAGATCTCATTAAAGGACTTCTTATCAATGAAGGGAGATATGGGTACCGGGCATGTCCATGCCGGCTTGTATATGGTCCTTTAGAAGAAAATACAGATATTATCTGTCCTTGTGATTATCGTGATGACGATATGAGTGACTATGATACCTGCTATTGTGGATTGTATGTATCAGAAAAGGTTAATTCAGGAGAAGAATGCGTAAAGCAAATTCCAGAACGTCGATTGCCATATAAGAACAGGATACAAAAGAGAAAAAATCATGCAAGTGTTACACTTAAAAATGACACTAAACAAAAAATGCAGGAATTATTCTCACTGCCATATCCAGTCTGGCGATGCCGGGTTTGTGGATATCTTGCTGCTCGGGAAACATCACCAGGAACATGTCCGATATGTAAAGCAAAAGACCGTTTTGAACGATTTCTATAATGCTGATTCCTATACATAAAAACCGTGGAATTAAGATAATAAAAAAGAAATAATATACAATGAATAATGAAATTATTATTGAGGTAATCGGATATTCAGTTATGGAATGTTCTCCATTTCCCTGTAACGAAGACCGAACTTGTGGTCTTTTTTCATGTGCACCTACTAACCAGCTTGTACCAGCCGTAAGGGCATTACGGGAAACTCTTTTTAATGAATTTGGAGAACGGCTGAAGTTAGAAATGACCCTGATTGATGATGAAGTCCCTGATTATATCAAAAAAATATATGAAAAGCATCACCCGGCATTCCCAATAATTCTGATAAATAAAACATTTGTCCCTATTGGTAGAATTTCATACCCTCAAATCCGCAATGAAATTCAGAAAATGTATAACGAATAAAAAAGATACTTTTTTAAGCGTTCTACGACGACTTATGTATCGTGAGAATAAATTGCCTTGAGGGATAACTCTTGACAGATCTGGTATCAGTATATCATAATAGTCCGGCGATTGCGATAATATGGGATCCTGATAACCCGTGGCACGTAATCAGTATATCTCCAAATATATTCCGCCTAGGTTATTCAGAAGAAGAGATTCTGCAATGTAATAATGGAGTTGCAGAATTAATCCATCCTGATGATATACATACCATTTCACATGAAATAGCTACCAATATTTCGAAAAAAAATAGCGAATTTACCATATTTTATCGAATCCTGACACGAAAGTATGGGTTCCGATGGGTAGAGGATAAAACATCAATCACCTATCATGAAGATGGATCTGTTGCATCTAGTACCAGTATACTTTGGGTAAGTTCTTCAATTCTTGCTCTGATGCAACAAAAGGAAGGATCAAGACAGTGGAATACCTTAAACGCAAGGATCAGGCACGATATTCTGAATCAGCTTACTGCTATTATCGGATACTTAGAAATATCCACTGACTTTATTGATAAGGACAGTGAAATTTTACAATTTATCGGCAAAGAACAGACTGCAGCAGAGCGAATAAAAGATAAATTGTTTTTTACCCGTGAATATCAACAAATAGGTCTTGAAATACCATATTGGCATAATCTGGATGATCTTATTTCTGCTGCATGGAAAGAAACCGGAATAATGAGTATCACAATGCATTGTGATATCCCGCCAGTATTACTTTTCTGCGATGAAACCATTAAAAAAGCACTTACTAATATATTTGAGAATATTCCAGTTCATGGAACTGGAGCCAATTCTGTGTATGTTTCATTTTCCTATACCGATTCGGGCGATGGAAATCTTATTATTGAGGATAATGGTTGTGGTATTTCTGATGACGTAAAAAAACGCATTTTTGATTTAGGCTATGGAAGTGGCGAAGGAAACGGACTATTCCTTGCGCATTCTCTCTTTTTAATACCCCATTTTACCATTACCGAGACCGGAACGCCGAATACTTCTGCACGATTTAATATCCTGATTCCCTCTGAAAATATTAGCAGAATTACGGATAAAACGCAAAATACTGAAGATTTCCCAGATTTTTATCTGTAAAAATCAATCAGACATTTTTATCAACCTTTAAAATAGTTATGACATGTATCAATAATAATCTGACAACTGAAGAATCCTCTCTTTTATGTATCCCTAAACTTGGACCAAAATCATTGAAACGGGCAGATCTCAGAGATACCACCTATGCCATATTATCGTTGTGTATTCATACCTATATCAATACCATAAGGGATTCTGATGAATTGTGTCAAGATAAAAAGAATGCTAATGATAATTACACCTATTCAGATTTTCTTCCTTTTTTTACTAAAACAATGCATCATATCTCACCGGATCAGAAAGAACTGGTATATCTTTTTGAATATGATGTATCTCTAAAAACCTGTGAACTAATACAAAATCTTCCGGTTTCTACTAGAAAATCACTAACACGGGCAATCAATATCTGGTATCAGGAATTAATACAAAAGCAAAAACAGAAGGGAAAAGCAATTTTCCCCTGTATACCAATTCAATTTTCAGATCTATTTTTTGCACACGATACACGAAAAGAACAGAGCCACAGCACACCCTATGAACTGAATAGATTAATGGCAGGACTAATTGCCCCTATGAGTGAGATGCACATTTATGATCCGGCCTGTGGATCAGGGGGATCTTTGTTAGCATGTTATCAGCATGCATACGATATAACTGGAAATGAAAACCTGTACACCTATGGGCATGATATTAATATGAGAATCTGCTCACTTGCACGGAAAAATTTGTACCTGCAGGGAATGAAAAATACACAGATTGAAGCAAATGATGCCATTCTCTCTCCATTTACCTATAAAGAGCAGGAATTGATTCATTTTGACAGGTGCATCTGTGAAATTCCGAGATCTCCTGATATGAGTCATTGGAATCTTGACAATCTGGATGTTAATCCCAGTTTTTCTTCTCAAACCTATCGGTCAAGACAGGGAGAAATTACTTTTCTTGAACATATGTTGTACCTGCTAAAACCTGATGGAAAGATGGCAGTGATTGTACCTCATGAATTCCTCTATTCAGGAGGAAATGAGCGAATTTTTCGGAAAGAACTCATCCATCATCATCATTTAATAGCGGTCATTTATCTTCCTGAAAAGGTGCTCTTCTCTTCAGATGAAGCACCTGCTCTACTCATAATTGGTAAAGAAAGGAATCAGTCAGAAAAAACCCTTTTTATTGATGCTTCACAACATTATATACAGGAATATAAACGAAATACTCTCACTCCTGAAACGATACAGACAATCTGTTCTGTAACCCAACAGGGAATAGAACTAAAAGGATTTAGTTCATCTGTTTCTTCGAATACGATAGCTGATGAAGAATACCGATTAACTGTATCACGATATGTTGACAGTCTAGGTTCAGAAACTCTAATCAATGTCAGATCAGTTCTTAAAGATCTCCAAACTCTGGAGGCTCACCGAAAAGATACTTCACAAAAGATAGAGAAATATCTGAAAATAATCGGTTACACCAATTAATTACTGTATATGTCTGAAGGAAATAATCAACGAGAAAGAACAAACCGATTTGATTGTACTATGTCGTTTCAGTATGTGAAAGGAGAGAATATTTTCACTCCGGTGAGAGGGAAAAAGCCACTTGAAGTTACACAGGATTCTGACAAAAACCAGATAATGCTTATTACACCCGAAGATTTCAAAGATGCAAGATCTGACATTATAATTAAAACCTCAAGACATAATGTTTTAATTCAACCGGGATCTTCTCTTCCTGTTCTTTATCAGAATTCACTTATTATCCCATCAAAAAAATCTCTACTTAAGATGACAGGAGCAAAAATTACTTCCTGTAATGCAGGAATTGATGCAGGAGTAATTGGATTACCCTTAAAACGGGATGATAATGTTACCTATCTATGCTATTACCTGGGTAGTCCTGTCTTTTTGGAATGTCTGGAAAAAGAAAATCTTAAAGACATTTCTACCAGATTCCTTCTGAATCACCAGTTCCCGGTACCTCCACGAGACATTCAGGATATAATTGTCAAACTTCTCCAGACAATTGATGTAACAATAAACGATACAGATAGAATCATCAGACGAACTCATGATGCACTTAAGGGATTATTACAGGGTCTTTTTTCTAATGGAGTCAGAAAAACTGCATTTATCGAGACTGAAATAGGCAGAATTCCAGATACGTGGGAGGTGCGATCCTTACATTCATTATGTCAGATTCTAAAAAAAGGGGGAACGCCCAGTAAAAGCATATCTAATTACTGGCAGGGTGATATTGCATGGGTTGCACCTTCAGATATTGTTGGCAGAAAAATGGGTGATGATATGGAATTTGTCACAAAAGAGGCGATAGATTCTGCTGGGAGCTGGATTGTACCTGCGAAAAATATCCTGGTTGTAAGAAAGGGGGACGTTGGTGCAGCGGTGATAACCGAAGAAGACATGGCAATACATAATGATATTTATGGTATTATCCCGGTAGCAGAACTAGAACCACTTTATCTGTACTGGTATTTATTTAAAAAAGAGCGATATTTTACCAGGTTTAGATATGAATCACCACCTACAATTTCAAGAAAAGAACTTGGTTCTCTTCTTATACCTCTTCCTCCCCGTGATGAACAACGTCAGATAGCGAGTGTTATGAATACTCTTGATAAAAAATTAGAACATGAACACCGATATAAAAATCAGATGATTACACTCCGTGAAGTACTCGTAAAAAGTCTTTTTATCGACGGAATAAAAAAATAATTAAGATCTTTCCATCAACCAAATACAGAAATCGACTTGATTATATATGTTACAAATGCAACATTTTTTTAAAAATATCTGCATAATAATCATTTGATTTTACAGGACATGTTCTGCAATGTATTTGAATATTTTAGGAAAATTTGGTTGAAGAATCGAAATAATATTTAAGAATAATATCCTGTGCATCAGATTCACGTTACAGATACAGAATTTTAAAAATATAAGGGCCTAAACAGTTTACCTACTAAAATTCCTTGTAATTTGAAATCCCATTCTGATATCAGACGAATTTAAAAACCCAAGAACAATCCCTAACCAGAGCGATTGGTTATTACTACCTATTTGAGAATGGATGATGCGTTATAACTTTTATTTAAATCAAAATTGAAACTTGAATATTACTCAAATATGCCAGTAATACATTTCAACCCTTTTATCTCTATAATTGCGAGTTTACAATCTTAAAAAAATAATGGAAATACAAAACAAATAGCAATCCGGTCATAAAACAAATATTTTTATTTTTAAAGACTAATTTAGACCTTTTCAGTTTCATTTTTATTTTATTTAGATATGGAATGCATCATACCTGTTTTACAACAATAACCACCTATTATTATACTTCATAACAGAGTATGTACAGATAGCTGAAGATTGAGATGTGACTGATCAATCAAAATTATGTTTTGTCTGTTCAGCTTCGTATCTTATCAATCAGTATGGAACTTATTTGTTCCATAAGCACGAGTACCACAAATAAACAGTATACGAGGATTGTGATGAGTCGCAACATTTCCATTGAACAATTATACCAACTCCCATTAGAGAAACAGAATGTCGAAGTAGTTGAGAGAAAATGCCTTGGTCATCCAGACAGCATAGCAGATGGAATCGCCGAGTCAATGAGCAGAGAACTATCTAAAGCCTATCTTAATGCTTTTGGAGGAACACTCCATCATAATACCGACCAGGGGGAGATAGTTGCCGGGGAATCTAAACCTCAATTTGGTGGGGGGAAGATTATAAAACCAATTTATGTTCTTCTTGACGGCCGTGCTACAAAAGAATTTGAAGGTACAACAATACCCACAGACCCGATAGTTCTGAAAGCGGCAAAAGATTATATGCGAACGATTCTCCCTGAATTGAACTTTGATACTGACATTATTGTGGATTGCCGGCTTGGAAACGGATCAACAGATCTCAGAGATGTCTTCAGACCTCAGGTGGATGCTGTCCCGCGAGCCAATGATACCTCATTTGGGGTCTCGTATGCACCATATTCTGAGACTGAGACTATCATAAAGGAGATAAGCTCTCATATCGATAACACATTCAGACCAAAATATCCTGCATATGGACAGGATATCAAGATTATGGGACTCAGGCAGGAAAATAGCATCAAACTTACAATGTGTTGTGCAATGGTTGACCGGTATATCTCTTCAATAGATGAATATGTAGATTATATCGAACGATTAAAAGAAGAATCTGAAAAAATTGCACGGAAGTGTACCTCTCGTTCTGTAGAAGTAAATATAAACACTGCAGATTGTATTCACGAATGTAGTCTTTTCCTGACGGTAACAGGGACATCCGCTGAGATGGGAGATGATGGATCTGTTGGAAGAGGTAACCGGGCAAATGGATTAATCACTCCACATCGGCCAATGAGCATGGAAGCTACCTCAGGAAAGAATCCGATAAACCATATCGGAAAGATCTATAATCTTTTGACAACCGAACTTGCACATGAATGTGTCAATCAAATTGATGGAATTGAGGAGATTTACCTACGTTTCCTCTCTCAGATTGGTATGCCTATAGACCAGCCGCTTGTAGCAAGTGCACAGATTCTTCCACAGGAATCATACACGGTACAGGAACTACAAAAAGAAGTCTATGAAATAATCGATGCCGGTCTTTTGAACATATGCAATGTCACCGAACGGGTCATCGCCGGTGAGCTAAAAACTTTCTAATATACGTTAAATGGCAACAAAACCTGGCTCAACAGAATTTTTAAGCCATGACCAGCGAATCAGACTTGCTATCCCCCATAAAGGGAGGATAGCAACTCCCATTCGGGAACTAATTTATAAAGCAGGTCTGACTCTCAATGAAGGGGGTGAACGATCTCTTATTATTGGTACAAATGATCCGGTCCTCGATATTATTTATGTCAGGCCAATAGATATTCCAGCCTACGTAGCTTCAGGAATTGCTGATATCGGTATTACCGGACTTGATATGGTAGCAGAGAGAGAGGTGGATATTGCACAACTTCTTCCTTTGGGATTTGGTATCGCGTCAGTAGTGCTTGCTGTTGATGAAGAAACGGGAATAGAATCACCCTATCAGTTACATAATAAACGTATCTCTACTGAATTCCCTTCAATAACAAGAAATTATCTCAAAAAAATCGGGATACAGGCAGAAATAATTTCGGTGGGAGGAGCCTGTGAAGCAACTCCTCATTTGGGAATTTCTGATGCAATTATAGATATTACGAGTTCTGGAACTACACTAAAACAGAATCGTCTCAGGATAATTGATACGGTCTTACATACTGAAACAATGCTTATTGCAAACCATACTTCATTATGTGAGAAAAAATTAAAAATAGATGAGATTCTGCTTGCCTTTGAGAGTGTGGTCAATGCACGTGGGAAATCGTACCTCATGATGAATGTGCATACCAATCATCTTGATGCTGTACAGGCTATTATCCCAGGTATGGCAGGTCCGACTATTATGAAAGTAGGATCAGACAATGACATAGTTGCAGTGCATGCTGTTGTTGATCAGGAACGTGTTTATCAATTGATTAACCGACTTAAAAAAGCAGGTGCCAGAGATATCCTGGTCATGGTTATCGACAGGATGGTACCATAGGAAAAAACCACCATGATAGTATTTCCTGCAGTAGATATTCTGGATGGGAATTGTGTTCAACTTATCCAGGGGGATAGAAATCGAGCAACTATATATGGAAAACCATTGGGATGTGCCCACCGCTGGCTTGACGAAGGAGCGGATGCCCTTCACGTTGTAAACCTGAACGGAGCATTTGGCAATGCACGAAAAAATGCTGAGATTATCAGGGAATTACTAACAGAGACCGGAGTATATATCCAGCTCGGGGGAGGAATCCGCTCAGTAGAAGATGCCGGAGCGTGGCTGGACATCGGTGTTGACCGCATCATTATTAGTACACTCGCAGTAGAAAACCCACAATCAATTACTGATATTGCATCTGAATATGGTTCAGAAAGAATTATGGCTGGTGTTGATGCTCAGGGAGGGGAAGTCGTAACCCATGGATGGGAACGACCAGCCGGCAGTTATATCAAATGGGCTGGTATCTTTCAAGAAAAAGGTGCAGGTTCTCTCCTTTTTACCAATGTAGATGTAGAAGGGCTTTGTGAAGGTATAGATATGACTACGATACAAAACCTGATTACTCATACAGAGCTGCCAGTTATGATATCAGGAGGAATAACAACAACCGAAGATCTCATTGCTCTAAAAGAAAATAATGTCTGCGGTGTTATATTAGGTTCAGCTCTCTATAATGGACGATTGAAATTATCAGAAGCTATTGAGGTTTCCAGATGAGAACTGCATTGGTTAACAGAACAACACGTGAGACAGAGATTACTCTCTCTCTCATTCTTGATGGAACCGGCGTCTGTGATATTGAGACTGGCATTCCCTTTCTTGATCACATGCTCACTGCAGTTGCACGGCATGGGAAATTTGATATTGTCTGCAAGGCCAAAGGAGACCTTCCTGTTGGACCTCATCACACCATGGAAGATGTTGCTCTGGTTCTTGGGCAGGCCTTTAAAATAGCTGTGGGTGAAGGTCGGGGAATAAAGCGGTACGCTCATACCATGGTACCCATGGATGAGTCATGTGCAACTGTTGTGATGGATTTTGGAGGGCGGCCTTATTTGGTTTTCCATGCTTCATTTACCAATTTAATTGAAGGAATTCTTGAGCCTTCTCTTATCGAGCACTTTTTTTCCAGTTTTTCGACAACATCAGGAGCAACGATACATATGGATGTAACAGGCAGAAATGAACACCATAAATGTGAGGCCCTCTTCAAAGCCTTTGGCATAGCTCTTACTGATGCAACAACAGTCATCCCTGGTTGTGATGTGATACCCAGCACAAAAGGGTCATTATGACCGTCTCATGCAAAGTATGAGTGCCAGCCTTACAAATCCATTCTATTTTTGTATAATCAGCCATCAGATTCATATGATACCATAATCTGAATATGAGATTCAGTAAAAAAGTTGTGCAATGAAAAAGGAGAAATTCCCTATGGGTATAAGACTACATTACCTGTAAACCAAAAGGAAGAGGGGATTCAGGCATTTTCTGCTGCCATCTTCACATCTTCTTCCTTGATGGTCTTTCTTCCGGCATGCTGTGCTAAACGGTTTGCTTCCTTTGTCAACATTGCAATATAGTCCTCAGCCTTTACAACAAGAGCTGATGCTGCATCGCTACCGACACGTTCGGCACCATTCTTTTTAGCAATTCTAACAACTGCTGCTATAGGTAAGTCTGCCATAGTCCTCTACCTCGGAAAATAGGTTAATTGGTATCTATTTAAACATTTCGTGATTATGGACGATATTTTCGAAATTTAGCTGTATATTCATAGCCATTTCCCAATATCTATGCAAAATATTGAATAATTAAGATAATAGATGATGTATCCTATTTTCCTTGAATAATCAAAAATAAAGCCATTTGAAGACGTAGATTACTCAATAAGAGTTTCTGCGAGTTTTATCGCGCCAATATAACTAGGATTGACGCGCGATGTATCGACAAAGATTCTATCGAGATTTACGACAGGTGCCCCATGTGCAGCCCCCGCTCCGGCAAAGACAAGTGTACGAAATATTAAATTGCCGGAAATACCATCCGGAGCGATAATCAACCCACATTCTGAAAGAGCATCCTCCAGCAGAATTCCATAATAGGAAGCACCTGTAACATGACAGACCAAAAGAGCATCTGCCATACTTGTATCGACCATAGGGTGACGACCGACATCATCAAGACGACCTCCAGACAGGACACCAACCTTATCAGGTAGACCAAACCGTCTTGCAATAATCTGCCCTTTTTTTATTAGCGAGATTTTCTGGGTTACAGTCCATCCTTCATCAATCCCGACAGGGGCCAAAAAGAACAGTTTTTTTGAGAAAGATTCGAGAAGAACGATACGTTCAAGTTCACAAACCCCTGCAACAATTTTCAAAAATGAAAGAGTCTCATGGGCTGGAAGGGTTCCCCGTATTCCTGCATCAATATTCCCTGCCATCAGATCAGTGACAAGGGCTTTTCCAGGTAATTTATCCTGGATTAGTTCGCATGGAACAGCACCTGGATCTATATCATATCGAGAGTAACACACAATCCTACAAGAGCCATTGTATGCCGAAATACTCTCAATTAGCCGTTTTGAATCGTTGCCGATACCTATTCCAATCGTCGGCATACTATCCCTCAACACAGATGCATTATCCCATTATCAATAAAATCAAATACCTTGGTATCTGTTCCCTGATAGGAAATGCACAGTTGTTTTGAGTCAGTGACATGCCCAATAGAAGCTGCAGACATCCCAACTGCGTTAAATCTCGCGATAACTTCTTTTTCATGCTCCTTATGAAGGGTTAGTATAAACCCCATACCCGGATACATCCTTACCCAGCGCTCAAACAATATGCTATGGGCATGTAAATCTGGTCGTGGTATCCTATCAAGGTCAATGGTTGCCCCTTTACCTGAAACTTCAAGCAACATGCCAAGTGTGCCAATAATTCCCGGGTTAGAGATATCTTTTCCTGCGGTAACGAGCTTATCGTGACCAAGTCCTACCATAACTCCAATCTGTGCTCGAACCTCATCAGAAGTTCTGAGCGTTGCAGAATCCCAATTTAAAACGCAGGACGGATGAACCCGTCCCTGTAAATCAATAGCCGCCAGTACGATGTCTCCGATTTCTGCAGTGCTGCTATAAATAACATCATCTATCTCTGCAACACCCAGGATTGCTATATCAATAGCATTATATGGGGTATCAGGGTGCAGATGCCCGCCAACAATAGGTACACCAAATTGAACTGATGCATCACGCATACCTGCAATAACACTGTCGCGTTTATCATCATAGGCAACTGACAGAATATCTACCATAGCAATAGGGCGCCCACCCATAGCAGCAATATCATGAATATTCACAAGAACTGCACAATACCCGGCCCAATATGGATCTGCATCCATAAGAACACTCCAGATACCATCTGCAGCCAGAAGCAAAGCATCTCCTTTGTGTTCAATAACAGCGGCATCTTCTCCAAATGAAGCAATAACCTCAGGGCTTTCAATCCGAAGCTCCTTAACCATTGCACCGATCTCTGCTTTGCGCCTGACACCATCATATTCTCTGACCGCTTTGGCAACAATTTCAGTCGAACAGATATATTCTCCCATGGTTTAATGACTCACTCTACCTTCTCATTTCGGTCTCATCTGACATAATTTATTTGTTTATCAGTAGAAAGATCTGGTATGGACTGGGCTGAAAAATACCGACCTGCTCACATCACAGATCTTGTTGGGAATCGTGATGTTATTAAAAGAATGGTCGAGTGGGCACAGGGATGGACACCTGCTTCTAAACCCCTGCTCCTGTATGGAAAACCAGGTATCGGAAAAACGTCCAGTGCTTATGCTCTTGCATATGATATGAAATGGGAGATCGTTGAACTCAATGCCAGTGACCAGCGAACAAAGACCGTTATCGAACAAATAGCGGGTGAAGGTTCAACTACCAGATCACTATCAGGAGCTGTTCATAAAGTAATAATCCTGGATGAAGCTGACAATCTGCAGGGAAATGCAGATCGGGGAGGTGCCCGTGCTATCTCTGAAATAATTAAACATGCTCAGCAACCCATTATCCTCATTGCAAATGATGCATATGGAATTACATCAGAAATACAGAGAATCTCTGAAAAATTACAATTTAAAGCTATTCAGGCACGGTCAATAGCTCCCAGATTAAAAGAGATCTGCTCACAGGAAGGTGTCAACTGTTCTGATGAAGCAATCAGATTCCTGGCTGAGGGAGCGCAGGGAGATATCAGATCTGCGGTAAATATGTTATTTGCCTCATCAATAGGACAGAAAAATCTAAACTCAGAAGACATTTATATATCGCAAAAAGATCATCGGTCATCCATATTTGACCTTGTCAGCGTTGTGTATGGAATGAGAAAAAATCAGGACCTCTTACAATTATCTTTTGAAGTAGACGAAACACCAGATAAAATTCTCCCCTGGATAGAAGAGCAGGTCATAAATATTCGTGATATGCGATACAGAACCAAAGCATATTCCTGGTTGGCAATGGCTGATACTTACCTTGGTAGAACTTTTCGTATGCAATATTATACTCTTTGGCGCTATGCTTCTGCTCTTATGTTATTTGGTGTTCATGCTGAAACCTTACATCAGGAATTGCGATTTAAAATTGCCCCCCCTCACCGTAGAAGCAGGATTTCAACCGCTCGAAAACAGGAACATATCAGACATGCGATTCTGACACGTCTTGCTAATACGATACATATTTCTCAGGCTCATATACGAGAAGAGTATATTCGGTCTATCTCACTCATAGCAGCAGAAAATCCGAAAATTTTTGCGTTAGAATTCTCATGCGATGCCGACCAGCTTGAATATATCATCGGTGACCGGACCGTTTCACAATCAGTGGTAAAAGAGATTGAGGCAGAAGAAAAAAATGCTCAAAAAGAAGAGAGACGTCTGGAAAAGGAAAGACAAAAGCGCGAAAAACCAGGAAAATCAGAAAAACCAAACCAGAGAACCATCACAGGAAATGAATCTCAGTCCGATGAAAAACCACTCCCTAAAACACAGGCAACCCTCTTCAGTTTTGACGTCTGACATATCGCATGAGAGGGACGCCACAGTCGATAATATCAGGTCTAATATCAGATTCGTACCCTTCAAATCCAAGATGATAAATAAGAAGATCGGCATTCACTCTCATGGCAACCCTTATGAGAGAACTCATCATCTCTTCAGTTGGTCTGATGGCATAAATGCAATCTGCATGAGAATATAGTGAAATATCAGGATCCCATATCGTATCAATTACATACAAAAATGGGATTTCTCCTCTATATGGTATGATATCAGTGCAGATCAAATTTATTCCTGCATCATACAGTACCTGTGCTGCCGTAAGATTAGAACCGGCACCAACCTCTACGACTGAAGTATACATGGATGCAATATAAGTCCCAATCTGCAGTTCAATATGTTTATACCCACTTATCACACACACAATATGGACATGGATATCCATATCTTTTGGGATGCCCGGGCACCAGAAGGACTTGAGCTCCCGACATCACGTCTAGTAAGCAGGACCATGGATATCCCGGTGCATATCACACCAAATCCAATATTATGTAATGGATTTGTCCATGAGCGGGAGCAATTTAATGCGCACTCTATCCTTGATTCAATCGATAGGTATAAGAGACGCACCAGGATGTTGCGTCCTGTTCTTCTGGTTATGGCGCAGGATCTCTTTCAAAGACAGCATGCATATGTGTTTGGTCTGGCACGCCCAGTGGCAAATGCTGCTGTTATCTCTTCTGCCAGACTAAAAAATGAGTTTTGGAACCTTCCCCCGGATGATGCTGCTCTTATAGAGCGTCTTGCAAAGGAAGGATGCCACGAACTTGGACATCTGTTAGGACTGATTCATTGTGATAATCCTGAATGTATTATGTCTAATCCTGAAAGTCTTGAGGATCTGGACAGAAAACATCTCTGGTTCTGCTCTTTTTGTAGAGAGATAATTCATTCTACATGTGAAACAGCCAGGGAGCATCAATTGTATCGAATGAATGATACTTTTGATGATTTATAATGAACAAAAGGGCACAATCTTTCCAAAAGAGAGACTTTACAGCACCAATCCCTTAAAAAACCTGTCAAAAATAATTATCCTGTGGTAAAACGTATTGGAGACGAAAACCAGTGGATCCTGATGAAGCAGACAGTATATCATTATAGCAACACCCTTCATGAGCGCACTACATCTACTCAGCCGACCTGTCCGTGATTGCATTGTAAAGCGCGGATTTACCGAGCTTTCTTTAGTTCAGGAACAGGCAATTCCTATTATTCTGGCAGGTTCACATCTTTTATTGCTTGCCCCGACAGGAACCGGCAAGACAGAAAGTGCCATGATCCCAATTTTTGAGATGATGCAACAGAGTTCATCCAGGGGTTTTCAGGCATTGTACATTACTCCCCTTCGATCATTGAACCGGGATATTATGTCTCGGATGTTGTGGTGGTGTCAGGAGTTGGGAATTTTGATAGGTGTGAGACATGGAGATACCGGACAGGCAGAGCGCCGACGTCAGGCACTTTTACCCCCTGACCTTCTTGTTACCACACCTGAAAGTATTCAGGCCCTTTTTCTCGGTCATCGCCTACGCGAATCGTTGTGCCAGATACAATATGTCATCATTGATGAGATTCATGATCTTGCAGGAACCAAACGAGGAGCTCAACTAAGCATAGCTCTGGAGCGAATTGTCAGATATAGTGGAGAATTCCAACGCATTGGATTGTCAGCTACCGTAGGAAATCCGGATGTTATTGGATCATTTCTCTGTGGAGACCGCCCCTTCTCTATTATCGATGTACCCATTGCAAAAAGTCTCTTAATAGATGTAGCCATAACAGGCGAGCGATTTTCAGATCAGGTACAGATTGTTGAGGATAAGATTCAGGAATCAGTATCTACTCTCATATTTGTAAACACGCGTGTTACTGCAGAATCACTTGGACATGCCCTGATGCACCGGGGAGATGTTGATGTTCATCACGGTTCTCTTTCACGGGATATCAGAGTTGAGGCAGAAGATCGGTTTAAACAAGGAGAGACGAAAGCTCTCATCTGCACCTCTTCAATGGAACTTGGTATTGACATTGGTCATGTCGGGCATGTTCTCCAGTTTGGTTCCCCTCGTGAAGTTCACCGGCTTGTCCAGCGAATCGGCCGTGCAGGGCATCAAATAGGTATGGTCTCGACAGGAACAATTATTGCAACTGGTTTTGATGATCTATTAGAATCGCTGGTGATTAAAAGAAGGGCTTTACATGGAGAGATCGAAGATATTGTTCCGGTATATCGTGCTGGAGATGTACTAGCCAATCAGATAGCAGCCATAGCAGTCGAGGCCGGAGAAATAAACCGTTCTGATATTATCTCCATTATAACTAAATCTCCCCTCTATTTTGGTGAAGATACACTCATTTCTGATATATGTCAGGATCTATCTTTGCATCATCTCATCCGGATTGATGGAGAAAAGATAATAACCACCAGACGGGCGCGAACATATCTATACGGCAATCTCTCAATGATTCCTGATGAGCGGAGGTTTCCAGTCTATGATATCGTCTCGCGACGAACCGTGGGATCACTTGATGAATCGTTTGTGGTGACATATCTATCCACAGGAGTGGTTTTCATTGCAAGAGGACGATTGTGGCGGGTGCTGGATATGGAAGAGGGAACCATTACTGTTGAACCGGCACGTCATGCCAGAGGTGAGGTCCCATCATGGGAAGGGGAACAGATACCAGTGCCTTATGCAGTGGCACATGAGGTTGGTGAACTCAGACGCCACAGGACTGTTTCATCATATACTGATGACCCCATTGTAACAACATATATTCAGGCATACTTTGCTATGCTCGATAAAAACCATTCAGTAATTCCGACTGATACTTGTATTACATTTGAACAGGTAGATGACGGTGTGGTTATCAACATATGCGCTGGTCATCAGACGAATGAGGCGATAGGGCGGATCCTGGCAATCCTGATATCAGCCCGATATGGGTCAACCGTCGGGACTGATATTGATGCATACCGGATTTACCTTCGCCTCCCTTCAGAAGTCAGGGCAGGAACCGTGCGTGAGATACTTGCAAATGTACAGAGTGAACATATAAAACCCATATTACAACTCGCAATGAAACGTTCAGATCTGTTTAAATTTAAATTAATCCAGACTGCAAAGAAATTTGGGGTGATTGATCCTGATGCTGATTACAACCGGATAGGTATCAGGCGGATGGCTGATATCATCGAGATATCTACCATTCAGGAGGAGACATACCGGGAACTTTTTACCAGATATATGGATGTCACCCATGCTGAAGAGATAATTACCAATATTCAGCAGGGCACCATATCACTGGTTCTTGGACCTGTCAGTATGATAGGGGCAGCAGGTATTTTCTCATCGCATGATCAGATACCTCCTCCTTCTACTGATCAGGCGGTGTTATCCACTATCAAACACAGGATTATGAAACAGGATATAATCCTTGCATGTATGAACTGTTATGGATGGAAAGTCAGAACAACGGTGGAACGCTCTCCTGATAGCCCGCAATGTTCTGTATGTGGAGCACGACTCATAGCGGCTTTAAAACCATATGAAGAGGAGATATACCGTACAATACGGAAAAAAGATAAATCTAAAGAAGAACGTGATGCAATTGCACGTTTGATGCGAAATGCAAATATGGTTCTTTCAAGTGGAAAAAAAGCAATAATTGTCCTCTCCGCTAAGGGAGTAGGACCAGACCAGGCATCACGGATTCTTGGAACAAATACAACCGGTGATGCCATGTACCGGGAGATTCTGAAAGCTGAACGAAATTATATCAAAACACATCGATTTTGGTAATATTCTCTCTCACATTATGCTGCTGAGTTTCTGCTCTAAAAAGTCAAGTCCCCGTTTGATATCTTCAAGATTTTTTCCTCCGGTCAGGATTATTTTTCCTGATGAAAAGAGAAGAGCTACAATTTTAGGATCCTGTATCCTGTATACCAGTCCTGGAAACTGTTCTGGCTCATACTCAATATTCTCTAAATTCAGGGTAATGACTACTTTGTTAAGATTGATGTACTTCCCAATGTCATATGAACAGACGATGTTTGTGATAGCAACCTGTGGTTCATCAAAGCATTTAACGCCTGCTTCAGTTATGTTACTGATGACGAGTTTCAATCCCCTTTCCAGAGCATTTTTATCCCTTAAACCAGTGAGAACTACTTTCCCAGATGAAAATATGAGTGTCGCCATCTTTGGATCCAGAATGCGATATACCGCCCCCGGGAACCGTTTTGTGTTGAGTTCACAATTTTCAATCTTATTAGAAATCATCTCAAGATCAATCGAGTCAGCAATGCCCCCTGATGCAACGATATTCTCAATTTTTAATGACTCGTATTTCTTGTCTTCCATTGCACATTATTGAGACGTTTATAAACATAATAGTAATGGTAGGATTCCTCAGAATTTCTCTATAGAAGGCAGTATAACTCCTTCATAGATCTCTGCAAATTTTGTAATTTCAAAGACCTAGGTATACAGGTATTCTGCATCTGATTTTATTATACAATACCTTACTATTCTGATTGAAATGGAATGAACTATAATAATCGCAGGCTAAGGTATCAGATATGGCAGAGATAGCCCATAATATAGAGGACTATGACGAATTTTATCGAACATTCTCAATAGAAGTTCCTGAGTATTACAATTTTGGATTTGATGTAATTGACCATTGGGCCATTACTGACAGAAATAAACTTGCAATGATATGGGTAAACCAGGAAGGCATTGAGCGAAAGTACACTTTCAGAGATCTGCGAAATTTAAGCGTTGAAGCTGCCAATATTCTCCTTAAATATGGAATTAAAAAGGGTGACCGGATCCTTATTATGTTACACCGAATCCCAGAATGGTGGATTTTTGTTATCGCTCTCATTAAGCTCGGGGCCGTTGTATGTCCCTGTCCGACTATGCTGACACCTCAAGATCTTAAGTACCGTATTAATGCAGGAAAGTTCAGGATGGTCATTACCGATATAGAAAACTCAGGAAAAGTAGAGGAAATTTGTAAAGATTGTCCATCTATAAAATCCAGGATGCTTGTAGATGGTGACCTTCCTAACTGGATCAGTTATCGGTATGAATTACTCTATCCTGCCCCGGTCTCACGTCATTCCATTAGTATGCCATTTGAGCAACATACAAAATCAACAGATCCTATGCTCATTTATTTCACATCCGGAACTACTGCTGAACCAAAGATGGTACTACATGATCATTCATATCCCCTGGGACACATCACCACTGCGCGACTATGGCAGGATCTGAGAAGTAATGATCTCCATTTTACTTCATCCGACACTGGTTGGGCCAAATGTGCATGGGGGAAAATTTTCGGGCAATGGATTGAGGGTGCCTGTATCTTTGTGTATGATGCCAGGGGAAAATTTAAAGCAACCGAATTATTACCGATTGTGGAAAAATATGAGATAACAACATTCTGTTGCCCCCCAACAATTTACCGGATGCTTATCATTGCAGATTTGAAAAAATATGATCTTCGTTCTTTACGGCACTGCATAAGCGCTGGTGAACCATTAAATCCCGAGGTTATCAAGATCTGGAAGGAAGAAACCGGCCTTACCATCTATGAGGGATATGGACAGAGCGAGACCTGCTGTTGTATTGCATCATTTCCCTGTATGAAACAAAAACCAGGATCAATGGGAAAACCAATGCCTGGATGGCATATTGAACTACATGATGAACAGGGAAAACAGGTCCCGGATGAGACAGAAGGCAGAATTGCAATTAGTCTTAATCCCCGCCCGGTAGGACTGGTAATTGAATATCTCGAGAATGAAGAGGCAAATTCTGAAACATTTAAAGACGATTTTTATTATACCGGTGACAAAGCATATCGTGATAATGAAGGATATTTCTGGTTTGTCGGTCGTGATGATGATGTCATCAAAAGTTCCGGGTATCGAATCGGTCCCTTTGAAGTCGAGAGCGCGTTGCTTGAACATCCTGCGGTCCAGGAATCTGCCGTCATTGGCGTGCCCGATACCCTCAGAGGAACTATTGTTAAAGCATTTATTGTACTTAATGAAGGATATCAACCATCAGACGCCTTACAAAAAGATATTCAGAATTTTGTTCAGCGTATAACTGCTCCGTACAAATATCCACGCGCTATTGAATTTATTGATGAACTTCCAAAAACTCTTTCAGGTAAGATTCGTCGGGGTGAACTGCGCAAAAAAGAGCAAAAAATCAATACTTAATATTAGATACATGACAAAGACAACACCATTTTCACATCAAATGATTTTGCCACATTTTCCCGATTACTTCTCTTTTACCAATACCCTGTTATATCATTGATACTGGAATATGCACGCAGTGTCAAAACCATCTTTATTTGGGTTTTATCTAAAGTAACCCATATATGTATACTATCAAAAAGGGATTTAATATGAAAATACCGGATGATGATGAATTAAAAAGAACTGGTGTTTTGTGTGATACGAGTACAGATTCAAAAACTGTGTGCCAACCTTTATGTCAGAAGAAGAATAATGTGTATTCTCGCGAGGGTTGCCAAGCCAGGTCAAAGGCGCCAGGTTCAGGGCCTGGTCACGCAGGTGTTCGAGCGTTCGAATCGCTCCCCTCGCATAATCTTATTATATTTTAGATTTATCATACAATTTTTATAAATGCCGTTTTTACCTTATTATCTTATTAAAGGTACCTTTTTCCTTCATAGGTTTTCATACTTTATTATCAATTAAATTCTTCTGAATCAGATCAACAGAAGCGTTGTATTACATACCTTAAGGATCTCATCATGACTTAACTATCTTTAATTCAATATTTATTTTTAAACGCAAATTACGTAATGTATCTGGCTTATGCATAACCAAAAAGTTAAGGCACAGGCATATACATATATGTATATATATATATATATATATTATACAATAAATAAGCAATGTTTTTAAGGAAATAACCTAACTTTATTTCAGTTGGAATACAAAAATAGTATAAGTGCAGCTAGAGTGAATTATGACGAAAACAGTTCTCATTATAGACGATGAACAGGCATTGAATGATCTCTTCGTCATAGGATTAACCAAATATGGTTTTTCAGTTCAGGGAGTGCTTGGAGGGGCAGAAGCCCTTATTATTTTACAGAAGTTTCAACCTGATATCATTCTTCTGGATATTATGATGGAACCAATAGATGGCTGGGAGACGCTGAGTCGCATCAAGGCGAATTCAGATTATAAGAATATCCCGATTATCATGCAGACTGGAAAAAATCTCACCTATCAGGAAGCTGAACGGTATTGTTTTGATATTAATTATTATCTCATGAAACCGATTACTCCAAAAAACTGTATCGAAATAATTGATGAGGTACTATTAGAAGAAAAGCGCATTCAGGGTATCATTTCCCAGATAAAAGGTACCCATCCAAAGAAAGACATTGAAAAAATAATCTCATTATATAAAGCAATTGCAATCACTAAAAAACTTCAGGATCTTCTCGATAACAGATACAATTCCCAAATGATGAATTCAGATGAAAATATGTATGGTGCTAAAGAATTCTATAAATTCCGACAGACACTGCAGCAGGAATTCACCCAGTTAAACGACCATATCGGGCTTATAATCTGATTCAATTAGATTTTCACTCATTCTTTCCTTCGCCCTGATTACCGTACCAACAGCAAGAAAGGCCTCTTTTAGATCGGTAAAACAAGCAATATGTCCTTTTTGAAGGATTGATATGCCACCTTCCACAGATATCCCTCCAAGCATACATCCAATAATTATAGATTCAACATGTGAAGAAAAACGAATTAATTCATGGGCCAGACTCACCGGATCGATTCGTGCAACCGGAGAAATAATAATAAAGGCAATGTCCCATTCTGACTTATGTCTGATGAATACATCAAAAACATGGGAAAATCGAACAATATCTGCATCACCAATAATATCAACCGGATTATTATGAGACCATTCCTGGGGAAGAACTGCGTTTAGATCTGCTAATAATGATTGAGAAAGGGAAATAAATGATACCCCGTATTGTTCTGCATAATCTGATGCAAGAACACCAAGACCACCTGCATTGGTAATAACAACAGCCCGGTTACCGAGAGGGTATCCTTCTATCGCAAGCAGGGAACCCGTTGCAAATGCCTCTTTAATCCCATATACCGGGATGACACCACATTGTTTAAACGCAGCGATATATGTCTTATAACTCCCGGTAAGGGATCCGGTATGTGAGCGGGCAGCTTGTCGTCCATATTCAGAAGACCCGGATTTCAGAGCGATTATCGGAGTATGACTCCCGATATCAGCAGCGGCCTGCATAAATGCCTTTCCATCATGAATTTGTTCAATATACAGAATAATTACTGATGTTTTTGGATCATCACCAAGAAGTCTGATATAATCAACAATATCAAGATCTGCCTGGTTGCCTACACTGATTATCAATGAAAAACCAATTCCTGCAGTAAGACTCCAATCAGTAACTGATGTAATAACTGCTCCACTCTGCGATATAAATCCTATTTGTCCCTGTGTTGGAACGACGTTTGTAAATGTTGCATTCAGATTGTCTGAAGGGATAATAATACCCAGACAGTTTGGCCCGACTAATCGTATACCTGCTTTCTTTGCAATGGCACAAATTTCATTCTCACGTTCCTCTCCAGTCGGTCCCATCTCAGAAAAACCAGCACTTAATATTACAACCACAGACGCTTTGATTACAGCAGCATCAGTAACAACACTAACTACTGCTGAGGAGGGAACTGCAACCATAACCATATCAACATGTCCGGGAATGGTAGTAAGAGAGGTAAAAACAGTGCGTCCAAATAATTCTCCACCAGAGGGATTTACCGGAAAGACTTCACCAGAGAATGCAAGCATGTTTCTCATCAGCGTATATCCAACCTTCTCCGGATGGTGTGATGCACCTACAACTGCGATACTGGATGGATGGAGCAGGGCAGTCGGTACAGGTTGACGAATTGTTGTGTCTGCATGAAATGATGGTGTTCCCCTAAAAAAACGTGCGTCTATAACACAGCCTCCATTTTGATAGAGACGAAACGGATTAATATCAAACTCCATAATTTCATTACATGCAAGAAAAAGATTGCATATCTTCTCAAGAGATGTTACGAGAAACTTCTCATCATACGGAGGTATTCCCCGATACCCACCTAAAAGGCGGTACCCTGATATTTCCTGTATCATCAATACCAGTTCCTGCCTATCTACAGGTAAAATTCGTAAGGAAATGTCAGATATTAACTCAACAAAGATCCCACCCAGACCAAAGGTTATCAGTTTTCCAAATGTGGGATCTGTTTTTCCTCCAATAAGTAATTCAAGGCCTTCAGGGAGATGTTGTGCAATAAGATAACCATCTATTCGTGCATCAGGATTGTGCATTCTCACTGACGATGATATGAGACTTATCGCTTTTTTGACATCCAGAGCATCACGACAGTTGGTAATAACTCCCCCAACATCACTTTTATGGATAACAGAGTCTGATACAACTTTGACGACCACCGGATACCCGATGGTGTCGGCAGCCTGTATTGCTTCATCTTCTGTTACAATCTTCTGATGTCTTGGAACCGCTATTTTATATGAACTGAGAAGGCGATAACTTTCATCCTCCTGTAACATAATTAGTGTTTCCTTTGAATCAGATTGATTTTCTCGTTGATTGCTCATAGTACATCTCCTTATTACACATTCTGTCGGTATTACTCAAAGAGAATATAATGCACTAAATAGTGCTGAACGCATCACATCTTTATCAATATGATCGTCAGGGGAAAAGGAAGGAACCAGTTCTTCCATCCGCACTCCATTAATATACCATTGTCCCAGGCACGATTTTGTCTCATCTCCTTTTTTGGTGTGGATGTAGGTTATTTGAACTCCTGAATAGGAAAACTCCTCTGAAAGATCCTGCATTATCATCTCAATTTCTTTATCAGATATCGTATCAGAACAATTATGCTCCCATTTTACTATGACATGTATTGGTTCAATCTGTTCACAGCCGCTACACTGTTGACACATTGTGGAAGGACAACTGTTTCTAGATTCTTCATCACTCATATGCATCAGATAACTATCCCCAGGTATTTCATCTCTTCGCAATTTCTCAATTACCTACACCTTTTCTTGTATAGTACATGTAAAAAACTTAAAAAGTATCGTAATATATTATTTTTCAATATTGTAGTTATGTTTTTATCGGACATAATGCCCTTTAAATACCTTGTAGGTCTTATTTTTATCTCCTTTACATTATATCCAATCAGGAATTGGTAAAAATTGTATTGTGCATCATCAGAAGTTTAATCAATTTTTCTTTATACAGTAATTATCCGGTGCCAGTATAGAGATATACCAATTACGAATCGTTTACAACCGGGATATTGATATCTTAAACAGGTATGATAAAGTGAATCAGAAATCAGAAAAGACGCAGATTATCATGCACATCGATATGGATAGTTTTTATGCCTCTATTGAGATGGCAAACCACCCAGATCTGGTAGGGAAGCCTGTTGTGATAGGAGCTGATCCGTATCAAAAAAGGGGGGTGGTCAGCACCTGCTCATATGAAGCGAGGGAATTTGGACTTCATTCAGGTATGCCAATATCAAAGGCATACCAACTTTGTCCACAGGCAATCTATCTCCCAGTTAATATGAATCTTTACCATATTGTCTCAAAACGAATAATGTCCATCCTAAAACAATATTCAGATGTATATGAACAGGTTAGCATTGATGAAGCCTATCTGGATATTTCTCTTACAAATACTTATATATCTTCAATAAGCCTCGCAACCACCATAAAAAATGAAATTTATTTACAAGAAGGGCTTACATGTTCCATTGGAATTGCACCAGCCCGTTATTATGCAAAGATGGCATCTGAATTTTCTAAGCCTGACGGACTTACGTGTATAAAACCAGATGATATCAGAAATTTTTTAGAGAATCTTTCAGTCTCCACCATCCCGGGAATAGGTAAACGTCGGTTTTTCCTTCTTGAGAATGCAGGTATCAAAACTATTGGAGATCTTGCAGGGACTGATATTCAGATTCTTATGTCAGTCTTTGGAAACTGGGGGAAAATGATGCAATGTATTGCACAGGGCCTTGACACAACAGGTATTCATGCATCGCAACCCCGCAAATCTATTGGACGGGAGATAACATTTATCACTGATACGCATGATCCAGAGCATATCTATCAGACGCTCATTTCACTTACTACATCTGTTCAGAATACGCTGGTAGCATCCAATTTTCTCTGTAAAACCGTAACAGTCAAGATTCGATATGCTGATTTTTTTACCCAGACCCGCGCCATCTCTTTTTCTCATGAGACAGATCAATTGCAAAAGATACTATCAGTTGTTCTGAATCTCTATCATGACCTTTATTCCGGAGATGACATCAGGCTTATTGGAATACGTTTATCTGGATTTGTACAGAAAAATTTTATTCAGACGAGTATATACGATTTTATTCTTTAAATAATGCTCATATTTGCCGTATAACGATTTATTGGTTATATTCATTTTTTTTAAGAGAATAGAAAACAGTTTTTATATTCACCCTGAATATTTCAACATATTATACAAATGAAATTCCATCCTCATTATCATTGTTAAAACTCCTTAAATTGAAAATAATATCTTTACAATATGAAATGGAATTCATTTCTATTATTCTGGATAATGCATAGATAACAATGATACTCTGAAGAAAGATATGATATCATAATCCCATCTTTGAAGTATAAATGGTAAATATTGTAGAAATATATTGGTAGATGAAGAAAAAAATACATATTCTGCTGCTGAAGATACATACAACTACATGACTAAAACACCAGGACATTTTAAAAATGGAAAATGGATTGAAGACGTTGAAGAAATACAGAAATCTATTCCAAAAAAGGAAGAACAGCAGGAAAAAATAGAAGAAAGAATCAAAACTGCAAGAGAATCAGTTTTTAGAGCGCTGCAGGATGTTTTAAATGTCGGTCGGGATATTGTATCTACAAAAGAAGGCCATAAACATGTCGAGGAAACATGTGAAAAGGCTGGAAACCATATCGAAAAGGCTCTTAATGATATAATTACATACACAGAAAAAACAATACGAAAGAAAAAATGAATTTCAGATCTCACGATATTATTATTACTGTATCTCTTGGATAACATACATAAATCCAGAATCTCATGAACAAATATAAAAAGGGAGCGTGTTTTCATTTCTGATACGATAACAGGTGTGAGAGACCATTATGCCTAAATGGCTTGATACTGGCACTGATCTAATAAATCTGGATTATATCGAGCGTTTCCAGATTATAGAAATTAAAAAAGAGAGAAAAGGCCGCATATACGTTGAGAAAGTAATTCTTAAGGCATTTATAGCAAATGGAGAACCGGTCAATGTGGCAGCGTTTAAAAACCAGGCAGATGCTCTTGCGTGGCTCAGAACACGTCTGAAAAATAATGAAGAAAAAATTATTCAGGTTCGATGAATATTCTCATACACCTTAGCAGAACATAAAAAAAGAGGAATTATTCCCACCTCAAAGTGGCATGGTGTGGTAACTGTTAAATTTTTTAAAGTTCGAATTTACCTCATGAGTGAATCAGAAAAAATACGAATTCCTTCAGATGTCCCTAAACAGGCATATGAAACGTATATTTCGAATTACCGGAGAATTACTCATGATTCCGGGCGTCTTATGCTTTTTGCAGGGGATCAAAAGATAGAACATCTCAATGAAGACTTTTTTGGAGATAGTATTCATTCTGATGATAATGATCCAGAACATCTTTTCAGAATAGCGGCAGGATCTAAAATTGGGTGTTTTGCAACTCAGATGGGATTAATTGCTGCATATGGAGCTGATTATCCCCATATTTCTTATCTGGTGAAGATAAATTCAAAGACTCATCTCATAAAAACCGCACAAAAAGATCCATTGTCATCCCGGATAACAACGGTTGATCAGGTTATACGGTTCAGAGACCAAAGTTGCCTCCCAATAACAGGCATTGGATACACTATTTACCTTGGTTCTGAATATGAACATATTATGCTTTTAGAGGCGGCAGAATCAATTTGTGAAGCTCATCAACATGGCCTTATTACCGTCCTGTGGATATACCCACGGGGAACTGCTGTACATGACGAGAAAGACCCACATCTCATAGCAGGAGCAGCTGGTGTTGCTGCATGTCTGGGTTCTGACTTCGTCAAGGTCAATCCACCCAAGAAAGAGGGATCTTCTTCATCAGAACTTATCAAAGAAGCAACTCGTGCAGCTGGCAGGACACGGGTTGTATGTGCCGGGGGATCCAGTGTTGATGCGAAGACATTCCTGCAACAATTATATGATCAGATTCATATCGGAGGATGCGCAGGAAATGCAACCGGGAGAAATATTCATCAAAAACCACTTGACGAAGCTATCAGGATGTGCAATGCAATTTACTCCATTACTGTTGAGAATAAAGATGTTGCAGCAGCCATTGCAACATATGAAAAAATTTAAATTTTTTAATTAATTTTCAACTGCGAGCTTCCTTTTTCTGCCATGTATGTTTATTGCAGTTATTTTCCAATTTGAACAAGCATTTCCTCTAGTGTAGGATATGCAGATTCTATGCGTTCAACATACCCTCCTGCCTCTGTAATTGATGTTGTTACTCTGTTGAGTTCATCAACTGATGGTACCGTCAACCGGTATAATCCACTGGAGAGATGTGTAACAGAAATTGACAGATTCTTATATGGTCCTGAAAAGAAGACATTATAGGTTACCGATCCAAAAAATTCCCTTAACTCATCCATACTGCCCAGATTTACAATTCTACCCTGTTTCAGAATGATAACCATGTCACAGATACGTTCAACCTGGGACAAATTGTGAGCACTTAACACAATTGTTTTTCCAGACTGCCTGAGTTTTTCAAGATAACTGGTAATAAATCGTGATGTCATCGGATCAAGACCAGATGTAGCTTCATCATAAATGAGAATTGAGGGATCATGTATCAGGGATCTCGCCAGTGCAACTTTTCGTTTCATCCCCTTGGAAAGGTTTCCTATCTGTTTACCCCCATGGTCAAGTGATAAAGAATTTAACAGGATATCTCCCTGTTCCTGAATCGTCTTTTTTGAAAGTCCATACAACTCCCCAAAAAATCTTAGATAATTCGGAACAGTCATATTTTCATATAATCGCGATTCTTCAGGGAGATATCCAATCAATGTCTTAATACCAACAGGGTCATCACTAATTGGCATGCCATTGATTTGTATCTCTCCGGCAGAAGGAGTGATAAGCCCGGCAAGTATCTTAAGAAGGGTAGTCTTTCCTGCTCCATTGTGACCGATAATTCCACAGATTGTTCCTGCATGTAAAGTAAATGAGACATCATCAAGAGCTTTTAAAGCGCCATATTGTTTTGTCAGTCCTCGTGCTTCTATCATACGCTGTACAATCGATAGCCCACAGAAGCCGATAATACTTGGGGTAAAACTTCTCAGGAAAAATTACAATCCGTGCTATGATATACTGTGAAGGATGATATACATCAGGTAGATGGGATTCTTAAAACAGGTCTGTACCATTGCATGGTGGGAGATTCGGCGTTTTTCAACCACAATGAACCGGGAAATTCTCCCGATAGCAATTCTGTTACTCATTTTACTCGTTCTGGTAAGTGGATATGCCGCAAAAAGTGGTGTCCATCTGCAGGATGGGCTTTATGATATTGGTATAACCACTGATCAATATCTTCCAATTTCCGGAGCTGATAGCAGATTTGTTCTCTATCAGATACCAGACACACATGAGAATACCGGACCTGCCGGGTATGATCTTGACCTGATTATTCAGGATGGCATGGTCAGTCCAGATAAGACTGTAAAAGGAGAAGCTGCAACACTGGCGTTATATCACAATTATGAACGATACAAAACATCAGTGTACAGCAACCAGGAGGATATTTTTGCAGCATATCCCCTCTGGATCGAAAATCAATATATCACGAGTGAACTTGATTTTCTGGCAACTGAGAGCGGACAACGGATTGGTTTTGTGAGACCGGAACGGAGAAGATATCCACGTCCGGAACAGACAGTAATTCCCATAAAACCTCCCGATAGTACGCCAGAGATATCAGTTGATATATTACGTCAAAAGATACAGGATAAGAACGAACAGACGTCGGCTTTATCCCGATATACCGATATACTCTCTGCTGATACTACAGATGATACATTCCCATATCAGACACCGGCGATGCTTTCTCCCCCCCTCCCTTTTGATACTATCATATTTATTTTTGTCTTCATCTTTCCCCTCTATTTCACATCACAATTCTTAATGATGTCAGTGATGAATGAAAGGACACTCAGACAAGGTGAACCGCTTTTGGCAGCACCAGTTACGCGCATAACCATAATTATTGGAAAATCGCTGCCATATGCAATTCTTATGCTCATTATCTCTTCTTTATTACTAGCAGGAACAAACGGAACACTAGCAGCGCTCCTGCCCCTCTTTCCAATTATATTGTTTTTCCTCAGTTCTGCTCTTCTCATCGGCATGATATCGCGTAGCTATAGGGAATTGTCATTCATCTCAATCTTCTTCTCGACAATCGCTACTTCCTATCTCTTCTTTCCAAGCATTTTTACTAATATACATGTCATCAGCCTGCTCTCACCAGTTACTCTTGTAGTCATGACCTTACAGGGAACCGGGTACACAATTACTGACTATCTATACTCAACTGCACTTTTTTATCTGACAAGTGGTGTGATGCTGTATTTGAGCGTTGTAAATTTCACTGAAGAACATCTCTTCACCCAGAAAAATCTAATCAGAAAGATTCTTGATTTTATTACCGCTGCAATACAACCGGATCATCCATGGGGATCTGTATTTTTTCTCACCATCTTCTCGATTCCATTTGTTTTTATGGCACAGATGATGTATCTGGTGCTATTTTTTAATCTTCCTATGCCATTCTCCCTTATCGCCATCATCATTCTTGCGGCTGGCACTGAAGAACTTATAAAAAGTCTTGGTCTTATTGCACTTATCAAACAGAACCCCGCTTGTTTGTCATGGTCTGGAGTGTTCATCGCATCGATAATTATCGGTCTTGGATTTCTTATTGGAGAGAAATTGTTGCTCTTTATTACTCTCTCACAGATTACTTCTTCCCTATTTGGAACTATTTTGTTTCAGGGTTTTTTTTCGCTCTGGTCTCCTTTATTCCTTCATACAATGGGCGTTTTCTGTGTAGCAGTATCATTAAAACTGGGAGGAAGAAGAGGATATATTCCCGGGCTTATTCTTGCAATTCTGTTGCACTGTACCTATAATATACTCATAATCATGGAGGCGGTTACATGAATATCAGTCATATCAGAGTGATAGCACAAAAAGAACTGGCAGGGATAACACAGGAAAAGACTATCCTCTTTGCAATTCTCCTTCAGCTCTTTATTGCTCTCTTCTCTTCTTTTCTGATGGTTGGACTTACTGCAATGTATGATCCCAATACTCTGAGTCAGTATAGCGGGGTCATGTACGGAGTCGCGTATTGTGGAGAGGAATCTTCGGTGTCTCTTAAACTGGAAAAAGACTCTTTTATTACTCCTTATTATATGGACCTCTCAACCGCAGTTCAGTTGTTAAAAGAACGAAAACTGGCAGCTGTTCTCTATATCGCTGATGGAGATCCAGACGATGAAAAACCGTTTGTAGTTACAATGTATACCCTTAAAAATGACCTGCAGGCTGCCGTTATTGAGATGAAACTTAAAGAGATCCTTCTTTTAGAGGAAGAGGAATTACGAATCGCACGGACAGAGAGACTTACACAAAAACCGGTATCCCTCACTTTTCCACAAAATGCAACAAATACAAGTTTTTATGAATTCATCTATGGTCTTTTAATTCCACTCCTCCTATTCATGCCGGCATTCATATCAGCTGCCCTTGTTATCGATCTCATTACAGAGGAATATGAACAACAGACTCTTGATACGATACGTTCAACCCCGGTGACAATGAGAGAACTTATTTTTGGGAAACTGGGAGCTACCATACTCCTCGTTCCCATTCAGGCAGGGGCCTGGCTTATATTGCTGATTGTAAATGGTGTTGCTGTTTCACATCTTATAGAGATACTAATCTTTGTTTTTGCAGGATCAGCTATTCTCATTTTAATAGCAGCAGTTATTGCCATGCATTACACTGACAGAACATCAGCCCAGTTTGTCTTCTCAACAGCAGCAGTTATCATTATGTTAGCAGCAGTGTCCATTCCCTTTAATCCCCTGAATATTGTTGCACAACTGGCATCAGGAGATGTTCATATAGTACACGGGATTGTGCTCATGATGTTACTCCTTGGTGATATCATGCTCGCAGGTCTCGTGACAAAGATGGCAGATACTTTAGAATTTCAATAATCAAAATCAGATCAAAGAATATATCCGAGACTAAATCTTATTTATTTCTGGTTCCGATAGATTCATTCATGATTCCGGGTAAAAATGTTATAGCAGGGAAAAGATGCATACAATACAATATAGGCATAGTACGAAAAATCAAATCGCCAAAACAAAAAACAGACTGAATAGATTAATGTACTACGCTCAGAACTCTATTTGGTGATCCTATGCGAGATATCAGTTCATATGCATCATTCCGGCACCGGACAAGTGCATTTCTCATAGATCTCATTTTTCTCATCATCATAGCCCTGATTGCCGGAGCATATCTACGATTTTCAGAAGCTGTTTGGATGGTGAACCAGATGATGCATCACCAGCAGGTAATTGATTCTTCAGGGAATATTATCACTTCTTTATTCCCAATGCCTGTCGTCAGTGCTTTTCTCTTTACATTCGTTCTTTTACCCTGGTTATATTTTGCAATTCTCGAATCAAGTCAGAATCAGGCTACATTAGGGAAAATGACACTCCGTATCGTCGTTACCGATCTAAAAGGGGAGAGAATTACATTTACCAGGGCTACTCTCAGACATTTCTCAAAATGGATCTCATTTCTGTTATTTCTGACAGGTTTTTTTGCTATTCTCTATACAAAAAAACATCAGGGACTGCATGATATCATCGCAGCCTGTCTCGTGCTTATACGAACCCCGGAAGAAAAAGAAGAGGATGAAGTGTTGTAATTAGTATTATCCTCCACAACCCCCACCTGGGGGCAGAACGATTGGCCTTGGTGCATCAAAAACATTAATTCCTCCTGAAAATGCGCGTGTACTCAGTGAAGAGTAGGTATCTTCCTGGTTTTTCTTAAAAAATGCTTTATTTTGTTCATTCATTGCCATAAAATCATATCCTGAAGAAGAACTCTTTAATGGTGTAGATTCTGGTTCTGACGTCATTTTTGGCGTAATATCCAAATCAGGAGGTTCGGATTCAGAGTTCTTTCCAGGTGGTTCGATTATTTCGGTCTTATTGCCAGGGAAATTTTTTCCATTATTCGTCAAATTTCCAGCATATGTCTGGTTGAGATAATCAACAGTATAATCTGATACAGAAATGCATCCAGACTGGTTAATACAATCAAATTCCTCTGTGCCGTTAATGCCGGTATCATTTATTGAACTATTCTGATTATCAGCTACTGATATGAAAGCTGAATAGAGTATACAGAATGAGAATATGCAAATAATTGATAGTACATCAGATGTTTTCATTTATTATTCTCTTTTATAGTAATGTAAAAGAAATTTTTGCTATAAATAATCATGCAAGAATTTGCATCTTATTCATTTGGAGAACCGGATGTTCAATGAGAAAGAATGTGCAATGAGATGGACAGTAAGATAACAAAACACCACCATCATCTCTTTCAAGATACATACCTGACAATTCTTCAGAAGAACAGAGCAGATGCTGTTTGGGATGTGTTCCCCGCTGAATCGAACAACTCATACCTATGCGGGCTCCTATCGAGACTATCATCCGAAGACGTAAAGAACCAGGATGCCCTTTTGGCAGAACAATAACCGGAACATGGAATGCCCGTACAAGCTCAAGAAGAAGTAAGCCCTGCTTGATATCACCGTTTTCCGGAGCTGATACTACCACCAGGTCTCCGGCTTCTATCCCCTGAAACAATTCTTCTTCAACCGTCTCAAGACAGAGAGCAAAGGGCTCTGCTATAATCCCCACAAGAAGAAATGATTCTCTGCCCTTAATAAGGAGGACATCCCGTGTTAATGGGATCTTCATTTTTCACTTATATTGTCGGATCCACAGGTTGGGCAACGTATTTTTTTACCGATACCCTTAAAAGATCCCCCACATTCGTTACATTGGCAGTTTTTTGTTTTTATACGATCCTCTACATCAATATCAACAGGTCCGCCTACTGAACACATGAGTATTACACCTCTAGTGGTAGTTAAATTACTTACTATATAAAATAACGTAAATACATCCATAAAATGAAAAAATGATATCTCTGATAATCACCAATTACGTTTTAAAATACTGAAAAATAGAATTGATACCTATACCATGCGATAAAGATAGAATACATAACCATACTGGTTACAGTATGGGAAAAAACATTTTAATCAGAGGGAAATAGAGCATTCATTTATGGTCTGCGACTTCTAATAATATGAAGTTACTATGCGGAGATTAGATATATGCGTCTTCTTTTGATACATTCAGATTTTATCGAATATGAAGCAAAGAAAAAAACCAGAATAGCTGAAGATACCAAAGAACTTTCAGGCAGCCTCAAAGAGGCACTTGTTGCGTTCTGTGCTGTTGAATCTGAGGATGCTAATGCACAAAGTGATATCATCAAAAAAACAGTACAGGAGATTACTGACACAGCTGGAAAGGTTGAATGCCAACAAATAATGGTATACCCCTATGCTCATTTGAGTAATGATCTCGCTTCCCCTGATGTAGCAGTATCTGTTTTAAAGGGAATAGAACAGGAATTGTCAGAAACGTTTACTGTAAAGAGAGCACCTTTTGGCTGGTATAAATCATTTACCATTGCATGTAAAGGCCATCCCCTTTCAGAACTTTCACGTACAATCATTCCTGATGAGATTCAGAATACACCAGCAAAAAAACAGATCATTCATACATTTTTTGTTTTAACTCCTGACGGAATCAGACATGAAACCGATGAGTATCTTCTCAATGATGCTTTTGGTGCACTCCTAAAAAAGGAACTGGGTATTGCAGTGCCAGTCGGAGGAGAACCGGTCCATGTTGAACTAATGCGCTCAAAAGAACTTGTAGATTATGAACCAGTCAGTGATGTTGGACATATGCGATGGTTGCCACGGGGAAAACTAGTTCGTGACCTTCTCGCTGATTATGCCCTTTCATTGGTTCTTCCTTACGGTGCATCACCAGTTGAGACTCCGGTTATGTATGATCTCGATGATAAAGCCATCTTTGAGCATGCTGAAAAATTTGGTGAGCGACAATATCGGTTTAAGAGTGGCAACAGGACCATGATGCTTCGATTTGCAGCTTGTTTTGGTATGTTTACTATCATGAGAGATATGCATATCTCACCAAATCAATTGCCAATGAAGATGTATGAACTCTCTACGTACTCATTCAGACATGAACAGAAGGGTGAAGTCATTGGTCTGAAGCGATTGCGTGCATTTACTATGCCAGATATGCATACTCTCTGCAAGGATATGAATAATGCGCTTACCTGCTTTGAAGAACAGGTTGCCATAGGATGGCAGACAGGCAGAGATTTAGGAACGGATTTGGTTGCAGTATTTCGGTGTACGGAAGCATTTTATCAAGAGCATGAAGACTGGATCAAGGGACTTGTAACAAAATCGCAGGTACCGGTTCTGATTGAGACCATATCAGACCGGGTTCATTACTGGATAGCAAAGATTGACCTTGCAGCGATTGACGCTCAGAACAGGCCCATTGAGAATCCAACGGTTCAGATAGATGTAGAGAGTGCAAAACGATTTGATATTAAATATCATATTGATGGTGAAGTTGTCTATCCACCAATTCTTCATTGTTCTCCAACCGGCAGTATTGAACGCGTACTCTGTGCTATCCTTGAGAACACCGCATCTCAGGACGTGTCACATCTGCCTACCTGGCTTTCACCGGTAATGGTACGGGTTATCCCTGTTGCAGAACGACATCTTGAACATGCATCAGATATCATTGAGAACCTGAACCGTTCATCTATTCGGGCAGATATGGATGATCGTGAAATAACAGTCGGAAAGAAAGTACGTGAAGCAGGAGTTGACTGGATTCCGTATGTTGTTGTTATAGGAGATGATGAACTGAGTACGGGAGAGTTAACGGTAACCATCAGAGCACGTTCAGAACCCAAAAAGCCATATAAAGAGTCATTAACCCTTGAAGAATTAATTGCGCTCGTTTATATCGAAACTCAGGGGATGCCATATCGTCCTCTTTATACACCCCGTCTGCTTTCACAAAAACCTCATTATATCTAACCTTTTTTTTCAGTTTCAAATAAAACGCGATGATGCAAGACATCAGGCTCAACCTATGAAAATGAGGATCCAT
>CAYRYR010000015.1:0-34949 GCA_964428385.1 uncultured Methanoregulaceae archaeon
GGTTTCACCGTATGAAACAATATTGCTCCGGGAAAATGGTTAAAAATTTCGGTAATCTGGATCTCCTTTACCAGAAAATACCGGTTCACTATCAAACCTATTAATTAGGAAATATTCATTATTCTATTCATTGCTCTATTATTATCCTCATATATTCCATATAAACCTGCTATTGAACATATTTTAATGATTTTTATGGATCATTTAATCTGTCAATGATAGATGTAGTAAAACCCATTTTCTTCTTTTTGAGACTGGAAAATAGTAAGAATGGATGATGTAAACTCGTTATTCCTGAAATTTTCTATTATATTTGAATTTTAGGGATACTGCCTGCAATCAAATCTCATTATAATTTTGAAAAGCATGCATTCAATAGGCTTCTTACCTCTTCTACTGATCTAACACTATACATGGCTAATGATGGCATAGAACCAACTTTTATTGAATATGCTTCAGGAGGAAGGACGGCAAAAATATCTTCGTCTGTCCGATCATCCCCGATAGCGAGAACAAATTCACTGGATCTTTTTTTTAGCCAGTGATTAACTGTGATTCCCTTATTTATCTCGGCATTTTTAATTTCAAGGACTTTATGCCCCTCCAATAGCGTAAGGTTAAAGTTTTTTGTTCTGAGGAGAAGATCCTCACGAAGTTCTATTACTCTGATTTTTGCCAGGACCGGATCTGCATTCCGGTAATGCCATGCCAATGAGTAATCCTTCTCCTCGATAAAAGAGCAAGGGGTCCTGTCCATATAAACATCCAGAATTGGTCTAATCTCATTTTTCCATTCTTTTGTAGCCATCATGTTCATCTCCCATTTACCCCCGGATTCCCTCATCCAGACACCGTGTTCGGCAACAAGTCCAAGATGATATGATCCAAACCATGACATGAGTAATGATCTGTCACGTCCACTAATGATAATTACATGATTCTTTGTATCTCGTACGAGCATTTCAAGAATATAATAGAGTTCTGAATCAGGTCTGGCTTCTTCAGGAGTTTTTGCTATGGGGACGAGTGTTCCATCGTAATCAAAGAACAGTATTCGTGATGAGGCACAATGGTATCGGTTACAGAGTTCATCTATAGCGTCACTATCCATCCATGTTGCAGTAAGAGAATTCTGGTATTTTTTTGTTTTAGAGAGAACTTCCAGAAAATCCGTTGTCCATCGGGTGAGATTGTATCTGCGAAGTCTGGTTTGCATAACCCTGATACGATCTTTCTTCTCCTCATCCGGAATCATGAGTGCATCATATATGGCTGAAGAAAATTCCAAAATATCATTTGGATTAACCAGTATTGCTTCTCCCAATTCTTTTGCTGCTCCGGCAAATTCGCTTAATACTAAAATACCAGTCTCATCTTTTTTTGTTGCAAGGTATTCTTTTGCCATTAGATTCATGCCATCACGTAAGGGAGTGATAAGGGCTACATCTGCAATTTTATATATTGCCAGCAACCGCTCAAACGGAAGAAATGTATACATATATCTGACAGGGGTCCAGCTCATAGTGCCAAACGTCCCGTTTAATCGACCCACCAGGCAATCAACTTCATGTTTGAGATCTTTATAGTCTTCAATATGACTTCGTGAGGGGACTGCTACGAGAATAAGAGTAATCTGCTCATGTAATTCAGGATGACTAAAGAGAAGATCTTCAAAAGCCTTTAACCTGAGGGGAACCCCTTTGGTATAATCTAGTCGGTCAATAGAAAGGATTATTTTTCGATTTTGTACATCTTTTCTGATGTTTTGTATCTCCTTTCTTACAGCCGGGGTATCTGCCATAGTGGCAAATCGATCATAGTCTATTCCCATGGGGAATGTATCCACCTGCAAAAGCCGGTTCCCGACTCTGATTCGCATCATCTCATGATCATATCCAAGGATTCTCCTTACATTGTTGAGGAAATAGTTCACATATTCAATGGTGTGAAATCCGATAAGGTCCGCACCAACAAGTCCGGATAATATCTCTTTCCTCCAGGGAATAAGCCTGAATAGTTCAAAAGGGGGAAATGGAATATGAAGAAAAAACCCAATGGTTGCATCAGGCATCTTTTCCCTGATCATCTGCGGGAGAAGCATCAGGTGATAATCATGAACCCAGATAATGTCACCAGGCTGTGCACAGGCACAGACAACATCACAGAACTTTTTATTGACCGTTACATATGTGTTCCAATGGACTGGTTCATATTGAGAAAATTGATAAAAATAATGGAATAGTGGCCAGATTGCCTGGTTGCAAAAACCGTTGTAATATTGTTCGTACTCTATTTCAGTCAGATAGACTGGTTCACAAAGACAATCATTGAGAATCTTTTTTATTGTTTCTTTCTCCTCATCTGATACTCCTTTACAAGTGACTCCAGGCCATCCTATCCACAACGATGAATATTTCTTATAAATGGATCCAAGTCCGGTTGCAAGACCGCCAATACTCTCCTGACCTGTAATTTCATTCCCTTTTTTGAGGATGGTAATCGGGAGTCTGTTTGAGACGATTACCAGTCGGTTCATACCATGAATTACATCATAAAAGGTGAAATAATGATCGGGTAGTATACAGGAATCATTATGGCCTTTCGTTCATGAAATCATAACCAGTAATTTATCAGGAGAACGACTATTTAGGGGTATTAAGTACCAACTGGAAAATTTTTATCTCGATATCCTGTCCAATCCGCACATTAAGGTTACATACGGATCACGTCATAGGCCACTATGATAACATGATAATTACTCTAATAACTAAATATCCATTGAAAATCAGACGGGGAGTAGTGAAAATGCATTATTCCTTAATGCAAGGGAGGATCTGTGAGACCCGAAAACCAATCTCCTGTAATGTTGTTTCATCTTTCCATAATGGTGTGCTAATCCCCTTGAGCCGTGATATATCCCGCATGTCAATGAGGATATGCATATGCTCTGATAAACCAGGGTAAAATGGAATAAGATAGCAATCAAGATATATATCAGTATCATTTATTGAGGTGTGCATTTCTATCCGGTTAGATAATTCCGTCTGCTGGATTGCTTTGATAAACTGATTCCACTGTACAGGATCTCCCGGAAGGGGAAATTCATCGATATAATGATCCTGTAAGGCTGTAATAGAGCTCCCGATAATTTTTTCAAAAGCCGGATTAACATAGACATATTCCTTCTTTTCATTAAGTACCACAATCAGATCTTTTAAAGAATCAAGAATTCCTCTTGCAGATTCTTCTTTGGCTGTAAGTACTTGTTCTAACCTTTTTATGGAGGTTATGTCTCTCATGGACTGAATAACCGCAATAACCCTTTCTTCCTCATCTTTAAGTGGTGTTGCCTTAACCCAGTAGATACATTCATCTCCATCCCTCCCAATTCCAAAGGTTTCCGCGGTAAGGATTCCTGCATCATCAGTAATATTATGAAAATATGAGCGAATTTTTACGTTTTCAGGATCAAAGATGAGATCTGCAAGAATCGGCCTGCAAAATCCGAATATCGATGGAGTGAAAGACGTCCTCTTTTTCCCTACAACTTCTGCAGAGCAAATACCAGTCATCTGTTCCATTGCATTATTCCATATGACTATTTTTCGATTCACACCAAGAACAAAGGTAGGATCCGGAAGATGTGATATGATATCCTGTAGCTGATCTTCTGATTTTTTTATTTGTTTTTCTGCATGTACCCGTTCAGTGATGTCTGTTCCGATACAGAGGATTTCATTGGCAGTGGTAGTAAGGGATGCAATACTACGAAAGGTCCAGGATATCCAGGAAATTCGATTCTCTTTTGTGGTATATTCTATTTCAAAGTGAACCAATTCTGAAGGATTTAATTGCAGATGAGTAAGAAGATGCTTCATCTGTGTCCGGTTTTTTCGGGTATCTGGAAAAATTGTATCTAAAAATCCATATTTTTTCTGCCTTGATATGGATAATCCAAAATACTCTGTTGCAAGAATATTACTGTAAATTAATGTTGCATCTGACGAAAATTTCAGAATAAAATCAGTTGAGCTCTCAACCAGTTGCTCATAACGCTTCTGACTGAGTTCAAGCTCTTCCCGTACTCTCATGTTTTCAAGGATCTCAGTACAGAGTTGGTCATTTACTTCCTGAAGTTCTGCGGTTCGTTTCTCTACCAGTTTTGAGAGATGTTTCTGATAATTTTTAAGCGTTGTTATATCTTCAAAAATCAGTACTATACCTCTTGCTCCCTGCTCAAAAAGTATAGGCATAATCCTGACACCGAAAAAATACCGTTCTCCTTCATATGACAATTCCTCTTCTAGTTGCTGTGATCTGCCTTCAATTGCCTGTTTTAATATCTCAATACGGCTCTCATTCAGATATATTCCAAGAGGACAATATTGAATATCCTTCCCAATTATTGAGGATTTTTCAAGGTGAAAAAAGGCGAGAAGAGATTTATTAACCTTTTTAATAACCAGATTTTCATCAAGGATGAGAATAAGCTGAGGAAGCAGAGAGATGAAATCATCGATAGGAATTCGTTCGGTACATGTATACACTTTGGCCGGACCAAAAGGACGTGATTCAATCAACCCAGCCTGTTCCATCATATTGAGATATTTTGCAGTAGTAGTCCGGCTAATAGAGAGAAGATTTGCTATCTTTTCAATACTACAACCCTGACGATTTCCTTGAAGAATCGTCAGGATATCGTTTTGTTGTTCTTTTGATGAAGCAGGTGCCATTACTGTAACTCGTAATCAATTGTTTTGTACAATGAACTCAATTTAATTTCCTGTTAGTAATACATAATGCAATTCTCATAGTATCAACACATCTGTAAACGTTTATCTCCAGAATCATCTTAATTTCATATTCAGAGTTATTCACGAAAAAAAAGGGAAATAATAATTAACCCAGTAATTTCCGATTTATAATAAATAAAGATACTGATGATGCTAATACAGAAATAACTAATAAAGGGAAAAAGTTCACACATCAGTGTAATGTTTTGTACCAGATATTCATGCTTTCATATGTTCCACATATTTGCGTATTGTTAATCAGAGTTCCTGAATATTGGTACTGTGCCCCGGCAAATAGACGATTAACCGGGAGGGGTTCTGCCCGACAGATCGTGTATGCAGTCTTTACATTCTTCATTTTCATCTGTTTTTCCATGTATGAAAGCAGTTTTTTCGAGAGACCAAGCCCCTTATATGCCTCATCTACCGCCAAATCACTCATTTCCACTGCTGACGCATAAGGATCAATCTCACAAGAACCTGCAGCGACGATTCTATCTGATATTTCTCCAACAAAAAACTCAATTCCATCTTGTATTATTTTTTTAAGATAATCAGGTTCCTGAATTGGAAAAGGATACGTTTCAAATACACTCCGGTACAGGGAACATATATGAGTGACATCATTCATTGTTGCTTTTCTCATCACCCATGTAACCGGATGTATCCCTTTTTTAGATACTGATATTTTTCCCAGGGATATCTGAATAATCTCTTGAATTTTATCATGTGCATCATCCTCTGCCCGTGTAGGATCAAGAAACCGCGATAAAAAAAGAGCATCCTCAACCCCCTGATAGAATCCAGGAATACGAGCTTCTTCTATTGTGTCAGGTGTTTTATAGATCTTCTCAAGAGAAAGGGGTACTTTCATAATTATTTTTGCATACTGATAGAGTCCCTGTAAATCGGTAAGATACTGATCAATGAGAACTACATCATCCGGGTGAATCTTCATCAGGTATATCCTGTCATTGAAAAATCCGTGTTGAATGGTACTTTTCCCAATGGGTACTATTGTATCATACTTCATCATTTCTCCTGGCTACCCGCTGTGAATCTGCAGGTAAAATTGTGATGTTGTTTTCAAAATCAGATAACAATCCTTCTATTCCATATGCTCTTCGCATTGCAAAATCACTATCACCGGAATGCTGAAGTTTGCATTGGTCACATTGGAGATCACAGGTTATCTCCTGATACCGTTCCGGCTCCTGATAGGTTGTGAACATCCCCTCAAAATTACGCAGTACAACCTTATTTGAGGACCAGGATACCAGATAATGAGGCATAACCGGGATTTTTCCTCCACCACCTGGTGCATCAATCACATAGGTTGGAACTGCGAGTCCGGATGTGTGTCCTATCAGACTTTCAATTATTTCTATTCCTTTTCCAACCGGCGTCCGGAAATGGGCAAGTCCTTCTGCAAGATCGCATTGGAACAGGTAATAGGGTCTGACCCTGTTTTTCACCAGTTCATGAACCAGCTTTCGCATAATAATTGGGCAGTCATTAACCCCGGCAAGAAGGACAGACTGATTTCCTAGAGGAATACCGGCGTCTGCCAATTTAAAAAGGGCATCCCGGGATGCATCAGTAAACTCATGAGGATGATTAAAATGAGTGTTAATCCATAACGGATGGTATTTTTTGAGTATTAAAACCAATTCTTCTGTTATTCGGTAAGGAAGAACCACAGGGACTCGTGTTCCAATTCGTATTATCTCAACATGAGGTATTTGTCGCAATCTGCTTAGAATTCTATCAAGTTGCATATCTGAAAGCATGAGTGGATCTCCTCCTGATAGAAGAACGTCACGGATCTCGGGGTGATTCTCAATATACTCAAATGCTTTGTCAAGTTCATCCCGGTTGGGAATACAAGACACTTGTCCTACTTTTCTCTTCCGGGTGCAATGGCGGCAATACATTGCACAGGTGTTACTTATGAGAAAGAGAATCCTATCCGGATAGCGATGGGTTATCAGAAGACACGGGCTATCTATCTCTTCACCCAGGGGATCATGAAGATCATAATCTTCAATGATAAGTTCTCCAGCAGAAGGTACAGCCTGTTTAAAGATGGGATCATGCACCAGGTCAACATTATCGATGAGAGAGAGATAATAGGGAGTTATAGACATGGGAAAAATATCAATGGTTCTCTGTATTTCTTCCCGCTCCTTTTCGGAAAACGTTATCTCAAGCGTGCGCTCAAGTGTTATACTATCAACAATACTATGACGAACTTGCCAGTGCCAGTCTTTCCAATTGGATTTATTAGAAATACCAGATTCGCTATCATTTATTGGGTTTGTTTCATTTTGTGTCATTGTTTCAGGTTATTTAACTTTTTTAAAAGTCATAAATAGAGAATTGCTTATGTATCATTGCTAATTATTCAGTCAAAAGGGACTATTCTGATAATAATACTATCAGAATACCCTGACAAAATAAAAATTAAAAGGTAACTAAACTGTGATACATGCCAGAATCGCTTTCAAACGGTCTTTCATGAATCGAACCAGCATCCGATAGAAAAGAATCGTAATCATTAAACCATCGTGCCTCCGGATTTGATTGAGAAAACATAATCCGGTGATAATTATCAGGATTTACTGCCTGGTGGTATCGCATGATAATGGATTGAGCATTCTGCCCAACCACCTCTATTTTGCCGGTACTGTGTGATATGATGAAGCGTGCACGTTTTGCAAGACCAGAGCAATGCTGAAAAGCAGACTGCATTGTCTGATATGAGCGTTCTACCGGGACAGTGAAGATCTCATTTCCAATAGTCGGACGACATTGGAATACATAATAGGGAGATACCCCGATACGTGATAATTTCCTGAATAAATTTGCCATTACCATAGGATCGGTGTTTACACCCTCAATAACAGGCGTCTGATGTACGACCATAGCACCTGCCTGTATAAGCAGATGTATCGCTTTGACAGATTGGGGAGATATCTCAGAGGGATGATTGAAATGTGCCATAATGTATATCTTCTTCTCCGGGGTTGATTCAGACCGGATTAGAGAAAGTAGCTCCGGATCCTCCATTACCCGTACGGGATTATATGCAAGCATCTTTGTTCCGATTCTGATGATACTCACATGACTGATCTCACGAATTTCCTGTATCACTTTCTTTAAATGAGATGTAGGAAGAATCAGGGGATCTCCACCTGATAGCAGAACATCTGTAACTTCCTGATGATCCCGGATGTAAGTGAATGCAGGTTCATAATCGCTTATTGTCTGCCTGATGTTATCCATAAAGAGGCGTTTTCGAAAACAGAATCTACAGATGCCACCACAGACATCGGATAGCAGTAACAAAACAGTTTGTGGATATTTATGTTGCAATCCGGGCTGAATTGTATATTGTTTTTCCTGAGAGGGATCCTGGCTCCCATGCCTCGTTAATTCTTTAGGATCGGGAAAAATGATCCGTTTTAACGGATCATCCGGGTTTTTCCAATCTATCAATGAGAGATAGTGTTCTGATGCACGAAAGGGATACAGGGATGTAACCTTAAGCAATATTTCCTGCTCCTCTTTTTTTAATGTCTGAAAGAATGGAACACGGGTAATATCAGTAATATATTTCTCCAACAAGTTTTTCATCTCCTGATGCTCTTCAAATAGCCCGTATTATACGTTAAGGCTTACGAGCAATGACAACCAGATTAAATAATTAACAAAATATAGTATAGCTTTTAGTCCGGGTTATGATACATGGGTAGTATCCATATTTATAATTTTGGTGATTTAATTACTATATATGATAATCCTATCAGAAAAAAGCGTGAAAATAGTTACTATTTACCAGAAAAATCATTGCCAAAAGTAACATTTCCGAGTTTTCAGAATGCCATCTACATGTGAATAAACCTAAAATTCATATTCTATTAATAGATTTTTCTAATAGTTGTCACTAGCATATTAGTGCCGGATTTTATCATCAAAAAAATCTTTCTTTAAGAAAAAAAAAGTGAGATAGATACAAATAATTGTATAAGAACAGAGTTCTATATAATTTCTCTAAAAAATACTGTAATTCAGGAATTATACCCTATTCTGGAGTAAAAATTTAGAAGATAATATTCTAAAAATTAGAACCATCATCACTATAAAGAATTTTTCCGGTTCCCAAGTACTATCTCGATGCTGGATACATTTGTCTTCCCATTCTCGGTATCAACTACCTCTGTCATTGTTGTAATTGCTCTCTTCTCTACATTCTGGAGAAATCTACTAATTGCTATCTCAGTTGCATCTACAGCCCTGGAAATTGCTTTCCCGCGGGCTTTGACTGACACGGTCTCTGCACCATTATTAAACTGTGTTACTACTGCAAGTACGTAGTTCATAACTGGTTTATTCCCTACATATACAGTGTTTTCTTCTTCTGTAGTCACGAATATGCCCCTGTTTGTGTCATGATGTTGTACAATTTCATTAGAGATATTTTTTGTCATGAATCAGTTCGGCATTGAGTACTGATGCACCTGCAGCCCCCCTGATGGTATTATGGCCCATTGCAATATACCGAATACCTTCCCTAAGTCTGCCTACTGATACAGTCATACCTCCCCCCAATAATCGGTCGAGGCGTGGCTGCGGGCGATCCTTATTTTCCATAAATGCCACTGACTGAGGCGGCAGTGTTGGAAGATTGCTGACAGTTGGTTTATATGTTCTAAATGCATCTGCTACCTGAGAGACCGGATCTGCAATATCTATCCAGACCGCCATTGTATGACCATCAATAACAGGAACACGATGACAACTGGCACTAACCTGAAACGGAGCCTTTTGAACCTGAGAACCATCAAACATCCCCATAATCTTTAATGTTTCCTGTTCCATTTTCTCCTCTTCGGAACCAATGTACGGAACAACATTATCGTAAATAGACATAGCAGGGATACCCTCAAAACCTGCTCCAGATATTGCCTGCATGGTAGCGACTCTGATATCACTAAAAGAAAACTGCCGTAGCGGTGCCAGCGACATAGTTAACATGATGGTAGAACAGTTTGGATTTGTCACGATAAATCCGTCCATACCACGATCCCGCTGAAGGTCAATCATCCCGATATGATCTGGATTAACCTCAGTTACCAGTAATGGAACATCAGGTTCCATCCGATGTGTGCTGGCATTACTACAAACACCAATACCGGCCTGTGCACAGGTTGTCTCAATTGTACCTGCAAGTTCTGCTGGTAATGCAGAAAAAACCAGGTCAACCCCTTTCAGACTTTCTATTGTTGTATCAGAAACAATAATATCTGCAGTTTCTTCAGGAAATGGTACATCAATGCGCCAGTTTACTGCATCACAGTATTTTTTTCCTGCACTGCGATGTGATGCCGTCAGAACCTGTAAATCAAAAAAAGGGTGACCGGCCAGAAGTTGCACAAATCGTTGACCGACAGCGCCCGTAGCCCCGAGAACTCCTACCGTTATCATACCGGATAGATCCGGTTGCTTTGTTATTAAAGATTCTTGAATCTATTCCATGGAGATGGCTTCAGAAGGACAGACATCAACACAACTACCACAGTCAACACACAGATCAGCATCAATTACCGCTTTATCATTTTTCATGATGATAGCTGATGCAGGACATTCATCAACACATGTTTCACAGCCAGTACACTTTTCTATATCAACTATTGCTACCATTTTATGATCTCCTATATGTAGTTAAATTCAATTAAAAATGTATTTCGGTTTTCCCTTTCCAATTCTACAATCCAAGAACATCTTTCATCTCATAAATCCCGGGATTCTGAGATACTACCCAACGTGCTGATTTGATTGCTCCCTGTGCAAATACCGCACGATCATATGCCCGATGAGAGAGAGTTATGGTTTCAGAATTTCCAGCAAAAAGAACCTGGTGATCTCCAACTATATCTCCTCCACGGATGACATGAACCCCAATCTCACTTCCCCGTTCCATCATACCCTCACGCCCAAATATTTCTTCTTTAGGACCCATCTCCTCCTGTAATATCTCAAGAATGGTTCGTGCTGTCCCGGATGGAGCATCTTTTTTAAACCGGTGGTGAGCCTCAATAACTTCTACATCGTACTCATTGAGTTGTTGAGCAGCTTTCCGAACGAGATTCCAGAAGATATTCATCCCAATACTAAAATTTGTGGATATGACAGCAGGTACATTTCCAACAGTAATTGCTTTTGTTATGGTTATACGCTGAGATTCGCTAAACCCTGTTGTACCGAGAATAATTGCACATCCCATATCAGCTGCAACCGGTATATTTTCTACTGCTGCTGATGCAACCGTGAAATCAATCACAACATCAGGTTTGACTCGACTGATAAGATCCCGCATCTGTGTTTTTACTACCACTTCAGCACCAAAAATTTCTCCGGGTCTGATGTCAACTCCCCCGACCAGGTCCAGATCTGATGACTGATGTACCAGATTTCCAATTGTCATCCCCATCCGACCCATTGCACCAGAGATTAGAATTTTTGTGTTAGTCATACTGCACAAGCACCTTTTGTAGTATCTCAACCGTTTCTTTCGAAGCCTCTGCAAGTGGAAGCCTGACCGGACCACCAGCCATTCCCCTCATCTCTACTGCTTTTTTTACTGGAATTGGATTAGACTCAGCAAATAGAGCGCGAATCAGAGGCGAAAGCGCAAAGTGTATCGTTCGTGCAGTTTCATAATCTCCGTTTTGTATAGCCAGATACATATCACGCATCTGTTTAGGAACAATATTTGCTACAACTGATATCACCCCGACAGCTCCAAGAGACATCATTGGGAGTGTCATATTATCATCCCCGGATATCACTGAAAAATCTTCATCACAGGTCATTTCAATCACCTGGGAGATCTGGTTAATATCACCACTTGCTTCTTTTATCGCAACAATATTTGGATGAGTTGCAAGCTCTGCAACCCACTCTGGAGGCAGATTCTGACCAGTCCGACCGGGTACATTATACATAACAACAGGGATATCACAATCTGCCAATGCCTGATAATGCCTGACAAGTCCTGTGCGGTTGGGTTTGTTGTAATATGGGCTTATGGCCAAAATACCATCAACGCCCATGTCACGCGCTGCTTTCGTCAGCCTGAGAGCTTCGGTTGTGTTGTTTGATCCAGTTCCGGCAAGTACTGGAACACGCCCGTTAACCTCTTGTAGAGTCACTTCGATCACTTTTTCATGCTCTTCAAAATTGAGTGTTGCTGATTCTCCGGTAGAACCACAGGGCACGATACCATCAATTCCGGAAGACAATAAAAATGAAATGTTTGACTTCAGTCCTTCAATGTCAATATCCATTGAAGGATTTCTGATAAAAGGAGTGATTATTGCTGGAAGAATCCCTTCAAACATAGAGATAGTTATTCAATTCTTCCGGTATTTACTTTTCTGGTAATATATCCAGCAACACGGTTACGAACACGTTTGCTCATTATGTTAGTGGTCTCAGTTACTGCAAGTTTATTTTGATCAAAATCTCCACTAAAATGCTGGATGTGGTCTTTTATCAGGTCTGTTGCGATTGCTTTGATATATGTTGGTTTAATTCCCATGTCATCTATCCTCAATAGTAGTATTATTAATGCGTGCGGCGATCTTAATAAGACTTGTTACAACTTCATCAGGATTCTCCCCTAATAATCGTAAAATTCTTTCCTTTTTCCCCTCGCCTGTATTTATAATGATATCAGGAACATCTCCTATAGAGCAAAATGAAGCTACCTCAAAATCTAATAGTGAAATGACTGAAGAACTGTCGACCTTCTTAGCATATCTGATATCAAACATCATCTCTTCAATGGTTTCTACAATCTTTTCTGAACACCAAAAACAGGCTGCTGATCGCATATGGGGATAAAATTTCATTACGGTAAGAACCGTCAGAGTCAGAAAATTATCTGCGTTATATGCAATGACTGTAGCAGATTCTGCACCAGTTCCTTCCTGTACAATTGATCCCTGTATACCGGCAACATCTTCACTTCCCCTCGCATGTGACATGGCATATACCATGAAACATCCATCATACGGGATAAGATTCACATCAATCCCCTTTCTCATCCGATTCAATGCTACAGTAAGAGTATATTTGATCTCTTCCCGCTCTGCTGCACTCATATCACTATATGCTGTTTTTGTCTGGATGAACCCACCGGCAGAAGGTTCAGTATATCTTTTTGCAGAGAAAGACAATATGATGGTACCTTATGAAACGATGGATGCTTGATGTTCTGGTTGGTATTATCAGTATTATTGCAATTGTGATTATTTTCCTGATAATGCCTGTAATTTTACCTTCAAATTATGCATATCTCTTTGGATTACTAATATTTTTAATAATTATCAGTGTCGGGGGTTTCCTCATTCGGAAAGTTTCGACCTGAAAATACCATTATTTTTGGTGTTGAACATGCCGGCATTTCGCGCCCTCCTGATATGAAAATAAGGATGTTTACTGCCTTTTTTCATTGATGAGAGAATCATTCTTTATTCTTTAGGAGTTTTTTCTTTTGTTTATAGTAGGAGAGAGGATGATTAATTGACTTACATAGTGAGTTTGGATGAATACAAATCGAATGAGTCTTCATTGTTCCACAACCCGGAGCGATGTACTCATTGCCAAATCCACTTGACCCGGAGATATGGTCAACCTGATACATCGTTCTATCAATATCAAAATCAGGTGCCCTACCATACAATTCAATTATGGTAGTATTTTTCATTCCAATATTGTGAAGAAATGCGGTTGCAGCAAACCTGCCAATGTGGGTGATGTGCGCACCCGAAGCTAATGAAGTAAGAAGAGCATTGATACATGGAGGAAATGCTGATTCTTCAATTGCACCAAATTCTTTTAGCATGATTTGATGGTATAATTCATGAATCTGATCAAGAACAGGAGATATAAGAGAACATATCGACTTTGGCACCGCAATTGGTAGTTGATTACGAAGAACTACACGAAGACGTTCTCTGATAAGTTCATCGGTTTCCTCGGGGGTAATAGTAACAAAACCATGAGAAACAAACCGGTTTACAAGACGCCATCGGTCTTCTCGTAAACTACGTACAATCTCAACATAATCCCTGACAGGAATAGAAGAGTGGGTGATATCTATACCAACCCTTTCAGCAATAAATACTTTTTTATCCCGGGTTTCATCCAGAATTGACCAATAGAATTGCCAGGACTGCCAATTGACAAGCCGATCAATAAGTGATCGTTCTCCTGAGCAGGAGACGATAATCCGTGATACCGCATAGGTGGCTATCGCAATATGGGGAGGTACATCTTCTGCCACATCACATCCTTTATCACCCTTAAAGGACAGGGACTCTTTTATAATATTTCCTGCATTTCTAATAATTAGTCTTCCGGTATTACCGGTTAGAAATGTCTCAAGATCATCAGCGAATTCAGTAATGAGCTGCTGTGATTCTTTTAAAAAAGGGTATGTAGCTAAATCTTTCTTATCAAGGGCTATCCGCATCAGTCAGCCTCAATGCGAGGTGCAAGGAGGTATTCAACATGGCCGGCTCCACCAGCAATATCAAATGAAAATTTTACAGGATGATTATCACCAAGATCAATCGTAACTTCAGATGCTGAACTCATTACTTTGCCCATATCCTTAAGGTAATCAATAGAAAAGAGCGACCGTACTGATGCTTCATTTATCGAAATCAGTTCTTCAGACTTAAATTCTCTGCGGATGTGATCACAATCACCCTCTGCACTCATATAGAATACGTTGGATTCAGGGTTAATTCCAAGCCACATTTTATCTGAAACAACTGCTGCAGCACGTATTGCGGCGTATAAATCTGCCCCTTTTATAACAATTTTACCGGGAAGATCTATGTTTGGGGGGTTTGGATCTTTTTTTATCGTATTCGTATCAAGGAGAGTAAATGAATATTGGTATCCCTCAAAACTCACTTTAATTTTATTTTCTCCTTCAGGAAGTTGTAAAGTGACTTTTTCTGTCTTTCCAAGCATGGTAAAAATATTTTTAAATCGCGCTATATCAAGACCAATTTCTCCGGAAGTGACATCAAAATCGATGAAAGCCTCACGATTAAGAATAAGACAGACCATTGCTACGTTTGCAGTGTCCACAGCCCGGGCATAGACCTGATCACTCTCAAAATGCATCCGACATTCTGTCACCAGGGCAGAAATTGTCTCTATGGATTCTCGTAGTGTTTCAGAATTGATTGTTGCTAGTAACATCACTCTCTCCTGTATTAGTTTCTCTTAGACTTTATATAATAATACAATTATTATATGTGTTGTCATGCATAATATGTTTAGGAGTTTTATCCTACAGAGTCTGGAAAAATATGGGGTCACAGTACAGCGACGATAAATTTTCACAAAAGGCACGCCGTGAAGGATACCGTTCACGAGCTGCCTACAAACTTAAAGAAATTCTGAAAAAACATAGTGTAATCAGACAAGACGACAATGTCGTTGATCTTGGGGCAGCACCAGGAAGCTGGTTACAGGTATTATCTGAGATAACATCTGGGATACTAATCGGTATCGATTTAAATTCTATCACTCCGATACCAGGAGTTACAACAATTGTGGGTGATTTTACCGAACCTGCAATAATAGCAGAGGTTCAAAAAATCAGCCCGATAATAAATATTATCGTGTGTGATGCGTCACCCAAGTTATCAGGGCATAAATCCTATGACCAGGCACGTGCTGTTGCTTTAAATGAGGGAACACTTACCTTTGCATCATCAGTCTTAAAACCAGGTGGAAATATGATTATGAAATCGTTTCAGGGTGAAGACTTTTCAGAAATGCTTAATGAAGTAAAACGATATTTCTATTCAGTAAAAACGTTTAAAACAAAATCTTCCAGGAAAGGAAGTACAGAGATATATATCATTGCTAAAAACTTCATCGGAGACTGGGTTGGCAATGGTTCTGTATGATTTATATAACCGCCCAGTCACAAACCTGAGAATAAGTCTCTATAAAGGGTGTAATCTTAACTGCATTTATTGTCATCGTGAGGGAGAAGTAAATCCCAGTGAGATGATAGGTGCAGATACTATTGATGAAATTATTCAGACTGCAGTCAAATTTGGGATTAAAAGCGTCAAGTTTACCGGAGGTGAACCCCTCCTTCGCAAAGATATTATTGATATCATATCACGTGTTCCATCCCAGATTGAGACATCAATCACCACCAATGGTATTCCTTTGGCACCAATAGCATCTGATTTAAAACAAGCAGGGTTATCCCGTGTCAATATTAGTGTAGATAGCCTTAATCCTGATACATATAAACGAATAACAGGTAGTAATAGTCTTGATTTAGTATTAGATGGAATATCAGCGGCATTGTCAGCGGGTCTTACTCCGGTGAAATTGAATATGGTTCTGCTGGCCGGGATTAATGAAAGCGAAGTAGATGCATTTATCAATTATATTGCAGGAAAAAGGGGATTGGTTCTTCAGATAATTGAACTAATGGAGTCAAAACATTGTCCATATCATGCTGATGTATCAGCACTTGAAGAACGTATCGCAGAACATGCAACCCGAATAATGACACGAAAGATGCACCATCGAAAGAAATACTGTTATCAGGGTGCAGATGTTGAATTTGTCAGACCTGTCCATAATAGTGAATTCTGTCTGCATTGCAATCGATTACGGGTTACATCAGATGGTAAATTAAAACCCTGCCTTCTCAGAAGTGATAACCTTATTGATATAGCTGGCCTGCATGGCGCGGAACTTGAGGAAGCGTTTCGCACAGCTGTATCACTACGTGAACCATATTACCATTAAAAACGGGGAAATGGATTACATCAGGTCCACCTATTAACAGTACACACATAGTATCTTCTACAAATCCTGTTTTTGATTTGAATACAGAATTAACCAAAACACAAGGCGGGACTAATAATTTTTCTGTTCTGCATATACTGCGCCTTCCTTTTGTAAAGCACTATATTACATGGGATTCAAGGTGTTTTTTCATCATAGAATTTATACTGCTTCTTTAGAAACATAATGAAAATATACATCAATTGAGTGGACCGTTCATTTTTTAGCCTTTCTTCCCGAATCAAATACTATGCAGGATGTTAATGAATACATGAAAGTTCTTCAGCAGCTCTATGAAAAATCCCTTATTCTTGAAGATATGTCTGATATGCACCCTATTCTCAAGTTTTATTATTTCGAGGCACTAGCTCATCTTGACTTTTCAATCTCAATACTTGCATACAATTTTCAAAATCCAAGAAATTTTCTATCAAAAGAATTTTTACGTTTACGAATTGATGAATCAAAAAAAGAGGGGAGAGAAAAATTCCCAGGATTTATGAAATGGTTATCAGAAGAACACCCTGAACAATATGAACAGTTCCCCCTTTTCATTCAGAAAATTTATTCTGCAAATGATCCGGCCTCATACCGGAGTTTTCAGATAATCCTTGATCCCGAAACAAGAAATGCTACACCGGCAGGTCATTTCAGAATTATGATCGATGAGATGTTTGATCGTTCCTATCTAAACTCACTGTATAATGAATCTAAAACTGCAAAATTATATAATTCATATGTAGCATCCCAAACGTAAGACTAAGGTTAATACATGGATGTAAGCGAGATTTGCTCTGAACTTGTTAAGATACGATCAGAAAATCCTCCAGGGAAAACCGATGAAGTGATATCGTTCATCAGCTCGATACTTGAGAGTCTGGGAATTTCCTCACAGGAAATATCTGGAAAACCGGGATTTAGTAATCTAATATCTATAGGGAACAAATCTGATCTCATGCTCTGTGGACATGTTGATGTAGTACCTGCTATGGATAATGGATGGGATTACCCGCCATTTTCAGGTACTATCACAGACAAGTTTGTGCATGGACGTGGATCAACAGATATGAAAGGGGGTTGTGCTGCAATCCTTTCTGCAATTGACAATCTGATACAAGATAACATTGAACCAGTCGTAAATCTTGCATTTGTCTGTGATGAAGAAGGAAATGGTCATTTTGGAATGCAATACCTGCTTGCTAAAAAATATATCTCACCGCGTGATTGTCTTATTGCCGAACCATCTCCTTATTCTTCTCCAATGATTGGGGAAAAGGGATTACTCAGACTGGATGTGACATTCCACGGAGAACCCGGACACAGCTCACTTTATCCGGTTGTAGGAAAATCAGCTATTGTCAAGGCCTGTTCATTTCAACAATTTATTGAATCATTTCATCACCAGGAATTTCCGGTAGATACAGATATAAAAGACGCAATAACAAGAGCATCAGAGAGTCTCTCACAGCAGGCAGGCATCTCACCTGAACATGCCCATCGCATTCTCAGGCATGTTATGTACAATCCAGGAGTTATACAGGGGGGAGAACGTGTTAATGTTGTTGCTCAACGATGTACTTCTGAGATAGATATGAGAATTCCCTGGGGATGTAACCCTCATCATATTCTGAAACGTATCAGAGAGAAATTCCCTGATGCTGATATCGTTGTTGATGAAATTGCTAATGCCTCATTTACACCGCCGTGTCGCCTCTTACGAGAAACCTGCAGAGCAATAGAAGAAGTATATCATGAACCTGCAATTCCGTGTGTGACGTGGGCAGCAACAGATGCCCGGTACCTTCGGGAAGCGGGAGTGAAGGTTATCGAATACGGTCCAGGGGATCTTGCACGACTACATGCAATTAATGAACGGGTTGCAATCTCACAATTAAAAAAATCGTGTGAGATATTCTCACATATCATTTTGTCATATATGGATGTCAAAAATACAACCATGTGATACAGTATCTGAAAGCAACATTTCCATTACACCAGATTAAAAGATTGTTATACACTAATAGAATCTGTTGCATGAAGATTATAATTGGTGGAAATGTCAGTGATATGACTTTCGTTTAAAGCAATTTCAACATTCTTTATAAACAAAAAACACTGTGAAACTGTCCTAATGGTTTTCTCAATAAGTATTTGCTTCTCTTCTCTCTTGTTTTCCATTTTTTACCCGGTTTTACTGATACTAATAATGATGTTAGATGGAATTGCCAGGGAGAAAATTTAATCTGTTTCTATTTTTTTGTACATCAGCAATACTTTTTGCAATATTGAATTTTTAATATTGTTATGGTAAATAAAAAACAATTAATAGCACATATCTTTAAAGAATCACTCATTTTAAACAGAACCATGAGGTTAAAAGAGTCATTCAGAGAAGGATTTTATTAAGAGAAAACTTGAAAAACATAATTAAAGAGAAAAATAACTAAAAAGTTTGATAGCTGCAGGGATATCAAAAAATAAAGGTGATATTATACTGTTTGCATCTAAATATAGAAATAATTAGGGATACTAGACACCAAAACGATGAAGTGCACTCGCTGCAAGAGCAATTGCGAGAATGGACAAAGCCATAAAAAAACTATCAAATGAAGTACTCAATTCCATTGAGAGAGTATGCTGGAAAAAACTTACAATTAATACCATAATAATGACCTTAACTATTTTACTTTTTAATTCATCCAGCGAACAGATCTCAAGGAGTGAGTGAACCTCACACCCTTCCCGTGCAATATCAATTTCAGATAAAAATAGTTCATATAATCCAAATCCAAACAATAAAAGAACCACACCAATCAGGTACAGGTCTATGGCTCCAATAATCGTAATGAGAATACTAATATGAAGATTTTCACTGTCATGTGTCTGGAAAGGAGAAAATAATGTCCCGATTACCTCAACTGAACCAATATAAAAAAGAATGAAACTACTAAAAATACTAAATATCACTGCTAATAGAACTATATATCGTGTACTCCATAGGCCACGCTCAAAAATTTCCTCTACCCTGTTTTTAGTTGAACCAACATGAATTGTCCAGGGGGCTCTTCTTTCCTGATCCATTAGAACAGTACCTCATATATAAAAACACTCATCTTCTCTCCTCTAACCCGATAATTACCTACTATCAGATATTCATCCAATTTGACCAACGTATTACTAATCTCATCTCATCAATTTGAACTTTTTTATGATCCCTCATGCCCTGATTTGTATATCCCATATCAGGCAGCAGGGTAAATCATAAACAATATGTTCACCTTTATATGGTATGAACAGATGGATGATACCTTTGATACTAGTATGTTTTATGGTTTTATTATCGATTGGTTGCACCGGGACCGATGAAACAGCAAAGAACCAGAATGACCAGTATCAGACAACAAAACCGATAGAATTTGCAGAAAATACCTATCCCGTGCCTCCACCTGATATCCAGGTTGAAGCTCAGATGGAAAAAGATCCAATTGATCAATCCATAACTATCACCTTTGCAGGGGGTACAGGACAAAATCTGGTTCAAAAGGCCTGGGTAATTGTAACTCGTTCAGATAAAACCCAATCACAAGTCGAACTTAAACCCAATAAGATGGCAGAAGTGACCGTACCAGGAACAAAGGAAACCGACCATGTCATAGTATTTGCACAATATTATAATGGGAATATATATACCATTGGTGAAGGAGATCTAAAAACAAAAGATAGAATGAGTAGGATATAATAGGAATATATTAATACCAATCACCGGGCCTGAAATGTATTACATCATAGATAACTTTTTTTTGTCTGATACAGTCTCGTACATTACGCTCACGTCTGGATAGACTAATCCCGGATCCTGATTTGACCTCTAAAAAGACAACCTGCCTGCATTCTCCATCAGCAAGGCCATCAAAAACAACAAGATCAACTGGTGTTCCAATGAATCGTGCATCCCGGGGATTGAATGGAAAACCTTCAAGAAAAGGGACAAAGTGCTCTGTTATTTTCCCTTTTATTACCGCATGACTCCGTTTTATTGCATCTTCCCGTATCTTTTTCTCTTCATCTTCCTGCCATCTGGCAAAAAGCATCCCAGCTTTTTCATTCGCAAGATTTGCCAGTTCTTCCTCCCGCCATGCATGAATTCTCCTGGATTCCTCATTATACCATACATCAAATTTCGCACGAGCTCGTTCTTCTATAGAACCAGTCAATCTGATATAGTGGTATAACACGATTATTAATAAGATAATGAGAATGCCAATGATATATTCCAGCATAAAAACACCATATCTAGTTCCTCTCTGGGTATTGAAATAGATAAATGGTCTGATGAAATCATGAAAGTCTGTTGGCGCACAATACCATCTCAGAAGAACAGCTTTGCTGCACTCTATGCAGCCTGTGAGAGATATGGATATTATCTAAACCCTGTAAAAGAACCTTCCAGTGAGATTACCTGCTATAGCCTGAATTCTATCAATGCATCACATTTTTATCATGAAATCGAGGATACATCAGTCTGTACCATAATTGGCGGACCTCATGCTTCTGCCTGTTATGAAGAACTGACTGATATTGCAGATTATGTAATTGTTGGTGAAGGGGAATACGCACTCCCCTCGCTACTTACCAGTATCGAGCATAAGGAATCAAAAGTTCCAACTGGAATTGCAACAAAAAAAGGGTATATCCCATCAAATAACACCGTTATCCTTGATTCTTTCCCATGCTTTACAACAATGAAGGGATACATAGAGATATCCCGGGGATGTCCATTCTCATGTGCATATTGTCAGACTCCCTGGATTTTTGGACATCACATGCGTCATCGTTCTCTTCATTCAATACGAACCGCTGCTTCACAGGTGCAACAGGTGCGACTTCTCTCTCCAAACGCTCTTGCATATGGATCTGATGGAAAAAACCCTCAATATGGAAAAATTCGGAGTCTTTTATCCATGCTGCATGATGAGATGAAAAAAGAGGTATATTTTGGTACCTTTCCCAGTGAAGTCAGACCTGAATTTGTAACTGATGAATCTCTTGATCTTATCAGAACATACTGTTCAAACACACGCCTGCATTTTGGTGCACAGTCAGGAAGTGAACGAATATTATCAATACTTCATCGCAATCATACTGTAGAAGACGTGTATATTGCCGTTGAACGTTGTACAGAATATGGAATAACTCCCATTGTTGATGTGATAATTGGATTTCCTTTTGAACATGATGAAGATCAGATGGAAACGGTACAGCTTATCAGATGGATTGCCCGTTATGGCTTTATTCATGCTCACCGGTTTATTCCTCTTCCCGGAACTCCTCTCGCAAAAACTCTCTCTAAAAATCTCATTCCTGCTGCAAATCATCTTCTCGGGAACCTTGCTTTAAAGGGGCGTGTTACCGGATCCTGGAACCAACCTGAGATAAGGTTTAGTAGCAACAATTCGAATAATAGTGTATGATGAATGCTCTCCTGCTTGCAGACCTGCATGGGGAATATGGAATGATGGGATCTTTTATGGATCTTAATCCTGATATCGTCTTTATAGCTGGAGATATTACCAATATGGGACCGGCAAAAGAAGTAGAGAATTGTTTTTCCCGTGTGAATGTCCCAAGTTTTTCGGTTCCGGGTAATTGTGATCCAGAAGAAGTTGTACAGGCTCTTGAACGTTCAAACAGTGTCAATCTCCATGGATCTGTAATGAATCTGGGGAAACTGACACTTGTCGGGGTTGGAGGTTCTAACCCAACACCTTTTGGAACACCACTGGAATACACCGATAAACAACTTGACGATATACTGAAAAAACCGGTAGAACGAATGCAACGGTCAATTCATAACGTTCTTATCAGTCATACCCCTCCACTAGGTATCTTAGATTTCATTGGAGGCAATCATGTTGGGAGTGCAACAATCCGCAAGTATGCAGACCAATTTGATCTTGTCTGCTGTGCACACGTTCATGAAAATAGAGGAATTGTTGAAGAAAACGGAATTAAATTTGTAAACCCGGGTCCTGCAGCAGAACGATACTGTGCTATGATCCATTTTGGTGATGAACCAAAAGAAATAGAAATTGAACTACTTACGGTGTAGAACAGAGTAACTCAAGATACGAAACAGTTATTCGTTCTCCAACAATTCCCAACTCTTTTGAAAACCTGTCGATACGTGCTGCTACTTCAGCAATATCAGTATCAGATAACAGCTCGATCTCTATAAAGGAACCCAGACCCTCAACCTCATCGAGCGCTATGGAAAAATCCTGATATTTCCAGTACTCCCTTTTTTTTATCACTTCCGCTACACGGAAAAACCCCAGACTTTGTAATATTGTCTCTGCATCTTTTCCTGAATTAATAGTGAGATTAGTCTCTGATCTCACTTTGGATCCTTGAATTGTCTCTTTTGGGCCTTTATAGGTCATTACAGTCCCATTATCAGTTTCCCGTATTCTGAGCGCCTCATCAGTCTCTGCAAAATTCCGGTGAGGAGCATTATAGTAATTATCTTTCTCAATCAGGGTTTCAGAAAAAATCCCTCCATGTGCTTTGATTGCCTCCCGTATTGTATTGATATCAGGAATCCGGACTTTTATCTCAATTTCAAACATAAATTATCACATCACTCATAATAAGTATCTATGTATCATCTCTCTTCAGACCTCATTATGGATTCTATTCAAAGTAGTACCAATTGAATAAATAATAAAAAATTACAGGCCTCTTCTAGTTATCAAACATGTCAATTATTTAAAATTTGTTTGGATATCATATATCAACCCATTTTCCTCTACCTGTATCAGATCCTTTATCTGTACATATCTCCATTACATATGCGAACAGGAGCACCATATGGGAATTCAAGAAGGAAATTTCATAAAACTCAATTACTCAGGATCGTATAATGGCGCCATATTCCAGACGACCTGGCGTGAGGTTGCCGAAGAAAACAATATTGCAAGTGAGGAATCTATTTACGAACCTGCTATAATTTGTGTAGGACGTAAACAGGTTGTTACCGGCCTTGATGAAGCATTGATTGGATGCGAGATAGGAGATAAAGGTGAAGTTACAGTTCCTCCGGATAAAGGATTTGGAGAACATAACCCTGAACTCCTTAAATCATACAATAAAAAAGACTTCAATAAAAAGGTCACAGTAGGAATGGGAGTCCAGATACCAAAAGTCGGGAATGGAGTTATCGTTAATATGTTAGGGAATAAGGTTATTGTTGATTTTAACCTCTCTTTAGCAGGAAAAGAACTGACGTATCAATATGAAATTGTGGATGTTGTTACAGACCCAACAGAACAACTGGCAGGGCTGATTGAACTGTATACCGAAAGGAAACTTCAAATATCCCGCAATGAAGATGAAATGACCGTGCAATTACCACCAGGAATCATGTATGACACAAAATGGGTACAATTTAAGCCCTTCATTATTGACGAGGCATATCAGATGATCCCGGTAATTAAGGCCATAGTCTTCGTCGAACGATATGAAAAGCCGTAATTATACGTATCTTTCATCTACCAAAAAAATATCTTTTTTCTCAACACAACACACGTAATTTTAAAACGACCTTTTCTATCTGTTCGCGCGAAGTTCCCAGATAATGTTCTGGCATTAATAGGGCATTTATCTCTTCTTTTGAAATATATTGTGTTATTTCCATTTTTTCCTGTAAAATTTCAGACAACGATCTGTTATCAGAAAGTGCTTGCATTGAGGCAATACGAATGAGTTCATGAGCTTCCTGCCGTCCCATACCTCTCCGTGTAAGATCAATCATAACAGACTCAGCCATATTTATCCCATGTAACATGCAAAGATTCTGTCTTACCCGGTCCTGTCTGATGATGAGGCCACCTAATACATCTCTCATTATCCCAATGATATGATCACACAGAATAGTTGCCTCAGGAAAAATAACCCGTTCACACGAAGAATTAGTAAGATCCCGTTCATCCCAGAGGGTATTATTCTGCATTGCAGGTTCAACTGCAGCCCGGACAATTCTCGCAAGACCGCAGACCTGTTCACTCTTTATAGGATTGCGTTTATGCGGCATTGTTGAAGACCCCACCTGATTCTTTCCAAATGCCTCTTCAACTTCACCAATCTCTGTTCGCTGAAGTGAACGTATCTCTATCCCTATCTTATCAAGGGTTGTTGCAACACCTGCAAGAAAACAGAAATATTCAACATAACGGTCGCGCTGAATAACCTGGTTTGAAACATCAACCGATGAAAGTGAAAGATACTCCATCATCCGCTGTTGTACCTCAATCCCTTTTGATCCTAATGCTGCCTGTGTTCCTACAGCCCCAGTCATCTGACCGACACAAACCCGGGGTTTCATCTGTGTTAAACGTTCTATATGCCTACCTATCTCACTTGCCCAGATAGCAAACCGAAGTCCATAGGTGGTTGGCACACCATGCTGTCCATGAGTTCTTGCTACACACACAAGATCAATATTCTCTTCTGCACGTGTAATCAGGACACGTAATAATTCTTTTAACCCCTCTTCAATAATCACCAGGGCATCCCGTATTTGTAATCCAGTTGCAGTATCCAGCATGTCATTTGATGTTGCCCCATAATGTACCCATCTTCCCGATTCTCCACAAACTTCAGAAATTGCCCGCACAATGGCCATCATATCATGGTGAATCTCATCCTCAATTTCTTTTGCCCGGGTTAATGTAGCAAAGGTTGCCTTTGTTGCAATCTCTTCTGCTGCTGCCTTTGGAATCATATCATAATCAGCCTCAGCCTTTGCAAGAGATATCTCTGCATCAATAATACAGGTGAACCGGTGTTCTTCGCCCCATACTGATTTCATCCTGCTGGTCCCATATCGGAATTCAATTGGGTGTATTGCCATTGTGTATATGTCTCCTGACAAAGAGATGTACTTATTGTTTAATCAATTCCACTTTTAAATTTGTGAACTCCAATAATCCTTCTAATTAACCATGTTCAGATGGCTATGATTAGCATGGGATTCTAATCAGGTACCAAAAAACCTCATATCTAATCTGTCATCCCAACTAATATCATAGGGATGAGTGATATTGAGCGGTGGTTTCCCTATACTGCATACCGCCCCGGCCAAAAAGAGATGTTAATGGCTGCTTTTCGCATTGCACAGGAAGGGGGAACGTTACTGATTGATGCTCCAACTGGTTCCGGAAAATCAAGTGTTGTATCAGCACTTCTTGCCGGACGAAATAACCGTCTCATTATTATTGCAGTTCGGACCGTCTCACAATTAAATACGTTTGTACGTGAACTCTCTCTTATCAGGGAAAAGCAACCAGCACTGAATTTTTCATATCTCATTGGAAAGGGGAGCATGTGTCCTTTAGGAGGTTTTGGCGATGTTTATAAAAAGTGTGAAGCGGTAAAGACATTTTCTACTGCTCTATTAAAGGAACGGGCTGATGCAGGACATCTTAATCCGGCAATCGATCCTTTTATCAAACAGCAGATACGGAAAAATGATTTTGAGCATCCATTAATCTGCCCATATTTTATCAGAAGTCGAACCTTTTATCCTGCTGAAAAGAGCGGGGGGCTCAGAATGGGGCCTTCATCTCTATTGCGAAAACGAGCAGATACAATTCTTTCTCATGCTATCCCCCCTCAGGAACTTGAAAAGATATGTGACGGAGTCTGCCCATATGAAGTGATGATGAATGCCTCATCACGGGCAGATGTTATTATCTGTAATTATCATCATCTCTTTGACGACCAAATTCGGGAAACTCTCTATACTTCAATTAACTACGAACCAGAACAAATTATTCTCCTCATTGACGAAGCACATAACTGTGGAGACAGTATGCAGGCGATTCGCAGTGTAAACCTGGATGAGAAAACATTGGAACAGGCAGAACGCGACATTGGAAATCTACGCAAAAAACAGAGTAACCTTGATGCAATCCGCCATCTTCTGCCCCAAGTGAGATCGTTTATGAATGGATTGAAACGATCAATGGAAACCGAAGACTGGTTTGATCCGGGTATTTTTCTCAGAATGATATTGCGCGAATCTTTTTATCAGACCATAGAAGAAGTGGTTGATGATTTAATGGAAGTCTCCGAGACTCTGGCTCAACAGAATATCAAGGCAGGAGAGTTTCGACTGACCGGGCTTGAACGACTTACAACATTTTTTTATGTCTTTTCTACGGCAATAAAAAGCCAGGAATATCTTTCTGTATATCGAAAAGATAATGATGAGATTACTCTTGAGATTCGAAATATTGACCCATCAGGAACCCTCACAGATCTGGTTAAACAACACCACTGCTCAGTTATGATATCCGGGACTCTATCCCCTGTTGAAAGTTACAAACACCTTTATTTTTCAGGTTCTGATACTGACTATGATGTGAAGACTCTTACCCTTTCGAATGCATTTCCAAAAGAGAACCGACTCTTACTAGGAACATCTGATATTACAACTGCATACTCACAACGTCAGGAAAAAGAGAACAGTGATAGAATTGGACAATATATATGTCTTTTTTCTAATATACCAGGAAACCTGGCGATATACTTCCCTTCATACCAAATTCTTGAGACCTATCTAAGACAGATTGAATCACATATCAAGAAAGAACTTTTTGTTGAACCAAAAGATCCTGGTGAAGCGCGTGCCATGTTAAACCGTTTTATTTCACTCCCAAAAACAGGCCATTATGGCATTTTGTTTGCAGTTTGCGGGGGAAAATTTTCTGAAGGACTTGATTACCGGGGAGATATGCTTGCCGGTGCAATGGTCATCGGACTCCCACTTGCCCCGTATAACAGGGTGCGACAGATGATTATTCAGTATTACCGCCAGAAATTCCATGAAGAAGGAGAATTTTTATCATACACTCTGCCAGCGGTAAACAAAGCATTGCAATCACTGGGCAGGGTCATACGAACACCTGACGATAAGGGAGTGCTCATCTTTGGAGACCGTCGATTCCTTGAAGAAGCAATACAAAAACGGTTTCCTTTATGGATGCAGGAAGAACTGGTGATAACTACATCTCAGTCATTTGAAACGCAGATATCACAAAGGTTCACATGATAGGGTCCTGTTCATTTGAATACTGGGATGTTGAAGTTGAATGGGATAAGAACATTGTTTATTACATCCGATTTAAACCGCGCTTTTCCGGAAGGACAGGTCCGGTTCCAAGACAAGTGAGTATGTTTCTTGCAGGAAAGACAATAACCATCCCTGATATCACTTCTCAGGTTTTCCTTCAGGATGGGATGTACAGTAACATCTATAACCGGGTGTTAGAGATACCCTATGGTGACACTCAATCATATGGTTCCATCGCCAAAGATCTCGGTACTGGTTCACGGATAGTCGGGCTTGCCATGAAACGAAATCCCACACCCATTCTTATCCCCTGTCATCGGGTTGTCGCAAAAAATGGACTTGGTGGTTTTTCTCCGGATATCCGCATAAAAGAAGCATTACTCGCCCTTGAAAAGAGAGTACAGTCAGAGCATAAATAACTGATCAGAATAATTACCAAAAAATCAGAACCTCACAAGCGTATCTAAACAAGGTAATCATGATTAAAATAACAAATATGAGAGATAATTTTTTGTTACCTTTTTCTGATAATGTATCAGGTATTGCCAATAACATAACAAAAATTAAAACACACTATAATGCCAGAGGGATAATCTGAATCCAACAAAATTGAATGTCACTGCTCTCATTCTTGTCGGAGGTCAGGCAAAACGGCTTTGTGGAGAAGAAAAATATTTTCTCACCCTGAATAATGACAGATTTCTGGACCGGCAGATTCGTGTTCTATCTGGTCTATGTGATGAGATCTTACTCATTACACGAGATGTTAATCATTGTTCCAGATTTAAAGATATACAAGGAGTACACTGTATCCCGGATGTGAGAAGCAATACAGGTCCTGCAGGAGGACTTCATGCAGGTGCGATGAATGCTACAAATTCCATTTTGATAGTAATCGCATGTGATATGCCTTGTATCAAAAAAGAGGTGTTTTTATATCTTCTTTCACATATAAAATCCTATGAAGCTGTTATTCCGGTCCAGAATACAGGAATCTATGAGATGTTACATGCAGTATATCAGCGGGAAGCACTCTCACAGGCCTTATCCGATCCTGGAATAATAAAACTATCTGAAATAGCGGGGTTACTTAAGACACGATTCGTATCAGTGGATGAGATACAACATATTGATCCTTATCTGACCAGTTTTATCAATATAAACAAGCCTGAAGATTTAAAAAAAATTCAGGATGCCAAGAATCACAAAAAATTAAGAACCTGAATTTTCATTTCGTATCCTGCCTTCAATAATTGTTGCATAATCCTTTAATTCGGATACAGAAACTGGAGGATACGAGAAACTGTCGAGTTGAACCACAACACGTCCCTTTTTAAAGATGATGCCACTCTTCCTTACACTATCATAAGAAACGCCATCCTGTCCTATAGATATCGTTCTGGGTGTCAGATGCTTTATCTCTTCATACATCGCGGTGTAGACACTATCAGCTTCATTCACCGATGGCAATTCCTGCAGTACCTGGTTAAACCGCGATCCTGAAGCTGGATTGGTAAATGTTGATTTATAGAAGCTCGTGGTATGCTCTGGATCACCAGTCTGATACCATCCTACAGGAAGATCCTGAAGAATCAGATAATAAAATCCTAATAAACCACTACTCTCTGCTTCTGCCTGTAATGCTGCCTGATATTGTTCTGCCGTAGCCTTATCTAATGGAATTTTTATGGTAATCGTTGCATTAATGAAACTACCCCAGAAATCAAACTGATAATCACCACTTTCCCTTATCACGATAGTTTTTTCTAAATCTTCGGTATAGATCTTGCCAAATCCCTCAATGGTAACAATTTCTCCGGTTTTAGTATCATATACTTTCATTTCTAACCAGGAATCAGGATTGGGACGTGTAATATCTAATTGTACCGTGCCTTCTTTATCACCGGTCCTCTTATCAAAAACTTTTGAGATCGTATCCATTTTTGGCATAAAGTCAAGAATAATATAGGTCGGGAGAGTTGTAACAGAATATTGAAACGCCATCCCAGACATCATAAATTCCCGGTCTTTAAGTGAATAGATGGGAATAAGAACTGTTTCCGGCGATACTACTGCCTGGTTATAGAGATTCTGATACATTGGAATATGCGTCTGGACATCTCCATGTGGATTTGGAGTAACCTCCACTATTGATAGCGGGGGTGTATTCAAAGATTCACCTGAATCCGAAGACGCAGATAAATCAGTATTTTCTTCAGTATCAGATAAAGATACATTACCAGTATCAGATTCTTTTGCTACCGAATCCGAAAGAAGTTGTATTCCCTGCTCTGACCGATTTGTCTGCTCAGGGACTTCGACACATCCTGAATTTATCACCAGTATGCAGGCGATTATTATCAGCATTACCAATTTCTGGTATTGTTTCATATTCATGTATCATGGTTATACGGGGATTTATTTATGCTCTGTGCGAGTTGTGTTATACATTAATCTGTTCCTCTTAAAAATGGGATACTTATTTATCTGCACCCATCAAAATCAGATCTCTGACATGAATTACCTCAATTCTAAACTCTGGGGTCCTTTTTATCTTATTGCGATCCTTTTGATTTTATACCTGATATGGGGTCTTGATGAAACCAGAGTTTCTGGCATTGTTGCATGGATAGTCTCGTTACTGGTATTAGCTCTCATTTTCTTCAATACATGGATTCTCTTTCAGGAGATCAAAAAACAAAAAGCACGGGAAATGGAACTTCAAAAATTAAATGGAAAACATATAGAGGCTACACAGAAAAAAAGCCGTTGGAAAAGATAGGTATAAAATGTATATCATCAATATGGTTAAAAATGCAAATTTGGCATAACAATTACCATTATGTATGACATTATCTGCAATATTTTTTTATTTTTTCTCTGCTTTCTTAAAAACTTTAAACATTGGTTTATAGGGGGTGAAGTATGTATCCATATCCCGTGCAAGGTACTCAGACATTCCCATAATGTAGTAACCTCCATCAATTAATCCGTCATATACCGATTTCACCAGATTACGTTTTTGCTCTTCATTAAAATAAATAGTTACATTCCGACATGAAATAACATCATTAAACCGGGATATGGGGATGCCTTTCATGAGATCATGATGCTGAAACCGAACCAACTGACGTATATGGGGTTTAATTGAGTATCTACCATCTTCAAGCAGAGTGAAATGTCGGGATATCTGAGGTTCCTTCATATTTTCCAGAGCATTTTTCTCATATATCCCTTCTTTTGCTTTTTTTAATATCGTATCATCTATATCTGAAGCTGTTATAACAGACCCACACTGTTTCAGTCTATTAAGTTCAAAAAGAATGATTGCATATGTATATGGTTCCTCTCCGGATGAACATCCTGCACTCCAGAGATGAATATTCTGTTTTCTATTGAGTATATCAGGAAATATTTCCGTTCTAACCAGATCAAAGACACCTATATCACGGAAAAACTTTGTTACATTAATTGTCAGAGCATTCTTTAATTTGTCTTTCTCTTCAGGATTACTAAGGAGATATTGATGATAATCCTTGTAATTCTTTGTTCGTGTGGAATTCATTCGCGAGAGAAGTCTACGCTTAATATAATCCTCTTTATAACTCGATAGATGCATATTAAGCATATTCTCTATTGTTGCTATCAACTCCTGAAAGCCAGCTGACTTCATTTTATCTGTCTGGATAGATGAATGAGGGAATACATTGTCATTACTCATTTGAATCAATTACACATCTTTGAAACCCGTAATAAAAACAGAATCTAATCAGGAATGCAAACGTATCTCATCAATAATCTGTTCCATTCTAAGCCAGATGACGAGCCTTGTTGCCCCCTCAGCAGATTCACGACCATCTTGTCGGTCATCAGAACGTATTCTGATAATCCCTTTAATACCTGTTGAAGTATGAGCAGTGATGTCATCTCCAAGCTTATTAAGCTGTCCTTTTCCTATCTGCTGAACACTGTGTACTTCATCAACAATCAATCCCAGGTTTACTCGTTCAGTTTTATCTGATGACAGAATTATTATCTTCTGCTCGTCTCTGCTTTTATGTGAAGATGAGCCAATAAGTGTTGAGAGATCAATGATTGTTGTTATCTCCCCCCGGAGATTAATTACTCCACAAATATAAGAAGGAGTTTTTGGAAGGGGGGTAATTGCAACCATCTCAACTATCTCTCTTACCATTGCTACATCGATTGCAAACCAGCTATCATGTATGATAAATTCTAAAATCTCATGTGAACCGGAATCTAAATCATCTGCACTATCAGCTACGGTATCAATCATATGGTGGATAGATACAACTTTTTCATTCAGAACAACAATGTGTTTCTGTAAAGCCGTTATCTCTTCGGTTTGAGAACGAATTGTATCAGATTCATTGGTAATATCAGAATAAAGGATGAAATCACAAGGGGAATCATCAAAAGCAACAGAAACAACATATTGGTAAAATAACCGGGTTTTTTCCTGACAGTGAATTGATACTTTACTAAAACGTGGATGAATATGAGAACCAACAAAAGAGGGGTTATTAGTCTCTTCATTACTGGTAATACAATCATCCAACCGTAATCCTTTGATAGTATCAACATGCACACCAATGCAATCTGCAAATTCAGTATTACTATAACGGATTATTCCATCATGACCACAGATAAGCGCAGGTGCAGGATATGATGCAATGAACTGATTCAACCAGATCTCTTTTGTATCGGATAGAGAGAATACTGGAGATGATTCAGTCTCTGAATACGGTATGCAAGTCTCATTATCTTTTGATGGAACTGCTATAATGATTCCATATGCTGGTTTCATCCTTTGTGAGAACGGAATATAAACAACATCCACTCGCCCATTAGTACCTGTACAAGAACCATAAGAGAAATTGTACCAGGTTACCGCACCGGTATCAGGCATATTCTCTCCCTTGGATACTATTTCGGGTAAAAATCCACATTCCTGTGCTGATATACCAGTATCATCCCCCAAATCCATCCCAATCAGAGATTTGAACAACTCATTCATATGAGAGATCATACCATCTGAGGTCATAAACGCCATTGGAACCTGTGCATTCCTTATACAAAGTTGATATATCTGGTCTGTTATTCCCGTTACATCAGTTTCGGATGATAATACCGGTGAGACCTTTTCATATGGTTTTTTTATCAATAACAGATACATACAACATTCTGATTCATCTGCACTGTGAATTCGAAGAGCTCGTGCTTCAATGATACCGTGATATCCAGGTGAGAAAATTTCACCTTCACGGATAACACAGGTCTCTACACCACAAAGTTGATGCGGATTCGTCTCAGAAATGAGATCAGGTAACAGCATATTCATCTGTGTTGACAGGAGTGAATCAGAAGATACGCCAAAGATATCTGCAAAGAAATTATTGACCTTACAAACTGTTCCTAAACCATCTATCTCTGCCATTGCAAGCGGAAGACCTGATATAAGGGTTAGATACTTATCCTGTATCTTTTTGTATTCAGGTTCTTTAGAAGTGAGAATATCTTGATCGGATATCTGGATATTCTCACGGTCAAGGATAAGCAGAACGTTATCAACCTGACCTGGCAGCACAGATATGGGTGCCAGATAAACTTGTTTTAAACTGGCGATGCCATCATTACCTGTATACATCACTGTTGTCGTATATGGTATCCTTGTCAATACGACCGTCTCAACCTGCTGTCTGATAGTATCATTAAAATTCACAGATGCAAGATCATGATAGATGAGTTCTCCTGTTTTTTTTCCTGAAATTGCAAGAAAAGCAGGATTCGCTTTGATAATAATACCATTTTTATTCAGAAGGAGTGCAGGAACAGGAAGAACAAAAAAGACGGTATCCATACCATCTGGAACTGTGTTTTTTGGCCTAAATGCAAGAAGTTGATATGTTTTTTGGCCATCAAACAAAGGAAAAATAGAGAGTATCCATTCTGAATCATCAGATGCAATATATACATCTCCATGGTGGTCAAATTCATTGGAAACGGTATCAGGTGTTTTTTTATTACGTACTCCAAAAAGTCTTTGAAAATGAATATTTGATGTTTCTATTTTTTTTTGAGATTGTATGGCAAGAGGATAAATTGAATTTTCAAAAATTGAACCTGATGCGATTTTTTCAGACGGAGACCCTGTACTATTTGCACAAAGAGAATGTATCCTATCCTGTAACGGTTTCCAGATCAAAGGGAAATCGAGATCTGATACATCTTCTTTCTCAGAAAGCAGATGAATAATTGTACTGAGATCTGCTTCATAGGTGGTTGGACTATTATCAGGTTCATCTTGTATGCCTCCATGATAGATTTCATCCTGATATGATTCGTCAGACACAATAAACCCCCTTATTAATTACTATTTTGTTCTTATATCAGATATTGATATGTCATTTACGGTACACTATACAGAAAATACCTGACAGCCTATTGGTACATCCACAACAAAGACTGAACACAAGTGCATCACATAGAAAACCAACAATAGAAATATAACATTATATATAATTAATAATATTGAAATTAATAATTCACTATCTCAAATATATTAAAAAGGCCGGTTATTTGAATATCCTTAATGTTTAACATTTTTTCCATAACTGTATTGAAATTGGTCTTTTAAAAAGTTACATATGAAAAGCCCCATGGCTGGCATATAGAAATATCATATCTTTGCAGATACAAACTGACATAGAGATATCTGATTTCAGGTAGTGTTTCACTGATAATTCATTTCTCATTTTACCACATGTATACGTCAAGCCATACTGGAACCAGTGAAAACCAATGTGAAATGTTGTATTAGTAACTGATATCTATATCTTATAATACCTGAACAGAGACCAGAGAAATCAAGATAACACACTAAACAAGTAAAGATCCAAAAATAGATGAGAATAAAACAATACTCTAAATTCTGATAGAACACAGATAGGATAGAAAAATCTAATGTGTATTGTTATTTCAGTACTGTTGATTGGCGTATTAGGACTCACTTTTTTTCCCGGTTTTACATCTGAAACAAAACAACTGTATATTACGCTCAGGATTGAACAGTTTGACCGCTAAAACTGAGCACCCTGACC
>CAYRYR010000016.1:0-27073 GCA_964428385.1 uncultured Methanoregulaceae archaeon
TGCTCTGCATGCTGCATTTCAACTACAGGAATAACTCATTCCTAACAGGTTTGTAATTTTTAATGAAAAACAAAAATTTATATATATATATTGCAGTATATCCTGTAGGTTTGTTTCAGATTGATGCAGTCTGATTTGATTAATAATGTTTTTTCGCAGATCATACAAGCATCCTTATTTTGTAAATAATTTTCACCGGCATACCATAAATTGTGTATTTTTTTGATATATCATCAGATTGAAGTACTTTCTAATGAGATATTGCATGGTATATTTTTGGAATGAATGAAGTAAAGGATATTTAAGCGTCTAATTACATATTGCCAGAGTATAGGGTATTCCCTTGTAGGATACCACCATTTTTATTGTAATCAGGTGAAAAGCCTACAGTCTGATACAACATATACATTCATATGGAAATACCTGAATCAATACTACTGGTTAGTTCTCATCAGGATCCTGCAGGTACACATATTCATGATGCTATCTGCCAACAATTAAAACATCATTCTGATATATCCGGTCGCTATCACCATCACCGGACAAAGGAACGATTAATTAACTGGTTCTATGATCCGAATGCGTTCATACAGCAAAATCCGGATATTATACTATTTTTATCCAGACATGCATCGAAAAATCCAAAGCCTCTGCTTACGGTTCATGTAACCGGTAATTATTGTAAGGCAGATCTGGGTGGAAAACCTGGCTGTCTGACCATAGCGCATCCGTCCATGATGCATGCCATTTTAAAGAATCTTTTTTTATATGCTCCAACAGGATACGGAGTCTCATATGAAGTGACTCATCATGGGCCAACTGGTCTTTCTCTACCTTCTTTCTTTGTCGAGATTGGAAGTACACAAGATGAATGGAATGATATTGCCGCTGCCAATGCAGTTGCCAGGGCAGTTCTTGATGCTCAACCAATCTCTGTTATTCCTATGATTGGATTTGGGGGGACACATTATGCAATACGTCAGACAGAACTGGCCCTTCAATCACGTGCAGCATTTGGTCATATTGTTCCATCACGCCAGATTGGAGACATTAATAAAGATATGGTTATCACGATGGCAGAAATGACAAATGCAGCTGCTGCATATATTGATAAAAAATCTCTTTCCAGGATAGAAATAGAGAGGATTAAATCAATTTTATCAGATCTCTCCCTTCCTCTCCTAGGTCAGTCTGATCTTATTTCAATGCAGGATATTCCGCTTGAACAGTATATACGTATTATTAGTGTTGCAGAAAAAGAAGTTCCGGGTTCACGGGTCCGTATTCAGTCACTTGTTACCTGTCATAATCCTGTAGTAGTATGTATTTCTGAAGAGTTATTGAGTGAAGCAGAAAAAAGTGATTCTGATAGTCTTATTGCTGCTATTGGCGCGATGCCGGTTGCAACTATTAGAAAAGGAGGGAAGAATCTGCTGCCTGTATTTATCTCTGAAGAAAAAAATTCAAGGCAGGTCAGGCATGATTTAATACATCTCTGCATCTCAATTATACTTAAAAATAGTGAAGCATCAGTAAATGGAGATATTCTTACTATCAGACGAGTTCGGTTTGATCCAAAGAAAGCACAAGAGTATGGTATCCCGCCGGGTTCGTTATATAGTACATTAATGTCAGGTGAATCTATCATTCATGAAGGCAGATGCATATTTCCTAATATGGTCATGACTACTACGATAACCAGCATTGCGATTCCGGTGGAGAACGATGTATGAAATCAATCGTTGAAGAAGCATTATCAAGGGCAAAAGAGGAATCTGAGCAGATTTCAAGGAACAATGATGATCTTGAGCAGGTTCTCAGATCTCTGATGACCAGGATCACGGTCATAGGATGTGGTGGTGGTGGTTCAAATACGATTAACCGCATGAAAGAAGAGGGGATAAAAGGAACTACTCTGTATGCAATAAATACCGATGCCATGCATCTGGCAACAATAAATGCTGATGAACGAATACTCATTGGCAGACAAAGGACAAGGGGCTTAGGTGCCGGTTCATACCCTCAGATTGGAGAAGAAGCCGCTCTTGAGAGTGAGCATGATATCAGGAGGGCTGTGGATGATGCAGATATGGTCTTTATCACCGCCGGTCTTGGGGGAGGAACCGGGACCGGATGTGCACCTATCGTTGCAAGATGTGCCAGAGAAGAAGGAGCTCTGACAATAGCTGTTGTCACTCTTCCCTTCACTGCAGAAGGTTCCATACGAATGGAAAATGCAAATGCCGGTCTTGAACGTCTACGTGATATTGCTGATACTGTCATTGTTGTTCCCAATGACCGTCTGATGGAGGTTGTGCCAAAACTACCTCTTGCGGCTGCTTTTAAAGTAGCAGATGAAGTACTGATGCGGGCAGTGAAAGGAATTACAGAACTCATTACTGTACCTGGCCTTGTAAACCTGGATTTTGCAGATGTACGAACTGTGATGGAAAAAGGTGGTGTAGCAATGATTGGCATGGGTGAAAGTGAGTCTTCAGATAAGGCTTCAGATTCAGTTAAGAAAGCAATCCGTTCACCCCTTCTGGATATTGATATATCAGGAGCATCCACAGCCCTAGTTAACGTAACCGGAGGTCCTGATATGACTATGGCAGAGGCTGAAGGGGTAGTATCAGCAGTTTCTGATTTGATTGATTCTGATGCACGAATTATATGGGGGGCTCAGATAGATCCAATGATGCAGAATAAAATCAGAACACTTTTAATTTTAACAGGTGTTCAATCACCACAAATATATGGAAGGAATGAAAGAAATGTTCCCACATTACAGAAACATTTTGAGATAGACTTTTTAAAGTGATACATATGGAAATAACCAAAAAAAACTATGCAAAGTTCATTAACGAAGAATTATTCCGCAAATATTTTCGTGTTTTAAAGCTGGCACGTACACCGACCCGACAGGAATTTATAAAGATTGCAGGGGTTGCCGCAATCGGTATCTTCCTTATTGGTATTATTGGATTTATTATCTTTGAGATAATGCAGCTGTTATAATTATGGACCCTATCGACGACTCTGTTGAAACTGTCACAAGAGAGATACATAAATCTCGGATTTATGCTATAAAAACTACAAATCGTCAGGAACGAGGTGTAGCAGATAATATAGATAAAGCAATCCGGGACGATATCGATGATATCGTGGTCACAGCAGTAATCGTGCCTGATGAATTAAAGGGGTATGTTTTAGTTGAGTCACCTGAGTCTCTTGCCCGTGTTCAGGAACTCATGGAACGCATTCCTAATGCGCGCACGGTTCTCTCTGGTGCAACCTCACTAGAGGAAGTTGGACACTATCTCACCCCGAAACCTGCCGTCAGTGGTATCGAAGATGGTACTATTGTCGAACTGATAACAGGCCCGTTTAAAGGTGAAAAAGCAGTAGTTAAGCGCGTTGACCCTGCAAAAGAGGAGATTACGGTAGAGTTATACGAGAGTGTTCTGCCTATTCCTATTACCGTTCGTGCAGATAATGTGAGAATTATTGATAAGGGTGAAGATAGGTAACAACCTCTGATAACTTCCCCTTATGAGGTACTTTTTTAAAATCTCCCTTCGACCTTTATCAACCCACGAGGGTTTGCAGGTATGACCTGGACCTCATATGGGTGATAACAATGGCAGAAGTTGTCGAGGTACTAGTACCCGGCGGGAAAGCTACTGCTGGTCCACCAATAGGGCCTGCCTTAGGCCCTCTCGGTATAAACGTCAAGGCAGTTGTTGATGAGATCAACGTAAAAACCAGCTCCTTTAACGGGATGCAGGTACCTGTCAGGATAGAGGTGGATGCGAAGAAAAACTTCACCATCTCAGTCGGTATTCCACCGACTACAGCGCTCATTAAAAAAGAGGCTAATATCGAGAAAGGATCAGGAGAACCCAACACCATCAATGTTGGAGATTTACCGCTTGAGGCCGCTGTCAGAATTGCCCAGATGAAACTGGACGGCATGCTTTCATATGATATCAGGAACGCGGTCAAAGAGGTCGTGGGTACTTGTGTAAGTATGGGTGTTACAGTTGACGGCAAAGCACCAAAACAGGTGTTAGCTGATATTGATGCGGGTAGTTATGACACGGCGTTTGTATAGATTAAGGAAACCATAGAAGATCGTATGTTGTACGGTCGTGGAACTATGGAGGAGATAAATGGTTCAAAAAAGCGTCATTCAAGACGCATTGAAATCGGCTCGAGAGAACGCGCCCGATAGAAAATTCACTGAGAGTATTGATATCACAGTGAATTTAAAAAATATCGATATGGCGCAGCCAAAAAACCGTATTGATGAGACAATTCTTCTCCCACACGGTAACGGCAATCCAGCTAAAATCGCTGTTCTTGGTTCTGGTGATATTGTAACCCAGGCAAAAGATGCAGGAGTGGATATTATCATTGGGCCTGAAGAGATTGAGCGCCTTGGTGGAGAACCCCGCGAGGCGCGCAGAGTAGCCAACGCATACCATTTCTTCCTCGCAGAAACAGGAGTTATGCCACTTGTCGGACGCTGGCTCGGTCCCCGGCTTGGTCCACGCGGTAGAATGCCGCAACCAGTCCCGACTGAGATGGATATTCGACCTGTTGTCGAACGTCTCAGGAAATCAGTCAGGGTCAGAACAAAAGATAAAACAACGTTTTCACTGAAGGTAGGGACAAGTTCCATGCCTGATAATGAGATCATTGAGAATATCGACGTGGTATTACGCCGAATTGAGAGCGCTCTTGATCAGGGTGCATTTCAGATTCGATCGGTGTATGTTAAGACAACCATGGGACCCTCTGTGAAGGTGCTATAATGGGATTGTATGCCACACACCTTCCTGAATGGAAAAAGGAAGAAATAAGAACCATCAAACGTCTTGTGGAGGAGTATAAACTCGTTGGTCTTGTGGATATGTACGGAATTCCTGCTCAGCAGGTTCAGGATATTCGTCGGAACCTACGAAACAGAGCAGAACTCCGCATGACACGTAATACTCTTATCAAGTATGCATTAGATGAACTTGGTGGTGGAGTAGAAGAACTGGGAGACAGTATTGAAGGTCACTCAGCACTTATTTTCACCAATGAAAATCCGTTCAAACTATTTGCAACGCTTGAGAAGACAAAGACGAAGATGGCTGCACGTGCTGGTGAAAAAGCACCAGAGGATATTGTCGTTGAGAAAGGACCTACAAGCTTTAAGCCAGGTCCGATTGTCGGTGAACTTCAGCAGGCAGGCATTCCTGCAGCTATTGAGGCAGGAAAAGTTACCATTCGTGAAACAAAAACGGTTGTAAAATCAGGAGAAGTTATCAACCGGAAGTTAGCGGATGCGCTTGTCAAGCTCGACATTAAACCGATGGATATCGGTCTGCTCCTGCAGGCTGCATATTTTGAAAGTACTCTGTATGATCCTTCAGTTCTTGCAATTGATGAAACCGCATTCTATGCAAAGATAGTAACAGCTGCGGCAGAGGCATTTAACCTGTCCGTAAATACATGTTACTTTACAGTAGATACTGCGGAAGCAATAATTACCAAGGCTGCAGGAGATGCACGGAAACTTGCCATAGAGGCTACCGTGTATTGTCCTGATGTCATATCAGACATCATTGGTAAAGCTCAGAATCAGGCCGCTGCTCTTAAAGCAGACATTGATTAGATAATTAGAAGAATTGTATCAATTAGAATGGTGAATAAGAATGGAATATGTATATGCTGCTCTCCTCCTGTTTAAATCAGGAAAAGAGATCTCAGAAAGTTCAGTTAAGGCAGTTCTCTCTGCCGCCGGAATTGACGTTGACGACGCCCGCATCAAGGCTTTAATTGCAGCTCTTGACGGTGTGGATATTGATGAGGCAATCAGTAAAGCTGCAGTAGCACCTGTAGCTTTTGCAGCAGCAGCTCCAGCAGGAGCAGCCGCACCCGCTGAAGAAGAAGCAGAGCCTGAAGAAGATAAATCAGAGAAAGAAGAGAGCGGAATGGCAGGGCTTGGAGCTCTTTTCGGCTAACCTTTTTTTACCAGCCATTTGTATTCAGTTTTTTGTATATCTCGTATTAGTTTGAAACTTATTTCACTGGATGGCAGGCTGGAAGTCTGAATATACGTTTATTTCTGGACTTAGACAGCTTATTATTATTGTTACCAGTTTCGTTTTTTGTATCTATTACTATATTTAAGGATTAAACCAAACATACATTTTGTCGTATCCTTAATGCAGCCCACATGATAAGTACAATATGATTTGAGATATCGGTTTATCTTAAAAAGATCATGGTATCAGACTTATGGTTGCCGTCGATTAATGAAATCATTTTTTATTTTGTGTATCATAATCAGGTATAAGATCCATCAGGGATCCTGCATAGATTCCGTCGGGAAGAAGAACTTCAGCAGTTTCTGCGATTATTGCTCTTGATAGGAGACTAAATGGTTTTTTAACTGTTCGCTCAAGACTGTATCCTACGAGTTCATTGCAGGCAGGTACAAATAAAGCACGTGTTTTTTTCTTTTCTGTTAGTCCGGTTATGTTAGGATCAAGTTCAGTCAGAAGATAACAATCTGTTCTGAGTGCAATTCCAACTCCATCCCGTAGTGCGAGTGTGGGATGATGATGCCCGGTTATAATGAGGTGTCCCTTAAGTTTTTTATCAGGACAGGTATGTCCGTGCATATATCCGATTCCATCGATAAGTATACCGGATGCAGGATAGAGCTCATCGGATGCAAGAAACTTTTGAATTCCGGGATCGTGGTTTCCAAAGGTAATTCCCAGTCTGGCGTATGTTCTTATCTGCTCAAGCAGATGTGGAAGTTCTTTCTCTTCTTGTTGTGATGTTTTAAAAATACGATGTTTGACATCACCGAGGAGAATGACTCGGTCTGGTCGGACCTTTTTGACACACGAAATTATTTTTTTTATTCTTTGTAGTCCCTGGCATTGAATATGGATTCCATGATAAATAAGGTCAGATTCTATTCCCATGTGAAGATCTGCAAAGACAAGAATTCGTTCTTTATTGATAAGAAGAATGCCAGGACCTTCAGGAAGGAAAGAAATATTCATAGCAATTTAACATATCCTGCAGAAGGCTGATAAATATCATCATCAGCAATGAGGGTACGTATTACTGCAAAGACTGTTTCTTCTGAAAAGGATTCTTTTTTTGCCAACATAACAAGATCCTGAACCGCTATCCCCCGGGGACCAGATTGTTCTCTGATGAGTTTGATGACTATCTCATCAGGGCTTATATCAGTTTCTACACATTTGGTAAGAACTGATGTTGTTTCAAGGATATGGGTAAGGGCGTGTTCAGTCAGTTTACCCAGATCTAGCAATTTCTGGGGAGTTATCTGATAATACAGGATACTTTGTTTCAGTTGTTTTTCACAATCAGAGATTCTGTTCAGATTATCCCGAAGAAATTCGAGTCGGTCAATCATGAGATCTGCTGTCTCTATTATCCATTGATCACGGATCATTCTTTCTATTGGAGCAAGAAAAGTTGGAATAAGGCGAAAAGAGAGATCACAGTTTTGGCCTTTTAGATATGCATCTGCACAGACTGAAATAAAAACCGGAGGTTCTAAATTCTTAACAATATCCTGAATTTCTATGTCCTGTAATCTGATATAAAAAGTAAAACCGCCGGTAGGGTCGGCAACCCGGATTGTCTGAACCGCTCCGTTATAAGATTGCACTTCAGTCAGAGCACCGCACCAAAACAGGTTTTTCAGACATTCTCCTGAAGGGGTTATGACTTCAACACGAGAGTCTTTATCCTGATTTTTAATAAGATTGGCCTGTTGCAATTCCTGGGCAAATATCCGGGAAAATGGGGTATTATATCTCATAGGTTCTGTAGGGAATGTACAATTTTCTGTGTATCTGTTGTGTCGTGTAACACGATTGGATTATCGTATGGTTTTTTATTAGCTTCATAAATGAAGTATATCGTGTTGATTGGCAATGGTCTGTATCATATATTTTAAATTCAGTACAGATTAAACTGATGAGATTCTACATCGGAATAATTATTTCATTTTACTAATATGGGATTCATTATATGTTTTAGTCGTTTATTCTGGAAAACGTCTGCTTTTTTTTTTCACCAGTTAAATTGCGTTATTTTTTATTTGCATAGTACCGTGACAGGGTTGCCTGACGTTGATTCATATATTTGGCATCCCCTTTCGAATTATATGGGCATGCTGCTCGTTCAGTTGTGTAAAAAACCAGTTGCCCGATAGCCATCCCAGCGTACATCCTGACTGGTCTCTGATTAACATTGCACATCTCAAGAGTGATACTTCCTGAAAATCCTGCATCTATCCACCCTCCTGTCTGATGAAGCTCAATTCCAAGGCGGGCAATACTGCTTTTCCCTTCAATACTGGCTACAATATTATCAGGAAGTCCGATAACCTCCATGGTTTCTGCAAGCACAAATTTCCCAGGGATGAGAACAACACTATCACAAGTCAGTTCTTTTGTTTTTGTAAGAACACTCTCCTGATGAAAAGGATCTATGATATCATCTCCCTCTTCATACCAGACAAAATGGTCTCCAAGCCTTATATCAAGTGAATTTGGTTGTATCAGATTGGGATCAAACGGATCTACGCTGATATATCCACGGTCAATCCTATCATGGATTTGCCAGTCAACAAGGATCATTCCATACACCTATCTGTATCAAATCAGATAAGTCTATCATTTGTTCTGTTAAATTTCTCAAGATTGGGATCAATATGCCATTCACTTCTTCGTAACAGTCCATGGAGTGTAGAAGCTTCACGAATGGTTAATTTTGAGCGTCCCAGAATACGCCTGATAAGAGTCATGGTCATTATACGCTTAAAAGAGGGATGACCAATCAGATCCAGATATTCATTAATGTGATGGTATAAATGATCCATTTCTTCCCGAGTTGCCAGAGGATACTCTCCTCTGCAGATCCCGGCTAGTTCGTAACATATAATGCCAATAGCATGAGAAAGATTGATTATCGGGTATTTTGAAGAAGTAGGAATTGTACAGATAATATCACATTGCCTTATCTCTTCGTTATTCAATCCCCAGTTTTCTCTTCCGAAGAGAATAGAAACAGTACCTTCAATATCCTCTATCATTGTTCGTATTTCTCCTGGAACAAAATATGGCATACGCATTGAATGACATACTGATTTAGATATCTCTCCGGTTGTTCCGATTAGAATATGACTCGATGTGATAACATCGTGAAAAGAGCAGGTAGTAGCATGTGTAAGAACATCATCTGCATGTGATGCCCTCGCATAAGCTTCATTACCAATTTTACAGGGATTGATAAGGACCAGATCGGTAAATCCAAAATTTTTCATTACTCGTGCTGAAAACCCTATATTTCCTTCATATATGGGTTCAACAAGTACAATTCTTACATGTGGCATGAAAAAAAATCACTGGATAGCTTTTACCGTTGCTTTCAATGTCTCAACACCTTTTTCATAGACTGCATTTCCGACTACGATGGTGTCTGCATATCGAGACATTTCATATGCTTTTTCTGGTGAATCTATCCCGCCGCCATAATACAATATACCATTACTAATGGATTCTGATGCATCCTTTACGATACCCGGGTCACCATAGGTTCCACTGTATTCAATATAGATTAGTGGGAAATGAAAATACTGGTCTGCGACTTCGCAAAATGCGACAACTTCCTGATTTGAGAGAAAACATTGTGCACCTGTTACTTTTGCTACTGATGAATTTGGGTTAAGGACAATGTATGCTTCTGGAATAACTCGTTCCCAGGGAACATGTTCCTGCATAACCCATGATTTATGTTTTCCAATAATCCACTCCAGATTTGATGTATTTAACACACTTGGAATGAAAAGAAGATCAATTCCGTCTGCAATAACAGCATGAGGCCCTGATGGTTCAACAACAAGGGGAAGGTCATATGCAGATACCTGGTCACGCAGCATCTTCATATTCTCCTGGGTAATGTTTAAAGTGCCAGATAGCATCAGGGCATCAGTACCGCTTGTAGCGATATTAGCAATATCTTCAGCATGTAATACTTTATCAGGATCGAGTTTTGTTACATGTGCCCAGTTTTTCCATTTTGTTAACATGGTTTCTCCAAAGATGTGTATTTTTTTGTCATGTTTGAATAAAGATATAAAACAGATTATGAAAGTGCCTGCTGTATTTGATTAATTTGTTTTTCTGATATTCCTGTTTGTGATGCTATTACTTTTGGATCTGCATTTTTCATCATTTCACAGTTGTAGATCCCGGCACGATATAGACGTTCCAGTGTTACCTCTCCGATACCTTCTTTCGCAAGTAATTCTTCTCTTCCTTTCTCAAGAGCTGCTTTGGTAACCTTTTTTGGAAGGGCCCGGTTTTGTCCTTGTGCTATCATTGACAAGTGACGGTATACTGTCTCAATAGTGATTCCGGTCTTGATAGTAATAAAAGGCATGGGTGTGGCAATAAGACTTTCTGGAGTAATAAATCCTGCTTCCTGATATTTGTTGATGCTTATTGCAGGTATCCCGAATGCTCGCATTCTTTCTTTGCCTACTATTATGTTTGCATTGGTATGGACAATTTTGGCTTCATCATCATTCATTCCTGCATCTTTTAGTTGTTTCACTGTAGCATGTGCCAGATCCGGTATATCATCAATACCCATTTTTTGGAGTGCTGACATCACTTTAGTATGACTCCGTCCTTTTTTTGGAGGAATAAGTTTCTTAATAAATTTTTTACATTCAGAACGTCTTCTTAAGAGATTCATTACAGAACCAGCTTCAGAAATTATTAGTTCTGCGATTGTTTTGCTGAGTCCGGTTTTTTGTACCAGATCTTCACTCTGCAGCCGGGAAAGATCATATACCGAAAAGATGTAATTTTTCTCAATTCTGGATCGTATATCATCAGTCATTGATGGCATCATTGCATAGATTTCACTCTGTTGTTGCAGGTGATGACAAAAAGGACATCCGATCTCCCATGGTCGTGCTCCTTTTGAGATTAAACTGATGTGATTGAGATGATGTATCTCACATACATTCTTTGTTCTGACTGCAAAACCCCACATACTGCCAGGAAGTCCGATATTAAAAGTACATTCCGGGTAAGAGGTACAGCCAATAAACTGGTTTTGTCCCCTGACATGTCTTATTCGCAGGTCTTTTCCACAGACCGGGCATGGACCAAGAGTATATTCTTCATCGGTCTGTTCCATGATATCCCGGCCTATCTGATCACCATAGTGTTCAAGAGCATCAAAGACCTGGTGTAGCATATGTTGTGACTCAGAAATTACTCTGTCTTTCGAGTTTTTCTGTTCACGAATCTTTTCCATCTCTTCTTCTATGGCTCGTGTCATATCAGGTCTGGTGATGGCATCGGCATGGGTCTTAAGTGATTCAGTTACAGCCCTTCCAACCAAAGTGGGACGTAGTGGCGTCCCTTCAATATATTTTCGGGTTATCAGCTTCTGAATCACTTCATGCCTGGTACTTTTTGTCCCAAGACCATACTCTTCCATCTGCTGGATAAGTTTACTTTGTGAGTAGCGTGGTGGTGGCTGGGTCTGTTTTTCTTCGAGATTAATTGCACGTATCGGGAGGATTTCACCTTTGGAAACATGGGGAAGCAGGCTGTCTTTCGCCTCACTATAGGTATATACCGTTCTCCAACCCGGGACTTTAAGCAGGCTCCCGGTGGATGCAAATGGTTCATCTCCGGCAGTAAATGAGATCTTCATTGTAATCCATTCAGCGTCAGGTGAGAGTGTTGCAAGAAATCTCCTGACAATTAATTCATATACCTTCCAGTTTTCTCCGAGTTTTTCAGGAGTTGCTTTACCGGTTGGATGAATAGGCGGATGGTCTGTTGAAGATTTTTTCCCTCTGGTTGGTACATCTCTTTTATGCTGCATGACCCATGCGATCTCCTTGTCAAAGATACCACCAGTTATATCCTTTAGGATATCGTCCAGGTTCAGTGATGGTGGATAGATGGTATTGTCTGTTCTGGGATAGGAAATAAACCCGTTCATGTAGAGTTCTTCAGCGATACGCATTGCATTTGCAGCTGATAACCCGATTCGTCCGGCTGCTACGATAAATGCAGTCGTATCAAACGGCGTTGGTGCAGCATCTCTACGGATTCCTTCTTTAATCTCTACAACTCGTAACGGATCTTTCGTGGCAATCCGTGCAGTATCAGCCTCATGTTTATCCCAGAATTTACCTTTTGTATGCTTTGCAATGAACGTTATCTCATCTTTCTCGGTGGAAAGAGTTAGATCCCAATATGGCTCAGGAATAAACGCTTCAATCTCACGTTCACGTTCTACAATCATTGCAAGAGTCGGACTCTGTACTCTTCCAACTGATAAAATATTATTTCCACCACGTTTTGCAGCAAGACTGATAAACCTGGTCAGGGAAGCTCCCCACATAAGATCAATTATCTGTCGTGTCTCTCCTGCTGATGCGAGATCAAAATCAATTTCTGTTGTGTTTGAAAATGCATCCTCTATCTCTTTTTTGGTAATTGCAGAAAATCGCGCACGATCTACAGGCACTGTTTTGTGTGCCATTCTGACTATCTCATACGCTTCTTTTCCGATTAGTTCTCCCTCAGTATCAAAATCAGTTGCTATGGTAACAAGATTTGATGTTTTTGAAAGTTTCTTAACAAGATTTACAATTCCTGGTTCTGTCGGTCTTTTTAAGGTTTTTGCATTAATAAGTGATCTTGGGGGATGAGTCTCTGAACGCCAGTTAGAATAACCTGGTACAAAATCCACCTCAACAACATGACCACGTAGTCCAATTACCGAGGTGTCATTAAACTGATAGATGGTTGTTTTGCCTTCTCGTTTCTGTGAAACTTTCTGTTTCCCTGCGAGAATTTGAGATATTCTGTTAGCTGCAATATTCTTTTCTGCAATTATCAGATGCATGACCAATTATTCCTTTTTTGCTAGCAATTCTATGAGTAATCTGTTTAATTGAGCAGGATCTGCCCGTCCCCTGCATTTTTTCATTACCTGTCCGACTAGATAATTCAGGGCTTCATTTTTTCCGGTACGATAATCCTGCACCGCAGACTGGTTTTCATCTAACACATCTTTAACCATTCCTGTAATTTCACCTTCACCTGTTTTTCCTAGGCCAAGACGTGTAATACAGGCAGTTGGCGTTTCTATTGGTTCTTTGTGTGCTATTTTGTCTAGAATAATCCGCATAACCTCGACACCGCTTTTATCAGTGATTGACTCATTCTTAAGATGACTAAGGAGATCCCTGAAAATATCCGGGGGAACTACATCAATAGACATTCCCCGATAATTCAGTTCTCCAAGAAGATAGTCTGCGGTCCAGGTAGAAGCAAGAGTATGATCAATTGATGCGACTTTCTCAAAAAACTCAGCAATTCTGATAGATCCTGTTAATGTTTTTGCGTGTTCAACAGAACATGCATACTGTTTTATGAAACGTTCACGTCTTGCATCAGGCAATTCTGGTAGCTCTATAGCATCAATCCATGATCTGACTCTGAGTGGTAACAAATCCGGCTCAGGGAAATAGCGGTAATCATTCTCTTCTTCTTTTGATCGTGATGAGGTTGTAACTCCGCGTGTCTCTAGAAAATGACGCGTTTCTCGTTCAACTTTAAGACCACGCCTGATAGCATTTTTCTGTCTTGTAATTTCAAAGAGAAGAGCTTTTTCTACGCCTTTATAACTGGAGATATTTTTTACCTCTACTCGGTTACTTCCTTTAATTGATATATTTGCATCAACTCTGAGAGAACCTTCTGCTTCACTGTCAAATACATTTAGATATTCAAGAGTAGCCCTCATTTTGTTCAGGAAGCGTCGTGCCTCTTTTGGAGATCTGAGATCTGGTTCTGTTACGATCTCAATTAAGGGAATTCCGGATCTATTATAATCAACAAGAGTATATCGTGCTCTATCCTGTGAACCCATATGAACAGATCTTCCTGGATCTTCTTCCAGGTGTATTCGTGTTATTCTGATTTTTCTCTCCCCGTTATCTCCTTCAATGATAAGATTTCCGCCTTCAGCAAGAGGTTTGTCGTACTGGGTTATCTGGTATGCTTTATTGAGATCCGGATAAAAATAGTTTTTCCGTGCAAATTCACATTCATCCAATACTTCACAATGTAAGGCTTTTGCAACCAAAAGAGCAAATTCAATTGCTTTTTTGTTTAGCATAGGCATTGTACCAGGTAATCCTAAGCATATCGGGCAGGTGTGAGTATTTGGTGCATCATCACGAAAATCGGTAGAACATCCACAGAAGAGTTTTGATGCCGTGTTAAGCTGACAATGAATCTCAAGTCCGATTATTATCTCATCTGCCATTCTTTGCGACCTCCTGTTCATAGGCATAAGCAGCATCTATCACGGTTTCATCATCAAAAGGTTTGCCCATTATCTGCAGTCCGACTGGCATCTTTTCAATATGTCCGCATGGGACTGAGAGAGCAGGAACACCTGCAAGGTTTGCAGGCACGGTAAGGATATCTGAAAGGTACATCTGAAGTGGGTCGTTCTTTTCTCCCAGCTTATATGCAACAGTTGGCATGGTAGGGCCTGCTATGATGTCTACATCGGTGAAAATTCGTGCAAAATCTTCTCTGACCATTCTTTTTGCCGCCTGTGCTTTTTGGTAATATCTTCCATAATAGCCGGATGAGAGTGCAAATGTCCCCAGCATAATCCGGCGACGGACTTCTTTTCCAAAATAGTCGTGACGGTATTTAGAGAAGGCATCATGCCAGCGGTTTTTGGTATCTATCGCAGGTCCATATCTGATTCCATCAAACCGGGCAAGATTTGAACTTGCTTCACTAGTACAGATGACATAATATGCAGCAAGAGAAAACCGCATTGATGGCATTGTAAATGGAATAAGCTCAGCTCCCTTGGAAGCGAAAACATCAAGTGCTTCTTTAACTACTGTGCTAACTGCCGGATCAACACCATCTCCAAAAAATTCATCAGGGACACCAATTCTCATTCCGTTTATCTTTTCGGGATCAGGATTATGAGTATAAGGATGATTCACACTAGTTGCATCATGTGTATCATGGCCTGCAATTACGGAAAAAATGCGGGAAACACCTGATACATCCTGTGCCATAGGCCCAATCTGTTCTAGTGAATTAGCATAAGCAATGAGACCGAACCGTGACACTCTTCCATAGGTAGGTTTTAATCCGGTAATTCCACAGAACGAAGCAGGACATCTGATAGAACCCCCTGTATCTGTTCCAAGTGCATAGGGGACCATTCCAGAAGCAACAGCCGCAGCAGATCCCCCTGAAGAGCCGCCAGGAACACGGGAGGGATCATGGGGGTTTGTGGTTGGTCCGAATGCACTTGATTCGGTAGTAGTTCCCATCCCAAACTCATCCATGTTAGTTTTACCCACTATTGCAGCACCCGCATCTTTAAGGAGTGTTATTACATGGGCATCATAAGGTGGAATATATCCTTTGAGGATGGCCGATCCACAGGTCGTCTCGATTCCGGCTGTACAGATATTGTCTTTTATTGCGATAGGAACGCCGGAAAGAGCACCTTCTTTGAATGGAGCCTGTATTTGAGTTGTAATAAAAGCGTTACAGGTATCATGAGGGTTAAAGGATATCATCTCCATTACATCACCCGTGGTGCTTTGAAGAACCCTTCTTCTTCTTCACCTGCATTTTTCAGGGCTATTTCATGGTTGAGTGATGGAGTGATGATATCTTCACGAAGTATATTGAAGGTTTCACCTGTTATAGTTCGTTCTTCTGGTAGTTCATCTAATATCTCAAAGTAATCAAGAATTTTAGTAAATTGCACTGAAAATTCTTCTAATTCTGACTCATTCACACCGACGTCAGCCAATTTTCCAACATGTATGACGTCTTTTTTGCTAACCATTGGTATTCAGGTCCTCCTTAAACTATTTATGTAGTCTTGAACCGACGTGTTATAACCATTATGACGGGCAAGCCGTTTGATCTCCTTCCAGATACCAGTCCCGTACTGCATTGCTCGTTTCTCATAATATGCATATTCTGCAGGAATATGCCGCGCAGCTACCATGCGAAGCGGTTTTTTTCGTATTCCTTCTGATACTTTTTCTTTAGGGGGGATATTTGCTGCTGTAGAGACAACACGCGTATCCAGGTATGGCATTGAGAGATATGTATGGTGGTATGTAGCTATCCTCTGATCCCGTGAAGCCTGATATGAAAGTCCGCGAAAGTCCTTTGCAAGATCTCCTGCGAGATCTTCCGTCTCCAGATACCTGGAGTAACCTCCAAATATCTCATCAGCACTCTGTCCTGTCAAAATGCGTTCGTATCCACATTCAGAAGCACGTTGTGCAATGAAAAAGAGTGTGGTTGCGATTCCGATATCGACCGGGGTCCATACTGATTCAAGGTTTGCAACAATTAATACAACTTCCTCAATTTCTCGGGGAGAGATGATAACCTGATCAAGTTCCAGTTTAAGTCGTTCTGCAACCTGCTTTGCCTGTCTGGTATCATGGGAATCTAAAAGACCAACTGATATACAGGGTAGTTTTGCTAATGATGCAACAAGTGTTGAGTCAACACCACCAGAAAGAGCAGTAACTCCTGTATCCGAGCGCAACCGGACTGCGGATATGATAGCTTCTTCCAGGTTTTGTTCCGGAATTTCAGGTTGTACAGAACCGATAATGGTTCCATGGTGCATAAGAGTTCCAGCAGGACAGGGGCCTGGAATCACCCCGTAATGGTCACGTGCCTCGTATCCATTCCATGAGAGATAAAATTCTCCTCCAAAAAGTCTGGCGTTTGCAGGATTGGTACAAAGAAGTGAGACTATTTCTTCATGAGTCAGAGATTTACCGTTATACTCTATCCATCCTAAAAGATGCATATAATTCCCATGTGGTTTTATCTGTAGGTACTAGAATCTTGTGTTTATCGTAGAAGACGCTGGCAATTGAGGGCAGGAAGAAAATTCTAATGACAGTTTTGGATAAAGTTGTCACAACACTTATTTTACCTACAGCGATCAATGTGTTAAAGCGCGAGGGTAGCTAAGCCAGGCCAAAGGCGGCGGACTTAAGATCCGTTCTCGAAGGAGTCCATGGGTTCGAATCCCATCCCTCGCATTATTCTGAGTTTATTTTCTTCATTTTGTTTCAGTTTTATGTTTCAGTTTTATCATACCAGAATATGTTTGCATGATTCATAAGTTACATATCGAAAAACCAGGTTTCATTTTGTTTTATTAGTACTATGTTGACATAACAGGAGTATCATAGGAAAATTATGTCACAATATTGATATTTCGAATAATAAAATGAACTCTTATTAAATGAGTTTAATAGTAGGAGATTCTGCCAATAGAGATTCCGGGCGATAAATATAAAGTCATTATTAATAATTTTAATAATGAGAAAAGGATATCTGATCAATTTGTATTGCATTATGGATTTTTAAGATATACTTCAATATTCTGCGCATTTTTTGTGATGTATCGAAATATTTTCTGGTTTGGAATCACACTATTGAAGAAAGTATATGTGCGTGCACTATGCACCTTTAAGGCATGCAAGTTAGTAGAATAACAATTCTATTTGTTATTGGAATTCTGTTTTGCTGCTCAATCACTGCAATAGAGGCAGCTGAACAGAATACAACCGATCTTTATAATCAGGGCTTGGTTTTTTTCGAAGAGAAAAATTTCGAAGAGGCGTCTAAACTCTTTGATGAAGCTATTGCAATTGATCCGGAATACACTGATGCATGGTTTAAGAAAGGAAGCACAGCATTTCTCCTGCAAAATTTTGATGATGCAGTTAGCGCATATACCAAAGTCACAGAATTAGATTCAGAGAGGCTGGATGCATACCGAAATATCGTATTTGTGTACAATCAGCAAAAAATGCTGGATGAAGCGTTAGCAGCGGTAGATGTACTTCTTGCAGCATTCCCAGAAGATGATCAGGCCTGGTATGATAAAGGACGCATCTATATGGAGAAAGAAGACTATGAAAATGCCATCTCTGCATTTGAAGAGTCAATCAGTCTGGAACCGGAAAATGATGCAGCTTATTACTATGAAGGATTGATCTATGGAGGTATTCTTGAAGAGTATGACAATTCACGGGATGCCTTAGAGAAGGCGTACAACATAAATCCAGATAATTATGCTGTCAATTATGAGATCGGACTTTTATATCTTGATCATGACGGGCTCTATCAGGATGCCATAAATTCATTTGATACGGTATTAAATATTGAACCCAATTACATTCCTGGCTGGTATCAGAAAGGTCGGGCAAGCCTTGTACTGGCGAATGAAGAAGATGCAATTACGGCATTTTCCAAAGTCATCGAACTGGATCCTGATAATGTTGGTGAATTGTTAGATGATGCATGGTACTATACCGGAACTGCTCAGTACGGACTTGGAAATAATGAGGATGCAATCAATGCATATACAACTGCAATTTCAGTCAATCCTGAATATGCTGCTGCATATGTTGATATGAGCGGTATTCTCAACTCTGAAGAACAATATGAAGATGCTATTACCGCAACTGATGCCGCAATAGCAATAAACCCGGAAGTAGCAGCTGCATTTCTCAACCGGGGTATTGCGTATATGGCTCTAGAACAGTTGGATAGGGCAGCGCAGGACTTTGCAACCGTTACGGCAATAGATTCAACAAACGCAAAGGCATGGTTCTATCTGGGTAATATTCGAGCTGATAGTGAAAATTATGCATCAGCCATTCTGGCATATGAGGAAGCGCTCAAACTTGACCCTGATAACATTGATGCGAAGTACTTTATGGCTGTTTCATTGATGGAACTTGAAAAGTATCCTGTGGTAGTACCGATTCTCCAGATGGTAGTCAAGGATCCTGGATATGCAGAAAATGGTACGGCATGGGGTCAGTATGGTCTTTCACTGGCTTCAATAGAAGCATATAGTGATGCCATTACGGCCTTTACAAAGGCTACAGAGTTAGAACCTGAAAATGTATTAAACTGGATTGACCTTGGTACTACATATAACGCACAAAAAGAGTACGGAAAAGCTCTTGAAACCTTTAATAAGGCACTGGACCTTGGTGACAAATCTGCAGAAGTGTATTATAATCTTGGGTCAACCAGTCATAACCTTGGTTCCTATGAGGAAGCGGTAGGATTTTATGACCAGGCTATAGAGTTAGAACCGGCATTACGAGCATATAATAGTAAAGGCCTGACTCTGATGGAACTTGAGAGATACGATGATGCTATTGATGCATTTGAGATGGCTATTGGTTTCAATGCTGATGATGATGTCGTGTGGTACAATAAGGGTACTGCATTGTTCAAGGCCGGAAGACTTGAGGAGGCTAAAAATGCATTTTTAGAAGTCCTCAGAATTAATCCTGATGATATCCCGGCAAAAGAGGCAATAGATCAGATTGATGCTCTCTCTGCTCAATTAACCAGTTCAGAGAATCTTACCGATGAAGTCGATGAAAAACTGATTGAAGCACCTCTTGCAGAATCAACTCCTGCAAGTGAGTAACTTTACACGCTCCTTTTTTTTGATTGAAACAATTTCCTGATGTTACGAAACGCTTTTTGTTTATGGGCATATGAGGTATGTACCAATCAGGTCTTTTGTGTTATACAACAAACAATGTATAGGACCATTGTCTGCAAGACGCATTCTCTATGAGAACCCATCTTGTCAGGCAGACAATCTGGGAGTAATCTATGGATGAAGGCCATACTATCTGGATAGAAAAATACCGGCCAACAAAGCTTAGTGAAATCGTTGGACAAGCTGAAATCATTGAGCGGCTTATGAGTTATGTTTCTGCAGGATCTATGCCACACCTGCTTTTTACCGGTAGTGCAGGTATAGGCAAGACCACGGCAGCAGTTGCCCTGGCACGTGAGTTCTTTGGTGATGACTGGAGAATGAACTTTCGGGAGCTGAATGCATCTGATGATCGGGGGATTGATGTGGTCAGAAATCAGGTCAAACAATTTGCCAGAACGTCTCCATTTGGGGGAGCAGAATTTAAGATTCTTTTTCTGGATGAGGCCGATGCATTAACAAACGATGCGCAGTCAGCACTCAGAAGAACGATGGAGACATATGCAATGACCTGTCGCTTTATTTTATCCTGTAATTATTCTTCTAAAATTATCGATCCTATACAGAGTCGATGTGCAGTATATCGGTTTCGGTTTTTGAGTAATGAAGCAATTACAACCATGATAAAGAGGATCGGTCATGAACAAAATTTATCATTATCACCTGATATTTTTGAAGCTATCTGTTTTGTCGCACAGGGGGATATGCGAAAAGCTATCAATGCTCTTCAGGGTGCTGCTATTCTCTCACCTAAAATTCTGCCAGAGATGATATATGCGATTACTGCAACGGCACGACCTGAGGAGTTGCAGGAACTTATTGATCTCTGCATATCTGGAAATTTTGAAGGAGCAGAGCAGGCTCTTAGTCAGTTAATGCATGACAGGGGAATTGCACCACAGGAATTACTTGGGCAGTTATACAGGGTGGTATTACAATCTCATCTTTCTATGGATGTCAGAATGCACCTTGTCAGTCATATTGGTGAGACTGATTTCAGGCTGTCAGAAGGGGCTCATAGTGATATCCAGATGGAAGCACTGATAGCAAAATTTGTGATGACCTGCAGAAGTTAATGTGGATAAGTAAAACGTAAACGCCATGGATGTAGAAATAATCGACAGAGATGCAGACTGGAAACGATTTTTAAAAACCCGATATAAAAAAAATCTGGAGGAATTGTCAAGAGAATTTCCTTTTAAACGTTCACTATACATAAATTATCGAGATATAGAGAGCTATGGGCGGGTTGGCACGCAGATGGCTGATGAACTTCTTGAAAACCCGGGAAAAGTTATTGGTGACATCAAGGATTGTATTAAAGACCACCAGTTGATTGTAGTCAGAAAGGATAAGACGGTTCCAGATGTTAATATCAGGTTTATTAACCTCCCTAAAAAGATTGGAATTCGTCATATACGGTCTGATCATATCGGAAAATTCATCAGTGTAGAAGGAATTCTGAGAAAAATAACTGAAGTTCGGCCACGAATAACCCTCGCAAAATTCCGTTGTTCTTCCGGGCATATAACTTCCCGTGCACAAGGATATGGTGGGTTTACTGAACCTGACGGGTGTGCAACTGATGGATGTACCCATAAAAAACTTGAACTCATCATCAAATTTTCAGAATTTATTGACTCGCAAAAACTTCGTATTCAGGAATCCCCGGAAGGTTTGCGGGGTGGAGAACAACCACAAACCCTTGATGTTGATCTAATTGATGATCTGACCGGAGTTGTTGCACCCGGAGACCGTGTAGTACTCAATGGAATTCTTCGATCTATGCAGCGTACCTCATATGGAACGAAGAGTACTGTCTTTGAGATATATCTGGAATGTAACTCTATTGAAATATCAGAGAAAGAGTTTGCAGAGGTTGACATTGCTGATGAAGATGTTAAGATTATCAGGGATCTTGCATCAGATCCGTTAATTTACCGAAAAGTAACACATTCAATAGCTCCGACGATTCATGGACATGACGAGGTCAAAATGGCAATTGCATTGCAGTTATTTGGCGGTGTTACAAAAGAGATGTCTGATGGCACACATCTTCGGGGAGACATTCATATTCTCTTAGTCGGAGATCCTGGCGTTGCAAAATCTCAAATGATACGGTATGTCTCACGATTAGCTCCCCGTTCTATCTATACCAGTGGACAGTCATCAACATCAGCAGGTCTTACTGCAACAGCAGTGAAAGATGAATTTGGGGATGGGAGATGGACACTGGAAGCAGGTGCATTAGTACTAGCAGATATGGGTGTTGCCTGTGTTGATGAGATGGATAAGATGGATAAGCATGACAGGAGCTCACTTCATGAAGCAATGGAACAGCAATCAATAAGTGTGGCAAAAGCTGGTATTACTGCAACGCTTCGATCCAGATGTGCCTTACTTGGGGCTGCAAATCCAAAATTAGGAAGATTTGATGACTTTGCACCTATTGGTGAGCAGATTAATATGCCCCCGTCTCTTCTCTCCCGGTTTGATCTCCTTTTTATTATGACTGATCTTCCTGATCGGGAACGGGATAATGCCATTGCAAATCATATTTTGCAATCACACAAAGTAGGGGAATTAATTGCCCAGCATACATATGAACCAATCCCTGGTGTTGATGACTCGTATATTCTGGATCAGATGAAACCGGTTACACCGGAAATCGATGAGGTGCTCTTTAGAAAATTTGTGGCATATGCAAAGCGTACGTGTTTTCCATTGTTATCTGATAAAGCACGGGAAATGCTCGTACAATATTATCTGGATCTCAGAAGTAAAGCTTCTCTCGACAAACCGGTTCCGGTTACTGCGCGTCAGCTTGAAGCTATTATTCGCCTTGCTGAAGCAAGTGCCCGTGTCAGATTATCATCCACAATTGAATATTCAGATGCAGAACGTTCGATTAAGATTATTGATCAGTGTTTGAGAAAGGTTGCGTATGATCCACAAACCGGAGAATATGATATTGATCGAATTTCTTCAGGACTGTCACTCAGTAAGCGGGATCTGATCCGGACAATAAAGGAGATGATTCGGGAAGGAGCAGATGAAAGAGGGCGTTCTTCAATTCAGGATGTGGTTAAGCGGGTAGTTGCAAGAGGATTTGATTTGGATGATGTTGATAAGCATATAAGTAATATGTTACTGGTAGGTGAAGCGATGGAACCTCAAACAGGAATGATAAAATTAATTTAATTCTGAAAGGAGTTTTTCATTTTTTATTTCGTTCTCTTATATGAGTAGTTCTAATTTTGTCTAAACCAAGAATATCATGACAGATAGTAATTGATATCCTTTTTTCTATCTGTGAATTCATCATTGCATATGGTATGGTATATAGGATTTTTCATCAGATTATCTGAAAATTTCTTACACATTCCTTTTTAGAAAAGATTCCTGGTAACACCTTGAATACCAATATGAAATAAAAAGCTTGTTTTATTATAAACCTGGAATTATGATGATTTAAAAATATTTAGCAATGTATTGTAATAGAAATGAGAGATGTATCCTTTACATTATATATTTGTATGAGAATATCTAACATATGACTGATAAATTAGTACAAAGACTCACCAGGGTGATGATTGTTGATGATGATCCTGCTTTGTGCACCTGTGTTGTAGAGACGTTTGCGGAACAGGGAATATCAGTTGAGGTCGCCCTGAATGCACAACAGTGCCTTTTTTATCTGCGTAATGGTTTTTCAGGGATCATTCTGATGGATATCTGTATGCCTGTAATGAATGGGTGGGATACAATCCGGGCTATTGTCAGAGAAGATCTCTTTCATAACATAATCATTCTTATGGTAACTGCTGAATTAGAACCAGATGAAAAAGAAGCTGAATTAAATGGTTTTATTTTTGATTATATCGTAAAACCGTTTGATAGTGATACATTAATTGAAACTGTGGTTCACTATATGCTGTACCTGTGAGTGAAATATGAATCCTCACCGATATATTGTAATAATAGGTTCTTCTACTGGAGGTATTGCAGTTCTGGAAAAAATTATAGCAAATCTTCCTCGGCTACCACTTTCAATTGTTATTGTGCAGCATATCATGGAATTATATGCAGAAAGGATAAGCGCTTTTTTTAATTCATTAACTGAAATGACTGTTTGTGTTCCAAAAGATAAAGAAATCATTCAAAATGGGTTTATCTATGTCGCACCTACATCTGTTCATCTCCTGATAGAACATAATTCATCTTTTACCTATGGGTATACTGATCCAGTCAATCGGTTTAGACCATCAATTGATGTAACCATGATGTCATGCCAGGCTGATAAGAAGGTACACTTTTTGGGAATAATTCTTACAGGAATGGCAGCTGATGGTTCACATGGTCTTTTCTATCTTAAGTCTATTAATGCCATTACGGTTGCTCAGGATCCTAAAACCGCAATAATAGCGAGTATGCCGTTGGCAGCCATAAAAACCGGGGCCGTTGATACCGTTGCAACACCTGATATCATAAGAAAGATTATTATTAACTTCTCGAGAGAAACGTAAATGTACCTTCCTGTTTTGGTTCTGTATCTCTCAAATGAGAGAGTTACTAGACTGGGATCATTGATAAACGGCTATTTTGGTATGATAATAAATATATTGTTATCTCTTTGGTTTCATTCTTCCAAATTATGTTACTCTTTCAGAAGAAAATACTATATCGATAAGATCTGTTATTTCAAATAAGGTAAAATCCGGAAGACAGTCGCAATATTCATCCAGGGTATTTCTATCTCCATATGCTGCGTAAGCCGTTTGCATTCCTAAAAGACTGGATGGACTGATATCCCGGTATAGTGAATCTCCTACAAATAATACCTCGTTTGGGAGTAGAGACAACCGCATTAATGCAAGGAGAAAAACATCTGATTTTGGTTTAAGGGTCCCGGTCATCTCTCCAGTAACCAGAGTTGTGATAAAAGGACAGAGGTTGAGTATATCCAATTTCTTTTTTGCGATAGTTGTGAGTGAATCGGTTACAACTCCAAGAATAATCTCTTTTTTGTGCAATAGTGATAGTGTCTTGTATACTCCAGGATATGGATATGTATGTGTTTTTTTTATTGTTTCATAAATATGTACACATGTATGATATTGTTCATCTGAAAAAAAGCCATAATAATTCATATATTCTCTGATTATGGCAGGATCTTCAAGATGCCATATGTCACGAAGGAAGAATGTAATAAGCTCTTCCCGGTTCCCGACGCCCAAATATGCGTTAACTGCATCACAAGCTGCTAGTTTAGCAGCGACAAAGTCAAAAAGGGTATTATCAAGATCAAAAAGGATGGCATGGACAGGAAGAGAATATTGTTCTGTATGCATAGTCTGTACAACTGGTATCTTTTTTCTTTTAAGTAGTGAATTGATCTAAAGTACAATGGTATGAGAATCTGATAGATTCATTATTATACATCAATACAACATTCAGAATGGTTGCAATTTAATTTTATGTAAATTATATTATTCATATTTATTACATTCTCATTTTTCCATCCTTTACTGCCTGTTTTATTTGTGTCGGGTAACCTTCACAGGGTTCATGATAATAGAGGATAATTTTCTAGCCATAATGATCCCAATCCTGTAATAAATGCAGTTGTGATAAGACACCCTAAAGAGAAATAGTCCTTTTTTCAGTATATATAATTTTTATATTATCATATAATATGGATTTTTCGAATATTTATGGCAAATGAATCATAAATGTGCATAGTTAAAATTGGTAAAATAGAATTTCATCAATCGTTTCGTGTTGAAACCTTTTAATTCCATTATGATGAGATGATTATAGTAATATCAGATCGTGTAAATATTATGCATTTTTCTGTTAGAGTTGATTAACGCGTTGTGTGGTACAATATTATTCTTCTATGAAATGAGACAATTCATGTTCGCATGGTTTATTTGTCTGTGTTGGGAATCAAAAAAGATATACCAAAAAAAAGAGAATTATGAGTTAATATTTTGAAATTTATTTTTTTCTTTATCACCACTAATTTTGTTTTTTTTCAGGAAATAATAAGGGTAAAAATGTGGTTATGTTATTTGGGGTATACAAAATATCCGAGTATGGTCACAGGTTGTTCCTGTAGGTTTCGTTGTATAATCGGATACAATGAAAACATGGTATAAATTAGTTCCATTTAAAATACATCGATAAACAACAACTGTAAAAATAGTAGAAAAAAATGGTAATATTGTTGAGTGATTCATGATTCAGGTATCATTTTCATGCTTTCATACCATTTCCATTTTTTTTGAACAATAAAATGATACGCATATTCTGTAATCAGATTAAAAAGGAAAGCTGATAAGGTGTGGAAGCGAAATATTTCTGTTATGAGTCTGGATTTTTTTGCACCATTTTTAAAATCTACACCTAAACCATATATCGTTGAGAGTCCGCCTCCACCCCGGATAATTCAAGGACCTGGTCTTGAAAAAAACGATTATGATATAAAACCATATTTCATCGTAGCTTCAGTTGAAATGGGGAATACGACTACGAAATGTATTCTTACAGGAGTTGATTTAGAAAAGGGTGTTTGTTATGTCATTAACAAAACTGTCAGAATGAGCAGGGATGTAAGAAAGCCAAAACCAGGAGAAGAAATATTTGGGCAAACCCTTGATGGAACTTCACTCACCCGCGAGTCGGTAACTGAACTTGTGAGTCAGACGATTATTACCTGTCATGCAGATGCTCATCTGGATATCAGGGAAGATCTGGATTTTGTTGTTCGCAGTACTGGTGTCGTTGCAGCGATGGATTCACCTGATCAGGTAGGTGATTTTGTTATTGCCCTTGCAAATGGATGCTTAAAAGCAGGTGTTCCTCCAAAAAAGATGACTCCTCCCATGTCGAAAGCGAATCAGGCAAAAAAATTACAGCCATTTTCATTTGCTGATCGGGTTAATTTTTCAGGGGCTGTCGCAGGTGTTGTCCCTCCAAAAGGTGCAACTGGTGTTGAGATGGTTGCGAATGAAATGGAAGGTGAACTGGCAATGGCAGGGATAAAAGAAGGGGCAAAATGGACTCCGGTTGATTTTAGAAATCCTTGTATAGCTATCGATTTTGGGACAACACTTGATGGACGGATAACCAGTGATGTTGCCCCTGATGCAACTGATCCATTTGCAAACACCATAGGAAATTTCTGTGGTCTTGCTGGGTCTATTCTGGATGGAATTGTTCGGGGGACTGGTATTGTCAGTGAAAAAACAGGAACAGCGCTTGATATCTTCGGAGATAGTACCAAAAAAACCGTTGGCATTTCAACCCGGAAAAAATCGCGCATTGTTGATGAGTATGTGAGTCGTTGTCACGATGTAAT
>CAYRYR010000016.1:27173-34768 GCA_964428385.1 uncultured Methanoregulaceae archaeon
GGGATACATATGACAGAAAATAAGAATGAACAGACTCAGAACCAGGGAGAAGAACAGTTATTTGATCTTGTATTCCCTCCCGGAACCCCACGGTCTATAATCAGAGATATTGTGACCTCTTTTGATGTAGAGATGGTAGAACGAACAGAAAATCTTACATTTGCAAATATGGATGGAGATGCACGTAACCTTTTAGCGGTCAGAGGTCCGTATGCACTGATGCAGGAAGTAGAAGTTTTTTTTAAGAAAAAGATGATGGAATTTATTGAATAAGTGTTACTTATTTTCTCGTATACATAAGATGAGCAGAAACGAGAAAAATTCCAACAATCACAAGCCAGATTGGAAGTGGAGATGGTGTTGCCGGTAAAGATGGTATTACTTCTGTATCTTTGATTATCATCTGTTCAGCCGGTTTAAAAAATTCCGATTGTTCATCATCTCCATCATCTTTTCTATCTAAAGAGATTGTTTCAGAGAGATGATTTTCAGGGGTATTAGTATCCTGAGCAGGAAGTAGTTCGTATGTCTCAGTCTGGATAGAATTCTTTCCAAGTACCTCTGTTCGAACCATGTACAGATCTGGACTCCATCCCACTGTTGAAAAAGTAAAAGACCAGATATTCATAGAAGTATTATTTGTTTTCAGCACCGGTACAATTCCTGATGTTCCTCCCATAATTACCGGGTCATATTTATGTGTAGGTCCGAAAGATGCCGGGAAAATCTCTATCAATATGTTGTTTTCTTCATTAAAGTTCGTCAACCCTTGTAAAGTAATCTCTTCATTTGCATATATGTCACCTTCCGGGAGTATATCAAATGCGGATACTGATGTTATTAATAGAGCAATTATCAGGCTTATGATTATCATACCAACAAAGGGATGCATAGTACTACATTTCAATTAGTCCTATTTATGAATACCAGTTGTCTGACAAATAAATATTTTTATGTGGTAATTTCAGGTAACTTCAGATTTATTTTTAATAGAAGTTTAGATAACCATTTTTGATATTACAGATAAGAATTACTGCCATTAAGAAGGTTTGACACCTGCATAAAAGACCCGGTATCAACTACATAATCTGTTTATCAATTCATTTTTTCCATAGACATGTTGTGATTCGTGGTTATTAGTGATCCTTCCTGATAGTATTGTTGAGTTTTTGGAGAAACAATGCACATCTTTTATATGGGTACCTCACAAAAATAGCAGTACAGCACAATAATAGAAAAAACCTGTAACAGAAGAAGTCTGAAAGGATATACTTATGAGACATAAATCAATTTTTTCTTGCAGAATAATTATCATTGTTTGTATTGGGATTGTACTGTTATTCTCTTCTTCATTTATTGGGATTGCAGATAGTCCTGTACTACCTGGAAACAGTGGGGTAACGACATATGATACTTTCATACATCAACGGTACCATCCGATTCCTGTGAATTCTGGATGTAGTTCCTGTGCCATTGGATCTTCATACTCGCAAAAACAGTCAGGTACTATTTCGCTCGTTTCATATCAGGACATACAAAATGGATCTGTTCCAATTCAATCAACAGGTTCTAAATCAGGAGAAGATGACATTTCTTCATTTACCGTACTACAATTCACCCCCGAAGAGATGACAGTCTATAAAGAACGATATCTAAAAAATACCCTGGCTCCTGCCCCTTTCATAGGTGATAATCTCACTCTTGAGCAGGCAGGTGAAATGAGTCTCTTGCCATTTCTTACCTATAATCCTGTGGAGCAAGATCAAAAAAACTGTAATAATTGTTGGATTTGGGCAGGAACCGGAATTATGACGATAACTCTGAATAAACTGTATGCAATAGAGGATCGCATTTCTGTTCAGTACCCCACTTCTACCTACCGAAATGGTGGATTATCTCCATTTTCAGGAGATGATTTTGCCTGTGTCAGTGGTGGTTCTATAAATGATTTCACCTCTTTTTATCTTGATAAGGGTTTATATGGAGGAAAACTGATAATTATCCCCTGGTCAAATATAAATGCAGCATTTAAGGATAGCAACGGTGCACAGATTCGTCACACGGTGGTTCCTCCAGACAGTATATCTAAAAATTCGTATTATCAGATTCAGGATCTCATTCCCATGACAATTTCAACCCTGAATATTCCTCAAGCAACTGCAATTACAAATCTAAAATATCAAATTAATGCCGGCAGGGGTGTTTATCTCTCGTTCTGGTTGCCTGATACAATAGCATGGGATGATTTTAAAAATTTCTGGAAGAATCAACAAGAAACTGCGGTCTATCAGATCGATGCATTTTCAAAAACACCCTATAATTATAATGAGGGTGGAGGCCACGCTGTACTGGTAACAGGGTACCATGAATATACTGATGGTTCCGGGTACTGGGAATGTGTTAATTCCTGGGGTGCTCCATCTAACAGACCATCAGGAACATTTCGCATTGATATGAATATGGATTATAATTCCCGTTATCAGAATATCGACTGGCCGGTCACGATGTGGGAAACAATCGATGCACGGTTTTCTGTCACCCCCACTCCGACAGTAACTCCGATGGAACCATTGACCGCAGAATTTATTGCATCTCCAAAAACCGGAACCGTCCCCCTCAATGTATGGTTTGAAGATCGTTCAACAGGTACGCCCGATTCATGGCAATGGGATTATGGTGATGGTACATCAGGTACCTCTAAGAATGGTTACCATATCTATGAGAATACAGGAACTTACTCAGTAACCCTGAATGTCTTTAGGAGTTCTGAAACAGCAACCATATCTAAAAATAATCTGATATCGGTTACCGGTGTAGAACCTGATGTGGTACCTTTCCCTAATGTTGCCGGGGGGTCATATCCACAACCACATGATCTTACCGGAGACGGGCTTTATGAAGATATTGATGGGAATGGATTTTTAGGGTTTCAGGATGTAACGGTTTTCTTTGAGCAGATTGGATGGGCACAAGAGCATGAACCAGTATCTGCATTTGATTTTGATAAAAATGGATTTTTAGGATTTCAGGATATTGTTACTCTGTTTGGGATGATATAACGGGTGTAAATAATGGTTACATTGAATTTTTCTAATATTACATGGGTCAGGGTAAGTCTTATAATCATGATTATTTGTGTAGGAATAGGTGAAGCAGCACCGGTAAATGAAGATTTCCCCGCGATAGATCTCATCTCTGCTGCTATAGAGACGATAATTCTTCCTCCGGGAGAAGGATATCCTATCTATAAATTACCATCGACAGAACCATTCCTGACCTTTTCTGAAGATATCTGGTATACGAGAATAGATTATCCTTCAAACTGGGTAATGTCTGAAAATCAAGACAGAAGTGTTGTTCTTTTTGAATCACCAGAAACCTCAAGAGGTGCAGTTATTACGGTAGCAGTGCCGGTTGTTACCGGATATGAAAACACACCTGAAGGATTGCAACAACTACAGAATCTGGCTAGTGCCCGCATTAAAGGTTCTTTTAATTTTGATTACAGTGCTGTAAAAGATGTCACATTTATTGATCTTCCTGGTAAAGAAGTAATATTTTCTGGGACTGATGAAAATGGTCTCAAATTAACATTAGGCATTGTGTACACCGTTGTTGATCACAGGATTTATGAGATTGATTATATATATAATGAATACTATCCAACAGTTGATATTTCGCTCATTTCTACTATGATAGATTCGTTTGCTATCGATCATTTTAAACCATCATCTGTTTCTGCATCATCAGAACAAAATCCTCTTCTCTTTGTAAATCCTCCCTCAAGTACTATAGGTATTGGAGGAAATGGTGCTGTATCTATTGTAATGGACACTGTTCCATCAGGATTATCCGGATATCAGATAACGGTTTCACTCTCTGATCCATCAATAGGAATGATAACCGATGTTACACAACCAGGCTGGGCAGGATTGTTTTCAGCAACTCCGCTACCTGGTTCATCAGTAACGATAAAAGCTGCAGATACAGCCATGGAAGTTGGTCCTGGTGCCACATCAGTTCTCTTTGCAACATGTAAAATTACAGGGGTAAAAGAGGGACAATGCAATATAATGATACAACCTGATATGGTGGATGATGATCAGTCAGGCAGATATGTTCCGGATACCGGCCAGGGAACAATAACGGTATCCGGAAGTGGACCGGAACCATCTTTCTCTCTTGATCTCTATCCGGGATGGAATTTTATTTCAACTCCTCAGCAACTTGCAACAGGGTATGATACTGCAATAATTTTTTCGGGTGTTGCAACAGAGGGTCGAAGCATCTGGATGTATGACGCATTAGGAGAGAGATGGATCAGTGCAGACTCTGGTACCAAAATTGATCCATTTCAGGGAATATGGATATTTTCAGGTGATCTGACATCTGTATCATTATTATTTGAACAAAATCCCTCTACTGCAAGTACTACCCTCCAGCGTGGATGGAACAGTTTCGGTCCGGTCAGTCTGATAACTGAAAGTGCTCAAACAACTCTTTTTACCATACGTACGTCATGGACTCAAATGCTGGTATTTAATGCTCATGAACAGATATGGGAACCTGCGATTGTCAATGGGGGAACCGGTCAGTTCTCAGATAATCGCCTTCTTAAACCGGGTCTGGGGTATTGGCTATATATGACAGAAAAAGCACACCTTACGGTACGATAATCCATGAGTCGAGAATTTTCGAAAATATCTGATATTGTATTATTTTTTTTCCTGGTAATGGTGATTGGGATCTGTTCTGCAACTCCCCCACTACCATGTGAATATTATGGGAGTGTTTTTATTGATAACGTACCCGCTCCGGCAGGGACACAGATTATTGCCCGTATCAATGGAATTGATCATGGAGAGATCATTACCGAAACTGCAGGATTTTACGGGGGGCCAGCTCTGTTTGATCGCCGTCTGACCGTAGCAGCAGGTGAAGATGAACTTGGATCAGGTACCTTAGAGATATTCTTTGAGGTAAATGGTATTGTAGCAGATCAAAAGGCAGAATATATTCCTGGCCTTTCCCGTCAGTTAGATTTAACCACTGGAATGTTACCTGCAAATACGTTGCCCACACCGTCATCAGAGATAATATCTCCAAAACAGTCTGTATCTCAACCGATATCAGGGTTTGAGAATCCGGTAACATATATAGCTGATGATGGTTCTGCCCGTCTCTCTTTTAATGCCGGTGTCCAGATTCTTGCAGATGGAAATCCTGTTGATCAGGTTGAAATAATCAGAACAGATGCTCTTATGCTGCCTCCTATGCCTGACACCTCAAAAAACACTTTTACCGGGTATGGATATCGTGTGGTTCCTGACGGAGCAGTCTTTATTCCCCAGGGGAATTTTATTATTACCATACCTCCTGAAGAATTGCAGGGATATGTTGCAAATTTCGCAGTTTTAAAATTATTCAGTCCGGCAACAGGTGGATGGCAGGATTTGAACACGGCGATTAATACAAATGCAGGTGAAGTACAGGCATCAGTCACCTGGGCTACCGCATATGCCTTGTTTGAACAGAATACAACAATGAGTAACAACACCGGATCTGCTGTACCTAATCAGGATTCAACCAATGATAATGTAGTTGGTACAGTACCAGAATCAGGTTCTGTTTTGGATCTGTCACCACAACCTCCTTTGGATGTTATTTCCCCTGTTTTAACTCCTACAAACACCACATTAGATACAACTCCTTCACCAGTTGTGAATAGTGATGAGGCATCCTTACACTCTGAACCTGAAGAAAATATGATTGCACCACAACAGGGCGTGCAAAATGTATTCTCTGGTGTACACAAGGGACTAGATACAGTGCAAAAAATGTTTTCGAATATTTTGAATAGTGGTAAAAACGGTTTATATTCAATCCAGCAACGTCTTTTCAGTCCGGGCGGATATGTTGTGATGTTATTCTTCCTGATTGTATTCGTAAATGTGGCGGTTTTTCGCGTTTATCGGTATAAAAACAAGGATTAAGATGCAAAAAAAGTCAGAAGATATTCTCTTGAAAAGAGTGATGCAGCAATTAAAAAAAGGTGAATTCACTCGTTCTCTTCAAAAATTAGAAAAATTGGCACGAAAATATCCTGATAATGTACAGATTATTAATCTCAAAGGAATCTGTCATGGGCTGAATGGACAACATGAGGAGGCGCTTTTTTGCTATGAGCGAATAATAGAACTTGATCCAAATTCAGCTATGCATTATAATAACCTTGGACTCACTCATCAGAATCTGGGTCATTATCATGAAGCTCTCATCTGGTTCGATAAAGCATTATCTCTGAATCCTGATTTTTTAGAAGCTCGATATAATAGAGCAAATACCTATGCTGTTCTTATGAGAACTGATGAAGCAATAGGTGAATATCAAGAAGTGTTACAGCGAAAAGGTGATCATCACCTGACACTCCTGAATCTGGGAAATGCTTATGTATTACAGGGTAAATTGCAGGATGCTCTTACTTCATATACTGCTGCATTCCATGCAAAACCAGGATATGCCGATGCAGCATTTAATCTCGGTCATACATACGAAATGATGGAGTGTCCTACAGAGGCGTTATTCTGGTATGAAAAAACCCTTGATATTGATGCCAGCTACCTGCCTGCATGGAAGCAAAAAGCAAAAATTCATCGGAATAATGGCGAAAAAGAAGAAGCAGAGGCATCAGATTTTGTTATCGCATCGTTACAGAAAGAGACAACATAATTCTTTTTTTTTTAAATATGTGTTATTCATCTCTGAATTTGGATAAAAATATTAGTTAAAATCGAAATTTTTTACAATGAGAGAGAAATATCAATTGTGTTTTTCTGACTTTACCCTTTAATGTAAGCCAGTTCATAGTTTTTTCCCGAGTAGAATTTGTATAAGGATAGGAATCACAATCAGATGGCAGATACAACTCTATTGTATTAATTGGCATTAATTCGATTGTCCCCTCAAACACGGTTATATTAAGTATGTGCTCTCCAAATTGGGATGTCACTGATGAGATCCAGATGAAATCCCGGGACCCTGATTTCATCCAAAAACTAAAGGTAACAGAAATCTACAACAGTGCCGGGAAAATTAGTCCTGGTAAATATTGTTTGAATTTGTGTGGCATCTATCAGCCTGGGATAAGGAGGTTTTTACATTGGTACACTTCGAACCTTTGCAGAATCCAATTCTCCCGTTAGACACAAAGTATAGACAGTGTTTTGTGAGGGGAGATTTTTTTTATTAGAGATGCCAGTGTTTCCATATCACTCGTTTTTGAAGAGGGATAAAAATTTCAGAAATGAATCTGGTTATTTCTGCATAAGGAGTTGTTTCGTTGTCATCAGGAATAGATATCAGACGATCTTTCCTGATTTTTATAGCAAATGCCATGTAGAATAATCATCTCGCCATCAAGTTGATGAAATGTCCCAAGACCGAGATCTCCCTGTGAAGTAAGTTGTGATAGGGTATAGGTCCCATTATATTCTCCTTTCATTAACTGATTAATACTGGTAACCTTAAGCAACGTGGGTTGTGTATATAACGTTTCAATTGAACAGTCTGACCGTTTGATCTTGAACAGCTTGACC
>CAYRYR010000017.1:0-34682 GCA_964428385.1 uncultured Methanoregulaceae archaeon
AAATTAGATCTGGATATGGTGTAGGCTGATACATCAGGAATAACTTTTGATAGCTCCCGCAATCATCAAAAAAACTCTGTTTCCCATTTTTGAAACCGCCATATATCCTGCCATTACTAAAAATAAGAATGTAAATGCTTCAGCTTTTTTCGCAGTCAAAGGTTTTTTTATTACTCCTTACTGCTAATATCTGTATGTGGTGACAGCAGTGATCCAATTACCGAGATGGAATCCGGCTACTCACATCCGGATTGTTTTTCTCACTTGTCTGAAATGGAATGGGGGTTTCATTCAGACAATCAGGACAGCACGTGTCTGTTTCCCGTACTACTGTCACCGGAATAGCACGGCAAATATATCATTTATTCTGCTGTGCAGGGAATATCTCAAAAAAATCGGTTTACCAGATGGAATCAGAATCACTGACAAGCTGGTAGTCATTAGGTGACAGCATGATACATAGCATACTGTTCATCATCTGTTCAAAATCCCATCAGGTAAATACGTCAATAACCTCTGGTACTCACCAATCCAAAAACAATTTCCATGCTGCCTGTTCCTCCTCTTTCAATCCTAACTGATATAGATCAGATATACTACATACTCCTTTTTTCCCACAATCAGGTAAACACATGTAAGGAAGCAGAATCATACTAATCAATGTTGCCTTTATTGAACAGGGATGTGATACAAATGAAATATGTTCTAATTCTATTTACTTTAACCATTTTTTTGGTATCGCTCTGTGGATGTCTCTCAGAGAATGATAAGGAGATACTCTCTCCAAATTCAGTTAGTTATGATACATCTTTTGCAGGTTATGCCGGAGAAGCCCGGACATTAATGGATGAGATGCCATATGCACCAGAATCTGATAGTAGTATAGCACGATCTCCTGATACTGAACAGAAACTTATCAGATCAGGCTCACTGATTCTTGAGGTGACAAATGTATCTTTCATGGTGGACCGTATAACCATCATTGCAGAGAATTATCAGGGATTTGTCGAAAAATCAACCATGGAATCTGATACAAATGATCAGGTATCAGGGTCAATGATCATCAGAGTCCCGGGAGAGAACTTTGATCCCTTCTTCAAGGTCATATCTTCTCTAGGCACGATTAAACGACAGGATCTCCAGACAACTGATGTAACTGAAGATTATATTGACAAAGAAGCACAGATACAAGCTCTTACAGTTCAGCGGGATCAGTATTATCGTATCATCGAGAAGGCAAAAACAGTTGAAGACATTCTCAATGTTCAGCGGGAAATAGACCGGGTCCAGTTGGAGCTTGACCGGGTAACCGGGAAGATGAAATATCTTGAGAACCAGATAGCCTTTGGAACCCTCAGGATCTCACTTCAGTCTACTCCTGTCCTGGCCTCAAAAGGAGTGGATGTATTTTCTCAGGTCATAGAGGAAGCATTATCCGGATTCGTTGGTATGATATCATTCCTGATAATATTCTTTGTAACAATCATTCCCTTACTTATCATCATCTACATCATCTATCGTCTTCTTAGAAGAGCAGGGATTCTTCGCAGATTTGCACGATAAACACACCTCAAATACAAGTATAAAGAGAAAATATTCTTCTTTTCTCTTTTGCTGTGAGGTGAATGCAGACAGCATATCAGAAAACGGGTTTGGTTTATTTGGTATTGTATGCAGGAAAAATACTATGAAAAAAAGGAGGCTGTTGCATAGAACCATTTCAGTGAGGCAATAAGGGCAATTTTCACTGTTAAATCAACAATTATTGCTGGAAATTGCCCTTATTGAACTAATAAAAACCATTTGTGCAACAGCCTCAAAGAGTCTTCATATTTTATCTTATATCGCATCAGTACCAGTACCACGCATGGATGCAGAGGTACTTGTTCTCAAAGATGTGACCATTCCTGATGGACGTGTAACTGATATCACCATACAACAGGGTATAGTACGTCATGTCGGTAGCTCACGACCTGCAGACCATGAGATATCATGCTCTAATCTCATCGTCATCCCTGCAGCAGTAGATCTTCATGTACATATGCGGGGAGGGAGTCATCAGGGAGAGAAAGAAGACTGGAATACCGGGACTAAGAGCGCTTTAGCTGGCGGAGTCACTGTTGTTGTTGACCAGCCAAATACGATTCCTCCACTCACTAATGTCCAGTCGTATAACAACAGGCATTGCGAAGCAGAAAACCATTCATGGTGTAATTTTGCCATAAATGCAGGAGTCACTGAAAAAAGTGATATCAGTGGTTTGTGGAACGCTGGTGCCATGATATTTGGAGAAACCTTTGCCGGTCCTTCCAGTTATGGAGAAGCATTATCACCTGCATCACTTACTAAAGCTCTTCAGGATATCTCTGCATGTGGTGGGATGGCATCAATACACGCTGAAATGGTCTCTGATGGGACAGATACTAATCTTTTGACGCATCATACCCTCCGCAGTCCACAAGGAGAAGCCGCTGCTATCAGAATGGTAACTGCATGCAACACATCAAAATGCCAGCTCTACTTCTGCCACGTCAGTTCGGGTGCTGCAATGGATGCTGTCAGAGATGCATTCATTGAAGTAACACCGCATCATCTCTTTCTCTCCCTGCAATATCCTGATGCATCAGATACCAGGTTCCGGGTAAACCCTCCTGTCAGACCGGAACAGGAACGAAAAAATCTTTGGAACCGGTGGAACCGGATTGATACCATTGCATCAGATCATGCTCCGCACACAAAAAAAGAAAAAAACCTGGATTTTATAGAAGCACCATCAGGGATCCCAGGCCTTGAGACAATGATCCCCTTACTGATGGCAGAGGTACAGGCAAAACGAATCTCTCTCCTGGATTTGATAGAGAAGACATCAATTACCCCCTCTTCACTTTTGGGTCTCCCACCAGCAGGATATGCTCCAGGTAATCGCGCCGACTTTGCCTTGTATCCGCATACCTGTTCGGCAATTGATCCTGATATGCTCCAGAGTAAAGCCGGATGGACCCCTTATGAGGGAATGAATGCCATATTCCCGAACATGGTTATCATGAATGGAGAAATAGTGTATAACAATGGAACGTTTTATCGCGGCCATCCTCACTGGATCCCGGGGAGAGGTTATATACCTGCAGCACAAAACGGATAACCGTGCCAGAAATGCATCTCCTATAGGTCCCCAGGTGATTATATGACGAGCGTCATGAGGTGATCCATGGGACAACCCGGATTTGCGACATTCGTGCACCGCCCGGCTGAGGGCGTTTAACAGGTGAAGAACGGCAAAAGCCACTTGTGATCCATGTTTGTTAGTGCCGGGCGACAACACATTAAAAAATCTTTTCTGCTATGAAAAACGACATAACTCTTATTTCTGATGCATTTGTCGAGTCGGTTAATTCTGTAATAATCACCATTGATGTTTCAGCCGGGAGTAGTATGGACATCTTTCCTGCCGGATACAATCCCTGGAGACGAGCACTTATTCTCAGAACAAAAGCACCTGCTGTTCAGGGAAAAGCAAATAAAGCCATTATCAGCCTGATTGCTGAAACATTACAGATAAAAGAGACATCACTCTCACTCATCAGTGGGCATACATCCTCACTTAAACGCATCAGTGTCTCCGGTTTCAATCAGGATGAACTGATACATATCATTGAAGAACATCTGTCATCAAAATAAACCTCAAGCCGAATCAGCTCACAGGTATATTATATCTTTTCTTCTGACACAGTCATTATGTCATGACCACTATCATAGTGATTGCAAAGGACATGATGAACAGGAGGAACTATTATTGTTATCAGAGGATACTTCAAAATATCGCATTATACTTGATGTTCATACCGAGGGGGTGGTGGAACGCCATGATGTAGTTGGTGCTATTTTTGGTCAGACTGAAGGGCTCCTTGGCGAGGAACTCGACATCAGAGACCTCCAGCGCATGGGTCGGCTGGGTCGTATTGATGTTCGAATCACCAGTCAGATGGGGAAGAGTACCGGCATCATTGTTATTTCATCATCTCTTGATAGGGCAGAAACTGCTATCATTGCAGCGTCACTTGAGACGATTGAGCGGATTGGACCATGTGCAGCAGAAATTTCTGTTAGTACAATTGAAGATATCAGGATCACAAAAAGGCGTGAAATTCTTGAACGTGCAAAATTCCTCTTACTGGAGCGATTTGATGATACATCAATAGATGCTGAGAGCCTGATAAATGAAGTAAGGGAAAGTCAACGAATAGAAAAGATGGAGATTTTCGGAGACGAAAGTCTTCCATCAGGCCCTAATGTACGGATATCTGATGCAATTATCGTCGTGGAAGGGAGAGCAGATGTAATTAATCTGCTCAGATATGGCATAAAAAATGCTATCGCTGTTGAGGGAACAAATGTTCCGGAATCAATCATTGAACTCTGCAGAAGAAAAACCACGACCGCATTTTTAGATGGAGACAGGGGAGGAGATCTTATCCTTAGGGAACTGCTTCAGGTTACTGATATCGATTTTGTTGCATTCCCCCCGCGTGGCAGTTCAATAGAGAACCTTTCGAGAAAAGAGATAATTAAATCTCTGAGAAATAAGGTTCCTGTTGATTACATTTTAGAGAATGAGATAACAAAAGTATCGATAGAAGCGCTTTCAGCATTACAGATGGAGATGGATGAAGAAGAACAGATGTCTCCTGATGCCTCTACAGTAAATTCTGCAGATACAAAAGAGACACCATATCCAGCTGAACCAGAACAGGTCACGATACAGAAATCTCAGTCTGATGCAGAGACCAAACGTTCTGATGGATACCGTTCTCCCTTTGATCACATCGCAGAAGTTAGGGGGACAAATCGTGCCCGACTTATAACAGCCGATTTACGTTCTGTAAGAGAGACAGAAGCAAACAACTCTGATGCTGTGGCAGCACAGTTTATTTCGGAACCGGTACAGGGACTGGTCATAGATGCTCCTGTCAATCAGAATCTGATAGATCGGGTTACCCATTTTGGTCTATCGTATATTGCTGCACCGGTGTTTGTTGATATCGTAAAGAGACCGGCAACCATCAGGCTTATTCGATTCCCCAAAACCTGAATCATCGTACCTATTTTTATATTTTTCGATTCTAATCTGTATACCCGGAGGGCTTAGGTGCACAAAGATGAACTAATTTTACTCCATCAAATGCTTGTAGAGGTAAAGGAGTATATCCAGGAGCATGATCCAAAAGTGAATTTTTCTGAATACAGTTCTCTTAAAATATTACCAACACAGACACATCGCAGCAAATTAGAGCATAAATATGCAATATTTGTACTAGGCAATGAGATAGCACATGCAATGCGGGAAATCGATTTTTCATCTGCTGCACGGGTGTCGGCACGGATGCGGGAACTGTCAGAAAAAACATTAAAAGAACTTTCAGCAGAATAATTTACCTTTTTTCACACTGTTTTAACAGATATTCTGCTAACAGACATGGAATGGGTGTTGTCATACAGTGCCAGTTTGGGGTTCCGTTTACTTCAAGAACTGTATACGTGTCACCATCAGAGATAAGGTCAACTCCTCCATAATCAACCCCGACACAGGAAGCTGCTTCTGATGCAATCCGCCCCATCTCCTCATCAATAACGACAGACCTGCCAAATCCTCCCTGATGGATATTATGAGTTAACGTATCTGATTGTCTGACTATAGCACCGATTGGTTCTCCATCAAGGACAAATACCCGGTAATCCCGGTCATTCCAGATATATTGCTGAAGATACCAGGGGGGTGGCGGCAGCTCTTCTACTGATTGTATCAGAACAATTCCATTTCCATCAAATCCATATACCGGTTTGTACACCACTTTTCCATAATCCTTAATGAAAGATGCAGCCATATCAAGATCATTACAAAATAGGGTAGTTGGCGTTTCTATCCTGTCACGCATGAGGAGGACTGATGTGCTAACCTTACTCGCACAGGTAACAATTGCTTCAGGTCTATTGATTAAGCGATTATGCAATGAAAGAGCTTTAATACATTCAAATTCATATCCGTCCTGCCTGATACCACATACCCAGATGACCTCTCCACTAAGACCGGTATCTAAAGGATTAATCAATGAAAGATCCAGTATCTCATAGACCTCGTTCATCCGTGAAAGTTCGCGCATGACCATTCCGGTTGAATTGTCGTCAGATGTGTCTGTTGGTTTTGGAATGATATAGATCATACATTTTCGTACGATATTAGCAGTCTCATCTTATATCACGCTATGAAATGAGATCAAATAAAGCAGGTCAGAGAGAAAAAACTGGATTATGATAACTGAGTGTATGTTGTCTTATCAGTATCTTCAGTTTCTGGTGCTATAAGCCGGTTTCTACTCCATATCTCTTCACGGTACACGGGACCACTGTTATATGTACAAAAGGGAATAAGTGTTCCTTCAGGTGTTGCATAATGAATACAGCACCGTTTTACCCTGTTTACGTCAAAGTTGTAATTATCCATAAAATGCATCATACCAACAAAAATTGCGTTCCAGTGGAATTCTGAAAGAGATTTAAAATTGTGAGAGATAAGAGTTTTCCCCAGTATCTTCCAGAAACGTGTATTTGATTTCAAGTCTGATCCTTTCATAGATTTTTTCATTTTGTTAATTGTCCTCAGGATAATAAGTTTTTTCCGAATCTGTCCTTTATTTTCAATTTTATCTGCCATCTTGTGTATTGTATCAAAAAAAGTATCGACATCAATGATACTTGTGACCGGAACCAGGCCTTGTTCTGTGACAAAAACATAGGTTGCGGCGCCACAATGCTGATGGGCCGTAAACCGAATTTGAGATGAACCGGTAAATTTTTCTACAAAATCGGATATTGGAACGATACAGGGAACAGGATAAAAATCATCTGGTTGTATCGCATGGTCAGTCTGTTCACTGATGCCATTGATGATATCTGGTATTGTTATCCGTTCCCTCTCAAGTGCTTCAGGAGAGCACGCTCCGGTGAAAGAAACCGGTTGAAAGTTCACACCCCTGATTATATCAACATTCTCAGCAGCAAAATAGAGAATTCCTCCTAAAATGTGATCGTTCTTTGTTCCAATAATAGTTGGAACAAGAACAATACCAAGACCTGCCTTTCTACAATTTTCTATCGTTTTGAGGTCATGAGCCAGCTTAAAGTTTGTCTCTTTTGTGATCCCGTCAAAATGGAGATACACTGTAGTCACACCGGCTTCTTTAAGCTCCTGTGCCTGATCCGGATTCTGTGCAAGGGTCATGCCATTTGTTGCCAGTTGAACCTGTTTAAATCCAAGTGCACGCGCCTTTTTAACGATAGCAACGAGATCTTCTCTGAGTGTCGGTTCACCGCCGGCAAATTGTACTGCAGGTACTGGATTTGGTTTCTGCGCACGAAGCATCTCTAGCATCTGTACTATCTTGTCAAAAGATGGTTCATAAATAAAACCACATGCTTTTGCATTTGCAAAACAGAACTCACATGAAAGATTACATCGGTTTGTCAGATCAATATTGGCCAGTAATGTCTGCGAGTGATGAAAATTACAGATGCCACAATTAGCAGGACATGTATCTTCAGGAACCACTACCTGAGGATTTTCAATCCCTCTTCCAAATGCTTCATAGGAATCAAACCGGTGAAACATCTCTGCATCATTCCAGTACAAATGTCGGAATGTCCCATGTTCAGGGCAGGTCCTCTCGATAAATATCTTCCCATCTTCCTCTATAATAGAGGCATCAAGGACGATTTTACAATCAGGACAGATACTTTTTGTCTGTTTAATATTAATGAAAATTCCTCCATGCCATGTACAATACCATTGTATGTAGATGCCGAATGTTTATATCAGTTATTTATGCAAGATTATACAGGTATTGATCAGAAAGGAGTTGAAATCAAATTATTTTTGAAACTATACTTTTACTTATTGGTTCAGCAATCTGGACAATGATGCCTGCATATCTTCCAAACTCAGCGGCAGCTACAATTGGAGGTAAAATTCCCATTGATTTAGGAAAATATTGGAGGGATGGGAGGCGGATATGTGGGGATGGAAAAACCTACCGCGGTTTTATCGGAGGGGTTCTCTGTGGAATCATTGTTGGACTTTTCCAGATATACCTACAAAATACCGGATATTTTATAATTTTACCCCATCTAACCCTCTGGTCAGTTGTTCTGCTCGCCTTTGGCGCATTGCTCGGAGATCTGACAAAAAGTTTTGTAAAGCGCAGGCTGAACAAGAAACAGGGAGATAAATGGATGATTGCTGATCAGTATGACCTGGTGGTAGGCGCGTTTCTTCTTCTCTTCCTGTTTGATTACACATGGATGGTACAGGAACTGACACTTCCCATACTGGTGATGATACTTATCCTGACCCCGCTTCTGCATCGTGTGGTAAATATTATTGGATATGCAATAGGAGTGAAAGATGTTCCATGGTAGAAGATACCGTACAAAACCTGTTATGTAAATATAAAGCCGTTGAATGCGGTCATTTTATTCTGGCATCAGGCGCTACCAGTACCTGTTACGTTGATGTAAAATCAGCAATGACTAATCCTGAACTATTACAGGCAATTGCAATTGCGATTGCAGATAAGGCAGCCTGTGATATGATAGCAGGGGTTGCTGTTGGGGGAATCCCACTTGCAGTTGCAACATCACTGGCAACAGGTCTTCCCTATGCAATTATCAGAAGTAATATGAAAGATCATGGCAAGGGAGGCACCATTATTGGTGATGTTAAAGGAAAACGCGTTCTCCTTGTTGAGGATGTTACCACATCCGGTGAATCAGCTCTGTATGGAATTACTGAACTGAGGAACGAAGGGGCCATTGTTGATACGGTTATTTGTGTTGTAGATAGGGGCTCTTTTGCTGATGAGACACTCAATGCAGCTGGTGTTCGTCTCATCCCCCTGACCAAACTTGATGAACTGGTTAAACAGCAAGTATAATCTCATTTTAAGTACCAAGGATCATAGATATGAGACTCCTCATTGTGGGCGGTGGAGGACGGGAACATGCAATAGCAAGCGCACTTGCAAAAAGTTCCAGGATAACTATCTTTGCAGTTATGAGCAAAGAAAATCCAGGAATCGTAGATATTGCTAAAGAGATACTTATTGAGAACGAGACAAATATCTCCCCTATCCTCTCATTTGTACAGAAACATGCCATAACACATGCATTTATCGGGCCTGAAGCCCCTCTACAAGCAGGCATTACAGATGCTCTGATACGCATAGGAGTAAGATGTGTAGGTCCGACACAGGCTGCTGCCCGAATCGAGACTGATAAGGCGTTTTGTCGGGAATTAATGAAGCAATATGCGATTCCCGGCTGTCCGGCATATGCCATATTTCATGATTCAGAGAAAGCGGAGGCATTTTTCACAGAAGAACAGGGAGAATATGCGATTAAACCCATAGGACTGACTGGTGGCAAAGGTGTGAGAATAATGGGAGAACACCTTGATAGGGACGGTGCCATAGCATATATCAAAGATTTACATGGTGACGTTGTCATTGAAGAACGATTAATAGGTGAGGAGTTTACCCTTCAGGCATTTACAGATGGAAAGACCCTTGTTACCATGCCTCTTGTTCAGGATCATAAACGAGCGTATGAAGGAGATATTGGACCAAATACCGGAGGAATGGGTTCTTATAGCCTTGCAAATCACACCCTCCCATTTGTCACATCTGGCGACCTGAATCAGGCTCAGCATATCATGCAGTCGGCATTACATGCCCTCTCACAAAAAGGGACACCCTATTGTGGAATTTTATATGGGCAGTTTATGAATACAGAACAAGGGCCCATGGTCATTGAGTTCAACGCCCGGTTTGGCGATCCTGAAGCGATGAATGTTCTCACCCTGCTTGACTCAGATCCGTATGATCTGGTCACTGCAATAACATCAGGTACTCTTGATGAAATATCAGTTCAATTTAAAAAATTAGCCACTGTCTGCAAATATATTGTTCCTGTAGGTTATCCTGATGATCCACAATCAGGAGAGCCATTGGCAATTGGTCCTTATCTCCCTGCGTATCTGTATTATGCAAATGTAGATCGACAGGGTGATACCTTGTTGACTGCATCCTCACGAACCATCGCATTTGTCGGCACTGGACAAACACTTGCCCAGGCAGAAAAGCAGGCAGAATCTGCAGCGCGTTGTGTGACTGGTCAGGTCTGGTATCGAAAAGATATTGGAACAGACGAATTATTACAGAAACGGTGCGCCCACATGGAGAAAATTCGATGAAACGGGATTTTATCTCAATTCTGGATATTTCTCCGGATGAGTTGATTCTGGTAATAAAAACGGCTCAGAAACTAAAAAAAGAGCGCAATGAGGGCATTTTCACAGGAGCACTCAATAACAAAGCACTTGGAATGATATTTGAAAAGTCTTCAACACGTACCAGAATATCATTTGAGGTCGGCATCCAGGAACTCGGAGGGTTTGCCCTTTTTTTAAATCCCGATGATATGCAATTAGGACGGGGAGAAGAGATTCCTGATACCGCCCGTGTTCTATCACGATTTCTCTCTCTCGTGATGATGCGGGTCTTTTCTCACCAGACGGTCAGCGATTTTGCATTGCACGCATCTATACCAGTCATCAATGGACTTTCAGATAAAGAACACCCCTGCCAGATACTTGCAGATATCCTAACCATAACAGAATATTGTGGAACAACCAGAGGAAAGAAAGTGGCCTTTGTTGGAGATGGCAATAATGTCTGTAACTCTCTCCTCCTCTCATCATGCATGACAGGTATGGAAATAACCGTGGCCTGCCCGAAACAGTACTGTCCGCATGAAGAAATTGTACATAAGGCACGTGAAATAGGTGGCAATGTCAGTATTACCCATGATCCATGCGATGCTGTATCAGGTGCTGATGTTGTGATGACTGATACCTGGGTCTCAATGGGAAATGAGCATGAATATGAAAAGCGAATACATGATTTTTCAGATTATGCTCTCACATCAGACCTGTTACAGCATGCATCTACAAATGTTATCGTGATGCATTGTCTTCCTGCCCACCGAGGTCTTGAAATTACAAATGAGGTGATCGACGGACCATACAGTGTTGTCTGGGATGAAGCAGAGAACCGACTCCACGTGCAAAAAGCCCTGATGCTCCTTTTAATGGGCGCAATATAATACCCTCTTAATAGTTAATTGCAAAACATTCTGGAAAGTTTGCCTTAATCTAAGTAGTGCTATGTAGTGCTATGAGTATGCACACCTTAAAATATCCGCCGTTTCACTTTGATTATTCCAGGAGTGTTCTGCTATGTACTATAAGGGTATCAGATAGTATCAGTCAGAATCACTTTTTTGCGAGTAAGTATGCGATATCGCCCAGATATTTTAATCTGAACACATGATTATAATTATCACTCTTTTTTTCACCATTTTCTACTCAAAAAAAACTATCATCAATGGTGATACTCAGGCAGAACAATACTGATTCTGGTAGATGCATTACTTATTCTTACCAGGTTGTCTTAATTGCATGATAGATATGACGATAATTATACGGTAAAACCTGTGGGTACAGGTATTCAAAAAAAATCTGTTTCATCAGACTGGTCTTTATCCCCATTTGTTTCAGTAGAGAACTCGCGTCTAAAGATATTAAGACTGCCAAAAATCCCTAACAGTATGTTTATGTAAAACATGATAACCCGCCAGAGTAAAATAAAAACACCAAGAGCTGCAGATGGGATAATAAGTGCATACAAAGAAGTCGCCGATAGCTCTGCTATACCTGAAGCTCCCGGGGTTAATGGAATCATGCTCACTGTTGCAATGATAAGCTGAAACAGAAATGATTCTGCAATTGCAGGAGAAAGACCAAGGCCCATCATAATGACAGATGCAACGATAAATTCTGATAACCAGAAACATCCGGTACATATGAGTCCAATACAAAGTCCCTTCCTTCCATGACCGGCATATGCACGGACACCTGTACAGAAATTTTCTATCTCCTGGTCACTTTTACTGATGAGATGGTGAATCCTGGGTAATTTTGTCTTTTGATAAAGCCAGTGTAACAATCTGGTTACAGTCCTTTTAGCAGGTTCCGGTTTCATTGCAGTGATGAGAATAAAAAGAACAAAGAACACCATGAGAACAAGGGTAAATCCCATTATAAAGAGGATCTCATGTGAGAGATCTTGTAAGACCTCCCGCATGATTACAATACTGATGATCCCAAAGAAAACGAGGACGATGGCATCAAAGACCCGCTCCATTATTACAACAGCTGTTGCATCCCCGACATTCACGTCAGCTTTATAGAGTTCGTGAATTCTGACAGGTTCTCCTCCTGCCTGTCCCGGGGTAATTGCTCCCATCAACAGATTGGCAAGGACCATATTGAAACAATGTGAATATCGGACATGGTATCCCAATGAATATGCCATCTCTTTTATCCGTAGTGCCCAGATACTACAGGATAAAAATCTTAGTCCGATTGCAAGAATCAGAAAAAAAACATTTATTCTCGCAAGATATACCAGGGTGTTCTCATCAAATGTCGAGATGAGGACTATAAGTAATACTATTGCACTAAATGCAAGAGAGATCCAGATCCATTTTATCTGCGAACGATTGATATTGCATCACCTGTGAAAAAATTCCAGACTGCTTAAAAACGAATTGGTGATAATGCTATTTATAGTGCCCTTTCTTTGTTAGCAGAATTCAAAATAAACCATCCCTGAGTGCAAAATAATCCAGTGCCAGATACCAGCATCAGGATATAGTTACAAGTGACATTCAGGATTGTATACAAAATATCTTAAAAATTTAAACAGAAATTATCCAGTTAACCCTTAATTTAAAGAAATCTAAAAAATCTAGAGCATTTTTTTATAAAAACCATCCTCTTCTCTCATAAATATCCTAGAATATAAACCGATTACCCCGCGTTTTGCAATACTACTTATGTGAAGTATCAGAAGATCGTATAGGAGCCGGGTTACGCAGGGATCAGACCTAGATGTTTGAGAACACAACGACAGGATATCATATCACCATCAAGATACACAGCGCCAATAATCGCTTCTACACATTCAGCAAGAACCCTCCCACTGGTCCAGACATGCTGAATCACTTCTCCCTTTCCCCAGAAAACAAATTTCTCAAGATCCAGATTCTTTCCAATATCTCGCAAAACAGACATGTTTACCATATCCATCTTTTTGATAGTGATAATTCCCTTCTCAGTCTCTCCACATAATAAAACAGATTCAATAACTAAAAGATCGATGACCGCATCACCCAGGGTCGCAAATGCATCCATATGAGCGTCTGATGATAAATCATGTTCTCCTGCATAAGCATAGCGGGTGAGAGCACGGATAAGAAGATCAGTACTGTTAAAATGATAATTAAGAGCTGATTCAAGAAGAGAAAGGGATTTTTGTTTAGAACAGTCATCCTCTGTTTTCATATCTATACTATCCAGATCAATCTTTTAACATTTCACATATAGTCTGTGCAGCCTTTTTTGCGGCTCCCATTGCTTCAATTACCGTTGCAGCCCCAGTTGTAACATCTCCTGCCGCAAAGACATTGTAAATTGATGTTTTTCCTGATGCATCTGCGATAACATTACCCTTTTTTCCCAGGGTAATCCCATCAATCTCACGGATGAGCAACGGATTTGGTCCCTGACCAATAGCCTGAATAAATACATCTGCATCCAGAGTGAACATCTCGTTACGTATAGGTTCAGCACGGGGACGACCACTATCATCAGGATCGCACATCTTCATCCTGACACAGATAACCCCGGTTACATTCACCTCACCAAGAACTTCAACCGGGTTTGCACAGGTGACAAACTCAATCCCTTCTTCTCTGGCATGCTCAATCTCAGCTGCACGCGCAGGCATGTCTTCTTCACGTCGCCGATATACGAGAGTCACTTTCCCACCCATTCTCCGGGCGGTTCGTGCAGCATCCATGGCAACATTACCTGCTCCTGCAACAATAACCCGGCTTCCTCTGATAACAGGTGTGTCATATGACGGAAACTGTTCAGCATGCATCAGGTTTACCCGTGTTAAAAATTCATTGGCAGAGTACACACCATTTAAGTGCTCTCCCTTGAGATCCATGAAATACGGAAGCCCGGCTCCGGTTCCTAACAGTACGGCATCAAACTTGAGAAGTTCTTCAATACTCACACTTCTCCCGACAATATGGTTACATTTGAGTGTTACCCCAAGTGCCATAACCCGATCTATCTCGGCATTTACTATCTCTTTTGGTAGTCTGAATGATGGAATACCATAGGTAAGAACTCCTCCTGCTTTGTGAAGGGATTCAAATATTGTTACATCGTGCCCGGCTTTAGCCAGTTCTGCAGCTCCTGTAAGACCAGCAGGACCTGAACCCACAACTGCCACTCGTTTTTTTGTTTGATTCGCAATTCCAGGTATTTGCAATCCTTCTTTTCGGGCATAATCCGCTACATACCGTTCGAGTTGCCCAATCTGTACCGGTGTCGATTTATTCCCCAGAATACAGAGTTTCTCGCACTGGTTCTCCTGGGGGCAGACCCGACCACAGATGGCAGGAAGCATGTTCTCTTCCTGGATTGTAGCTGCTGCCTGCAATATATCCCCATCTGCTATCTGCTGAATAAATGCAGGAATGTTGATGCCTACCGGACATCCATCTATACAGAGCGGTTTTTTACATTGCAGACAGCGGAGAGCTTCTGCTTGTGCCTCTGTTTTCGTAAACCCGAGATCTACTTCATCAAAGTCTCTAATCCGTTCATCAGCAGGTCGTACCGGCATTACTTCTCCTCCTTACAGTCACAGGTATGCTGCATAAAGAGATCGAGAGATGTCCGTTCCATATCGGTGTACATTCGCTGTCGTTGCATCAGAAGGTTAAAATCGACGGTATGAGCATCAAATTCCGGCCCATCCACGCAGGCAAATTTTGTCTCCCCACCTACCCTGCACCGACACGAACCACACATTCCGGTCCCGTCAACCATAATCGGATTGAGAGAGACAAAGGTTTTTACCCCTTTTTCCCGTGTTACTTCCGCAGTAACCTTCATCATTATGGTCGGACCGATAATCCAGACGGCATCCAGTTTTTTTGTTGCATTCAGATTTTTGAGGACATCTGCAGCATATCCATGAACCCCTTTTGACCCGTCGTCAGTGGTAATAAACAGTTCATCACAGATTGATTGCATCTCATCTTCTAATATGAGCAGTCCTGAATTCCTTGCTCCAATAATCCCGATTACTTCGTTTCCAGCTATTTTTAAGGACTTTGCAATAAACGGTAGTGATGCAATACCCGCACCACCCCCAACCAGAACACAGGTTCCGTATTTTTCAATTTCACTTGGTTTGCCAAGTGGTCCTGCAATATCAGCAATAGTCTCTCCTACTACTTTTCTCGCAAGAGCATGGGTAGTCTTTCCAACAGCCATAAAGATGATTCGAATGGTTGATTGTGAAACAGCTGAAATAGTGAGGGGGATTCGTTCCCCGGTCTCGTCCAGGCGGATAATGACGAACTGACCGGCCTGTGCATGTTCTGCAACATGCGGTGCATCCACCCAGATTTCGACTATGTTATTGGCTATCTCTTTACTTTTTGTGATTGTATACACGAGTTCACTTCCAAAAAAAGTAGTAATTCTCTATATTATTGGGTGTTACAGCTTCTTTACTTTGCGTACCCTGACCGCTATTCCGCGCTGTGATCGCACCATCTCATCTGCCCCCATAACTGCGCGGCCTGTTGCCAAGGCTTTATCACCAATTACCAGCACTTCATCTCCAGGTCTGATAGCGGGATCTGCCTCGATAACACCAGGAGCAAGAATGTCGCCCTGAGGAATGAAATCATCAATGTATACACGATATCCAGTCGGTAGTAACCTCCATCCATCAAAGGTCGGTCGTAAAAATCCGGTGCCGGGATCGATGCTGAACATCTGACGTCGGTTCTGTACAATAACCTGTTTTTTATATCTCCCTTTCAGAACGAGACCTGCCAGGTCAGGGACATAACCAAATTGATATGAAATCATACCCTGTATAGTACCCCGTTTTACCTTGCGTTCTCCTGATAATGCCTGACTGAGAGCCATTAAATCATCAGGATTCGTTGGATGACGAGTACAGGTACTCTCAATTTCTTTTCCTGCAGCAGCAGCAGCATTTTTGACGATGATATGGGCATCCCCATCAAGATGAGAGATAATTCTCTTATAGGGATGAGCAAGAAGATACTGGTATATGACATCCTGAATAATATGGCGTTCTTCGTGATCCCAGTACCCGGTTACCGGCACATCATAGTGTGCCGCCGGATACATGATCTCTATCTCCCGTGGCACAAGACCTAATGGTGAAGTCACAATGAGTTCATGAGCTCTCTGATGTATGGCCTGGGTGAATTTCTGATGACTCTGTGAAAGGGAATAAGGTTTTTTAGCAGAACAGGGTAGGAACACCGCCACGTCAGCTACCGGTGGTTCATACCGGCTGATAACCCGTTTCATGTATCGTTGAATTTCTATCCGTCGTAAGGTATCGGTACTGGTTGCGAGCAGTGGTGTTGTTCGAACAACGGGTGTTGCAAGTTCGGTATAAGGCTCTGCTGCTAAAAGACGCATTATACTGACATATGACGGAACAATTCTACACCGCATCTCAAGCAGTTCAGGAAAAGTTCCCTTTGTTATCCGGTACCGGATAAGAGCCAGTTCTTTTCTCAGGGCCTCACGGTTATGGGCTTTAAGATCCTGATTGACGCATCCAAAACATCTACAAAGATCCTGCTCAAACGCCTGGTTCGCAGGGAGAATCCCTTCAGGAAGACAGAACTGCTTTCTTGCAGTCATCAGGTCAACCGCGGTATAATCAAAGAGATCATATCCTGCAGAGACGAGAATGGCAGCGTTCTGTGGCAGAGCAGCTGCTGGCAGGTACCACGCAGTATCAGGCACTATTGCTGTTTTCAAGGGCAATAAGTATTGTAATAACCGGCGGGGATTGCTGATGAGTGTATGCCAGTTCGGAGTCACTACTGTATCTCCTGAACTGACCTTACATACCAGTTGAGGATGAACCATCACCAGGTCTTCATGGTCAGACCATGCAAACTGATGGACAAATGAAGCATCTTCAATAGGGGGAATGTTGGTATACTCCTCTCTGGCAAGAAAAGGAAAAATCTCCTCTGTTTCATATGCTCCAGGGAGAAGGAACTCCTCTCCGCCAGATGTTGTATAGCGTCCGGTCCGGGCATTTCCATCCCGGTGTACTATCTCATATCGTTTCATCTACTACTCCGACAGAAGGAAGTTCTTTTTGCACAAGAGAACTCCAGCGTTTTGAACACTGAACTGTGACAGTGCTCTGTGGATATGCCTTTATCAATTGTAATATTCCTTTACAACCGGTTGTAACCATCTCTTCATCCCAGGAGGGAAGTTCACTCTGACCAATTGGAAATGTCTCTTTCAACTCCGGAGGATATGGACCAAAGGGGGGCTTAAAAAAGAAAACGGTCTCATACTGATTACTCATTTCCCGATCAAATGATATCAGGATGGTGGATCCGGCACTGAACCGGGGTATCATCTGATGATATCTGATAACTTCAGTCCGTTTGCAACTCTCATCACCCCGATAAAAGAACCGGCGTTTTGATACCCGATCCTCTGGCACCAGTTCTTCTGCATAATCAAGCAGACGCCGGTACCCGGATAGAAGAGAGGGGTGACTCCGGCATCGTTCATCTACAAGTTCAAAGAGAACACCATCGATGATGGCCTGTCTGATACGGGCTATCTCAGCCAGAGTTACATACAGATTATGGAGAGCTAAAAGGCGTTCTTTTTCAGGAGAATCTTGTAATTCACGCGCAGTGTGGGTCCGACAGACCTCACATGCACAGGGAAGATAAGAGAGTTCGTCAATTTTATGACTCCCGTGTGTTGTCATATATCTTCCATCCTTGGCATAGAGAGCGTATGCTGCAGAGTCAAAAAGATCACATCCCATCGCAACCGCAAGTGCAAACATTACCGGATGCCCTGCACCAAAGAGATGAACACAGGCTGACGGTGATATACCCCGTTTTGCTGCCATGACAACATCAACCAGTTCCCGGTACCGGTAACTCTCCATCAGCGGGACAACAGCACCGAAGGGACAGAACGAAAAACCTAATTCAGAGACTGCTTTTGCTGCTTCTTCTCTCAGATCTAGAAATGAACCTCCCTGTACAGGCCCTGCAAGCGTGTATCTACTCTCATCAACGAGTGTTTTTGCTTCCTCTAGTCGTTTTAGTGTTATTGAAAGTTCCTCTTCTGCTCGTCGTCTTCCACAGTCAGGTGAAGTCGGAATGTCAAGTGGGACGATGATATCACTCCCGATATCCTGCTGAAACTTCAGGGTTTGTGCATTTGATATATCAACTTCTCCATAGACTGATAGCTGAAATGAACCTGAGTCAGTCATAATAACCCCATCAAACTGATAGAGCTGATGCAGACCCTGCTCTAATGCAGGCTCACGAAATTCTTTACTCTTTGAGATAATATAAGCATTTGTGATGAGTGCCTGAATACCCATCTCCTGAAGAGTATGGGGAGTTATTAGCGGTACATGCGGATTAATAACAGGAAGAATCGCAGGAGTAAGAACGGTCTTTTTCCCATCTGTGAGCCTGCCAATCCTTCCGGCAATATCTTTTTGTAAAATTTCAAACTGAAAAGCCATATCTATTATTCTGTAAAAATCTGTCCTTCAAAGGTTAAGAGTTCCACTGAGGGATCTATCCAACTCTTCTCAGGGAGACCCGCTTTTATGCAGGTCTGATTCAGAAATGTCATCGTATCCCATCCCCACTCAACAGGAACCTGGGGGAGTAATAACCCGGATCTATTGTATCCCCTGATAATAAGCCCATGAGTACCGACCTTAACAGCAGAAGGGCGTTCTACCGGAGAAACGGTACATATCTGAGGAACAGTCAGAATCGTTATATCTATGTGAATAAGAGGAAGTTCATCGCACCTGACCGGAGGGAACCGTGGATCTTGTAGTGCTGCTGATAAAGCTGCATCATGAATGGCAGAACCAAGTGGCATATCAGGCAGAGGATATCCAATACATCCTCTGAGTGCTCCTGCTTTTGTCAGGGTCACAAATACTCCTTTTTTTTCCAGAAAAGAGCGCGGCAATGTAATCGATTCAGTTATTGTATTGCAGATATGTTTAATAAGGGTATTTCTCGCATACGAGACCGCGAGTGCCCCATCTTCTTCTGATACAAGCTGCATAGGTATCTACTCTTTCTCCCATGTAATATAGTGCACGGCACATCTATACCATGGAAATGGTAAAACTAATGTTTAAGAAGAATGACCACTTTATGCATTTCTTAAAAAAGAGTTGAGAACAAAGTGCAATCTTCTATGCGTTGTCAATATCAGAGCTCTATCGTCTCAAATTATCAGTATTTACATCATCTTGTTCCCAACGTTCTCATACTCTTACATAGTACAACAAAAAGATTCTACAAGTTAATAAACAGATAACAGATAGTATAAGAGAAAAAGAAGCGATGCATACCAATAAAGAAGAGACTAAAACCTATATTTTCATGTCTGATAGATTACATACAAATATATTATCTATGAATTTTATGCAGCACTGTATTGAAACATCTGATATTTCCTGAATATAGGGGGAGGAATAAAATATGAATGGTAATGGTGAAAAACGTGAACGCATCATTCTTGTTGAGGATGACCCTATTATTGCAGAAGTTACAATTCTTCTTTTACAACGACTACACTATCAGGTTGTCAAGCATGCACGATCCGGGACCGAAGCAATAAAAGCAGTACTTACACAACCGGTTGATCTGATTCTTATGGACATTATGCTGGATGGCAAGCTGGACGGTATTGAGGCAGCACAATACTGTTATCACCTGATGCATGTTCCGATTGTATTTGTCACAGGAAATATGAGTGAAGATATTCTCAACCGATCAAAGATAGCAGAACCATTCGGTTTCATCATTAAACCCATAACAAGTGCAACACTCCATTCCACCATTCAGATAGCTCTTAACACGTTTAAATGTACGAGTACCTGGAAAACAGATCGTGTTGATGATATCAGCAATATTGAACAGATGGGATTTGGTATGGTTATAGTTGATATTAATGGACGAATACTGTACCTCAATCAGATTGCAGAAAATATGCTCAATACAAACGGAACGACTCTGCACTATCAAACAATCGTTCCTGTTTTCAAACCACAGGATTTCAAAACAGAAGAATTTATTGCCGAACCTAATTTTTTACAGATAATGCGTTCAATGTTAACCACGGGAGCAGAAAAACATCTCTTCATGACAACCCTTAACAGCGGTCAGAAGAGACCTTTTGTCATCTGGGCACTCCCGATTCAGTCCATGACCAGTGATTATCTTGGAGCCGTACTCATCATCAGGAATTTAGAAGAGAGAACTCCTGTTGCTACATGACTAAGACTACATATCTATTGCAGCAACATTGTTACAATATGCCTATCCCATTCACTATTCATCCCCACAATTATGTCTGATAAAATCCCAGGCTATGCTTATCTTTATCACTCTCTCATGCCATTATATTCCTGCGAGAGGGAGAGTGCAGCTGACGGTAGCCAGATTAATTCTGGTGGCTGAGGAAAGTCCCCCCACCAATCGGGTTCGCAGCCGGGGGCAATCCCGGGTGGCGAGAGTCACGGCAATGGCACAGAAACGACACGGCCTATCCTGAGTAATGAAGCGGCTGAGCCTTTGGGCGAGAAATGTTATACATGAGTTAACCCGCTGAGCGGTGATGGACAGGATTCGATGGAACGGTGAATCCCTGCGGGTGCAAGCCGGAACAGGGCAATATGGTTAGCCCGATACCTGTCCGGGTACGGCGCGTTAGCTGAATGCTGCAATGAACAGAAGGGGGCTTACTCCTCCGACTCGCATGTATTGTTCTCTTTTTTAGATCCGTGTTCTTCTTTAAAGACTGATATTAGGTATGATGTCTGCAGAAAAACTGTTTATTCTTGTGTATGAATTATTGAAGATCTTTTCATAAAATTTCAAAGTGCTGTCTTTTCTCTAATCACAATCATTTCCTGAGTCTATTCATGCAATAGTATCAGGAATAGAGATAGTACTAACAATATACTCTTCCCGGGATATTATTCAAAAAAGTACATGTTATAATAAATTGTAATTTCCAAAAAACTGGATAATTGCGGTTAATATGATGATACCTTCTTGTTACTGCCGGCACTAAAAGGTTACAAGTTTTACAGACTCTTTTTATAAATGCTCTGTATTTCTATTCTAATTCAATAATTAAAAGGATTTAGACTCTTTTACTTTCACAAAACGATTATCCCAATACTTATATAATAAGGTGATTTATTTCAATACCATGGACATTGATACACCGATTACACCTGGCATAACATTTCTTCGTGATACATCAACGAAATCAGCAAGTTCAGGAAGAGAGGCAGGTCTTCCCGAACCCATAGAGAAAAAAGTATGCATGCCGGTCCAGCAGATTATTATTCTTCCTGAAGTGAGCAAAGATACATTTCCACAAGTAAATCTGAAAAAGATATTTGACGAGAGAGAATCAGTACGGGCATATTCAGATAAACCTCTTTCTCTGGCAGAATTATCAATTCTTCTGCATTATACACAGGGAATTCGTCAGATTACAGGTAAAATGGAGTACCGGTATGTTCCTTCTGCAGGAGCATGCCAGGCTTTTGAGACATATCTTCTGATTAACCGGGTTGAAGGAATAAAACCCGGAATATACCGGTACCTCCCACTGGATCATGCAATTGTTTTAGAAGATTGTACAAAAGGTGATCCTGATGATGTGGCTAAATCATTAAGAAAACCTGATATGGTCAGAAAATCTGCGGTAACCTTCATCTGGGTTGCCTGTCCTGCACGAGTACTCTGGCTCTTTGGTGAACGTGGATGGCGATATCTGTTTCTTGATGCCGGGCATATCTGCCAGAATCTGTATCTTGCAGGAGAAGCCATCAATTGTGGAGTCTGTGCTGTTGGTTCTTTTTATGATGATGATATAAATGAAGCAATAGGGATAGACGAAATAGACGAATTTGTGTTATACATGGCTACGGTAGGAAAAAAGTAACATTTACTTTTTATTAGATATCTCACACCACCGTGTCCTTTTTTCATACCTGCTCTCTTTCCTGCTTTCATCTTAACGTGTGCTTTAACGTTCTGTACAATCATATCCATCTCTATTCATTATTAAGAATATATCTGGACGATTTATGATATCTGATACATCAAAATGGTCAGAATAGTATTATAAAATGTTTCAGTATTGTTAAATAATATCCTGGTAGGTATGCAGTTAGTATAAGCAGGACGGCTAACCTACCGAATTATTACCCTAAAATTTACCTGAACACTTTTTGGTACTGACTATGAAAGGAAAAGCAGCCAGGGAAAACTCCAGGTATGCAGCTACTACTATCTGTGTACAAATAAAATTACATACCACATTCTGAGGGATTTAAGGTGAAAGAGGTCACCAGTAGTTTTGTTGCCAATGAGGTAGAATCCACAGTCAGAGCATTCTGGACAACTGAGGATATCTACCGGCAGGTAAAAGAGCAGAAGAAAAAAGGAAAAACCTTTTTTTATGTAGACGGACCGCCATATACCACAGGTCATATCCATCTTGGTACTGCCTGGAATAAAATTCTCAAGGACAGCATTCTCAGATACCACCGGATGCGTGGATGTAATGTGATTGATCGTGCCGGATATGATATGCATGGTCTTCCCATTGAAGTGCGTGTCGAGAGTGAGTTAGGGTTTAAAAATAAGAAAGATATTGAGACATTTGGAATTGCAGCATTTATTGAAAAATGTAAGGATTTCGCTCTAACGCATAAAGACATCATGAGTTCTCAGTTTAAGAACCTTGGTGTATGGATGGATTTTGATGATCCGTATCAGACCATCAATCCTAACTACATTGAAGCAGCCTGGTGGGTTTTAAAGAAGGCTGAAGAAAAGTCACTGCTTGAGAAAGGATTCAGGGTAGTTAACTGGTGTCCCAGGTGTGAAACTGCTATTGCAGATTCTGAAGTGGAATACTGGGATGAGGAAGATCCATCTATCTATGTGAAATTTCCGATTACCGGAAAAGATAATGAATATCTGGTGATATGGACCACTACTCCCTGGACACTTCCTGCGAATATGGGCGTTGCAGTCGATGCCTCATTTTCCTATGCCCGTGTCAGGGCAGAAAAAGATGAAACAGAAGAAATTCTCTGGATCGCAGAAAATCTTGTAGAGGATGTCCTTAAGAAAGGCAGGTATTCTGATTATACTGTTCTTTCAACCTGTACCGGTGCAGATCTTGCAGGTACCGGGTATTCTTCCCCCTTATCCCATATGGTTCCCCATCAGGCAGAAGTATCTCACCGGGTTGTAACAGCAGATTTTGTCGAGATGGATAATACCGGAATGGTACATATAGCTCCCGGCCATGGATGGGATGACTTTTTGTTAGGTCAGAAGGAAGGCCTTGAGGCCTTCTGCCCGGTTGAAGGAGATGGGTTATTCAATGAAATGGCAGGTTCATTTGCAGGGATGTTTGTCAGGGATGCAAACGATGCAGTTATTGATGCTCTTTCTCATCATCTCCTTGCAAAGAAGAAAATTGTCCATCGGTATGGTCACTGTTGGCGATGTAAGAATCCGATTATTTACCGGGCAACAGAACAATGGTTCCTAGCTATCCCAAAAATTAAAGAACAGATGCTTACCGGAATACGGGAGACCAAATGGTATCCTGACTGGGCTGGTAGTGCACGTTTTTATGATTTTGTACAAGGTGCCCGCGACTGGTGTATCTCACGCCAACGGTACTGGGGAATACCGATACCAGTCTGGCAATGTGCTGCCTGTGGGGAACGAATAGTCTTTGGAACAATGGCTGAGCTCAATGAGAGGGCGGGAACGAATCTCTCTGACCCTCACCGCCCCTATGTGGATGAGATCTCATTTCCCTGCACCTGTGGCGAAACGATGCATCGTGTTTCTGATATCTTTGATGTCTGGTTTGATTCAGCTATGGCATCCTGGGCAACCCTGGGATTTCCACGGGAAAAAGAAGCATTTGAAAAGATGTGGCCTGCCGATTTCATCACTGAAGGTCAGGATCAGACAAGAGGCTGGTTCTATTCCCAGTTAGGTGCCTCCACCATTGCGTTTAACCGCTCTCCCTATAAGCAGGTTCTGATGCATGGATTCGCCCTTGATCATGAAGGCAGGAAGATGAGTAAGAGTCTTGGAAATGTTGTCTCTCCTGAAGAGGTTATTGAGAAGTTTGGTGTTGATGTGCTTCGCCTGTATATCCTCTCTTCAAATGCCCCCTGGGAGGATCTCAAATTTAACTGGGAAAATGTTCTGACAGTTTCACGTTCCATAAATATTCTCTGGAATGTGTACCGGTTCCCTCTTCCCTACATGATAATGGATGACTTTGTCCCGGCTGGTGCAGAAGATGAAAAATGGGATGAGACATATATTATCAGATCTGTTAGAGAGATGCCAGTCGAAGATCGCTGGATACTTTCCCGTATAAACACTCTTGCAAGGCAGGTTACAGCAGATCTGCAGGAATACCAGATGCATAAAGTGACACGAGGGATTCTAAACTTTATTCTAGAAGACTTATCCCGCTGGTATGTGCAGATTGTCCGTCCCCGGATGTGGCTTGAAGATGATGCTCCTGAAAAACAGTATGCCTATGAGACGATGTATTATTGTCAGCGTATACTCAACCGGCTGTTGGCACCATTCACACCTCATCTTGCAGAGGCAATGTATCAGAATGTACGACTCAGAAACGATCCTGTTTCGATTCATATGCAACCCTGGATTGAAGGGAATGCACGGCTAATAGATTCTGAGCTTGAGCAGAAGATGGATGTTGTACGAGCTTTTGATGAAGCTGTTTCAAATGCACGACAGGCAGGAAAGAGAAAATTACGTTGGCCGGTACGTGAGGTTATCGTTCTCTGTCAGACTGACCTCACAGAAAAAGCCATCATAGAACTTAATGCCCTGTGCTGTTCACGGGCAAATGCACGTATCATAACAGTTATCAGAGGTTGCTGGGATAGGATAAGCTGCACTGCAGCTCCTGTTATGAAGGTTATCGGACCCGGATTCGGTCGCAACGGACCTCTTGTGAAAAAACTAATAGAATCAGCAGATGGGCCTGCACTCAGAAAGATACTTACCAAGGAGGGAGAAGCGACCCTGACAGAAGGTGATTCATCCTTTGTTATCACCACAGAACATGTCCAGTTTGAAGATCTGCTCCCCTCTGGTTTTTATGGGGCTGATATGCCTGATGCAATGGTGTATGTGGATGTAGAACTCACTCCTGATATCGAAGCAGAGGGATATACACGTGAGATAATACGCAGACTCCAGGATATGAGAAAACAACTGGATCTCAATGTAGAAGATTACATCACCGTTGATGCCGTTATATCAGAAAGCAGGGTGTACAACCTCATAGACAAGACCTGGCAGGAGTTCATCAGTCAGGAAGTCAGAGCAAAAGAAATGGTGATTCATAGTATGCATACACAACGTCAGGTTGAACAACTCTGGCAATTGGACCGGGACTGGAATATTGAAGGTGTTAGTATTACATTAGGAATATCAGTCATCTAATCCTCTCTTTTTAGAAGATGAACAAGACGAGATTTTCATTATTGCCGAATAATCATATTTCCTGTTATTTTCTTATACCAACATTGATATTGTATCAAAAATCCGGAATATAAAATACCAGAAATATTTCATTCTTTCTTCAGATAAAAGGATGAAACTGGTATTACGAGCATTGGTTGATTTTCATATTCAGGTCGCATTGTCCCTAACGGCAAATCTTCTGTCATCTCAATTATCATATAGCCACTATCCCGGTATATCGGACCTGTTTCTTTTACACCAACAGCTACATGCCCGGGAAATTCAAAGATAGCAACATCATAGCCGTGGTGCAGAAGAATTGCTGCAAGAAGGATGCTTTTATCATCACAATCACCTGCATGAGAAACAATACTCTCAGAGGGATACCTAACCTCAGTAAAAGAAGCATATGTCTCAAGAGATCGTGTAAAAACGGCTGCTATCTCTAAAAATGACGTTATATTATTATCCTGCACCTGAATCATCTGCAATGAATCATGTATTGATGTAATGAGTGACTGGTGATACGGTTCATTGATGAAAGACTCATAGAATCTGCTTTTAATGTCACGAGAATACTCGGGAGGGTCAATGTTATAGAGAACTCCTTTATACGCTGCCTTAGCTCCTAAAAAGAGTGATTGATTAACCGTTACCGACACCGTTTTTAACGATCCACCCATACCAAACTGAATTCTCACCGGTATCTCTGCAGGCTTTGCAGGGTCATTTAGAGGGATTATAGTTGGATAGATAACCGGTGGATGTATCTTTCCAAAATTATTTTGTGCCTGACTAATTCTATCTGCAGAGGTGCAATCAAGGGCTCGTGATTCATGCAATAATTTCTGCGTAATATTGCATAGTGCATCTTCTGCTTCAATACGATCTGCCTCTGCAGGATGAAGCGTTAGTGCATAAACAAAGGCTGACTCTGCCTCATGATAATGGCGTTTCAGAGAGAGGGCATGCCCAAGGTTAATCCAGGTGACCGGATTATCCGGATTGATGGTCAATGATGTGATATATGCCTCTATAGCCTCTTTTCCTTCGTGATTCTTAAGATAGGCAAGACCAAGATTCTCCCAGGCAAGTAAATAAAGTGGGGAAAATAGAACCGCTTTCTGATAATTTTCAATGGCAGCAGTATAATTTTCTCTAAGTGCATATGCAGTTCCAAGATTCAGATAAAATGGGGATGCGTGTTTTTTTTCTACAATTGCCTCTGTAATAGGCTCAATTGCATCAGTATATCTATCCTGGTATATCAGAGAAAGCCCAAGAGCATGTAAGAGATTAGAGTCTTTTTTCGATACATTCAATCCTCCCCGGTATACCTGTTCTGCGCGGATATAGTTACCTGCCTGCATCTCCTGTTCACCAAGAATCATCCATCGATTTGGATTATTAAGAGAGAGATGTTCTGCAGTCGTATAAAGGACAGACCAGTCAGGAGCGTATGCATCAGGTGAGATCCCTTCGGTATATGAGAGATCTGCACATGAATCAGATATACACGTCTGACTAAAGAGGGAACAAAGAACCAGAATAAGAATCGTACAATACATCGAACCCGGAAAAATATCAGCTGGTATCAGTAATGAAAAGGGAGGTCTTTGGATATCAACAGGGAGATTGATGCACCATATTTCTGGTACAATACAAATTTTTCCACTGGTTTTTTCGCACATGATGTAGCGGGAGAAGAAAATTTAAAATCTGATCTTTAAAACAGAAATTACAATAATATGACGACAAATCTTTATGGAACATTTACATGAACATTGAACCCGGGTTGCACCACCTACTTGTGGATGATATGGATTTATGGTATCAGATCCGAATCAATCCCAATCGAAAACGGGTGGGGATCTTTATCTTACCTGACAGTTCCACAGAAGTTCGTGTCCCTCCCCACATACAAAAGAAAGATATTGAGAAGTACCTGATATCAATGGGTGCATGGATTAAAGAAACACAAATGCAGGTAATTCAGGATTCAAACGCGAAATTACATGCAGAACCAATTATTCCCTATGATACATCCCTTCCCTATAATGTTCTCTTTGGATTACATGGAAAACCCATTACATATACCATCATCCAGAATCCCAGGAGGAAAACGATAGCCCTTACCGAATCTCAGGGAATTATTCAGGCACTTGTTCCAACAGACTATCATCTGCGAGAAGTTCAGGATTTTATTGTTGAGAACACCCGGTGGATCATCGATACCATCTCCTATACCAAAAAAAACATCAGGAACGAGAAGGAAGAGATAGATACCATAGAGATACCAGGCGGCAAATCTCTTCAGTATTGGATCTTCAGGATAGATCTCTTAGATGTATTCCGTTTTATCCTGACAAAGGAAGGAACATGCATTGTATTTGCCCCCCATTTTAGTACTCGCACTGAGATCAGAGAATTTGTACAGGCAAATGTATCACAATACGAATCTCTTCTTCCTCTGGGAACCAAAACGGGCCAGACCTCTCATACTGACATCTCATCTTCACAAATTCATCCATGCACGGATACAACCAGACCTCTTAATACCGATTCAACTTATTCCATCATCAGGGTAAAGGGTCGTGAACATATCTCACTGATTCTTCAAAATTCAGGAAAAATCCAGGTCAGGACACCAAAAAAGTATCATTCAAGAGATATCCAGGCTTTTATAAAAAAACAGAGAGAATGGATTGTACAATCAAGAACATATCTGAATGAATCATACAAAACAAAACCTGAATTATTGGCGAATCCAGATGCTCCATATCGTATCCTCTGTATGGTCCAGGGAATTCCGTTGCCTTATTCCATACTAACCAGTGCCAAAAAAAAGATTTTTTCACTGCAGATACATCCAGATACACGGCTGATTGTCAATACTCCGGTAACCTATGACATAGAGAGAATTGAAAAGTTCATTCATCTCAAATATGACTGGATCCGTAAAAAACAATCATATTTTGAGACAATACCAGTTGTTCCAGAGAGAACCTATTGCCAGGGTGAGACCTTTCATTACCTGGGAACAGAATATTTGTTGCATAGTGAAAAAACGGGTTTTAATGCAGGGGTAGTGATTCAGGGGAATCAACTTATCGTTAGAATACCACAAGAAATCCCTTCTGATATGAATGATTTGTCTGTGAAGCAATTTCTTCTCACCTGGTACCAGGAGCAGGCTGAAAAGACTCTTCCCGATTTGGTCAAATTATATACAAAGAAACTTCAACTATCCATGCCTGCACTCCGCTATAACCTGGTCACCAGAAAATGGGGATCCTATAATATCAAAAAACATGAAATAATGTGTAACATCTCTCTTATGATGGCACCGATTCGACTGATTGAATATGTAGCAGCACATGAAGTCTGCCATATCATCCATCATAATCACTCGAAAGCATTTTGGTATGAACTAAAAGGTATCATGCCAGACTATCAGGAAAGAAAAGAAGAACTGAGACGATGGCAATACTCATACCATCTCTGAATGGTAACAATTTAAGGGTTGAAAATCAGACCTAATGATTTTCACTCATGAAACATTTCAATTATCAGTTACTATCGTATTTACTGCAGATACATTACAGGTTGAATCAGTTACCTTTTTTTATATCTCGTACCAGGCCTTTTTTAAGAAATTGGTAGAAATCAGCATGACGAAAATTGGGTACATCACTGAAATGTAAGGAACAAACATATTTTATAATGCGGTTAAAAAAGAGTTGCACCAATGCATCATATATTTATCTCTCGTATCATTATGAACTTCACAATCAGGTTATACACCTTCCATCTGTTTTGCAGGGCAGAAATTGCAGATGGAAAATAATATATCTTCTTCTTTGTCCCTAATAGGACAGAAAAACTCATTTTTTCGTTTTTCTACGATAAATCCTCCGGGAAACGGTGTTCCAACAGGATGACCTGGTTCTTGAAGGACAAACATGGCAAATCCACTCATAAGATAATAAAAAAGGGTGTTTATAGGATTTCCCAAAAAAAAGTCTGTACCTGATGCATCCTCATTACTGTAGCACCCGGTCTTTAACATTGAACAGTACCGGGTAAAAGTATCTATATCTGTAATTGGCTCATTCATCCTGTTAAATACCCCTGATCGGTACATGCTAAGAAGCCGGTGATACATACCAAAAATCTGGATATCAAAGTAGGGTCGTATTTTTTCCCGGTACGGAAGAGGTAATTTGTCTATTTCACGTTTCATATTTCCTCCAATAATCGAAAGTTCAAACATGGAATATTGAATTGTCTCTTTTGCAATGATTGTACCAAGTTCGCCGGTTGTTCTGGCTGTACACATCCAATATATTGCAGTGTCTATTCGAATGTCTGAAGGTAATTCATTCATATCAATGTATCAGTTACTTGTATTTTACAGAGTTATACAAACAAGCGCCCATTCATTCTTATTGTAGTATTATCTTTATCAGGCATCATTATTCGTTCCTGCTTGTATATCTCTCATTCCTGCACTACGTTGTACAATCACAGATACGTGATTATGCTATGATATCAAGAAAACTTCATCATATTCCTTTCTGATTAGATATTTGTGGTATGGGTATAAATCAAGTTATTGAAAAAAGTGTTCTGCATATGAATTCATATAACGGTAAAATCAGTTTATAAATCCTGGTTCTAATTCAGATTGATACCATCTTTTAGGTTAAAAGACTTTAGCGTAAGTCACATAGCCTGTTGTTGTTCTGATATTTCTATGCAATTATCAATCCTGATAGTGTTTGATGCAAAAGAGGAGAGAGATCTTTATGATACTAAAATTCCAAGTGATAATTATGTCTACACCCTGTCTGTTGATTATCGATATGCAGAACGATTTTATCTGTGACGATGCTCCCCTGCCGATACCTGGAGCACAAAACATCATTCCAACCGTGAAATCTGTTCTCGATATTTTCCGGGCACACTCTCTTCCCATTTTTCACATCCAGAGAATCCACCGACGGGATGGATCTGATGTCGAGATATCACGAAGGGAGCTCTTTGCAACGACACCGTTTGCAGTCGAAGGGACGCATGGAGCGTGCGTGATAGATGATCTCTGCCCTCTTCCTGATGAATATATCATCAGGAAAACAAGAATGAGTGCTTTTATTCATACGGAACTTGATCTTCTCCTTCGATCACTCGCTATCGATACTATCTATATCACCGGAATTCAGACTCCGAATTGTATCAGAGCAACAGCATTTGATGCATTTGCTTATAATTATCATACAATTCTGATTGAGGATGCAATTACAGCTAAAAATGAGGATATTCATCATGCAAATATCATTGATATGACCGCTATCGGTATCAGGGTTTTACAATACGCTGATATTATGAATGAACTTAAAAATTGATGAAATATTTTTTTTTCATCCTTTCGTGGACATTCCTCTGCAATCATATGCATTCCGTACATACCCCCGGTTCTCATATGCAGAGAAGTGGTACCACCCAGAATGTAATTTTTTTTGAGGTATTCTTCTTGTTTTTTAGCTATTTCAGTGTCTTCAGGAGTTCATAGAAAATATTTCATCCCATCATCAGGAAGCTGGAAAAAATTATGCTGTGAAAGAGGCAGTCCACCAAGGGCTTTTAACCTGTGTATCTGCAAGCATTTCACGCCATGCCTCATCTGTGAGACGATCAGCCATTGGCTGTTTAAATTCATAATAGCTCATGACCGGTCCGGCACCAACAATAGTCCTGCCATCAGGAACAGGGTATGCTACCACAATCAGATCAACATATCCGACTCCTTCCTCAAGAACCTGAAGAGAATTCCCATCAGTATGTACATCAGCAACAATGGTAGTCCACTTTGTCTTTTCGTCTACATCTCCTACAACACTCTCAATAGTATCTCCAAATGCATTAATAAAGTCATAATCCTCTGAAGAAAGTGTCGAATTTGCAAGTTCACGGGTTGATATATCAACGAGGTGCAACAGGATCTCTTCAAGATGTATCAACCGTTCCTGTGCAGCATCATCCAGCACATCCAGCGATGCAAGACCAGTTCGAGTCATCTTTGTCAGATAATATAAACGATTATACAATTCAGGATTTGGTTCAACATATCCCACAACTGGTTTTGGTTCCTCGATGGATGGTGCTACTGCTGTGCATCGCATCGTGTAACTCTGCTTGGCATAGAGAATAGTGTCATGGCGAAGTTCAGTCCATGATGCAAGTGCTGTAGATATACTCTTATCGAGCCATGCATCATTCTGCATAAAAGCAGGATACCCGGCTTGTGGTTTCTCCAGCAGTGGAATTAGAGAATACAACCAACTCCAGTAGAGGTTTTTCTGCCACTCTGCCTGGCTAAATGAATTAATCTCACCTGAAAGCATATTACATTGTTCCTGATATCGTTCATATGCTGCATTCTTTGACCCTGATATGAGATCTGTAGCACGGGAAGATCCAAGAAGTGCCATTACATCAAGGCCCAGGGGAAATCCCCTGATAGTGCCAACACGGGTAAATGGAGAACCAGTACCGGTAAAAAACCCGGTGTAAGGTCCGGTTAGTTGTGAGAAGAAATAGGAATCAGGTATAAATCTCTGCCCCATCAATCTAAATCCCTTTGTCGCTTCAAGACAACTATCTGCGTCTTCTTTGGTAAAGGGAGGATCAATAGCGCAATCACCAGTTCCTCCATAAATTCGGGGGGAGGGGAACTCAGCTAATTTGATTTTCATATCAGAATATTGTTGCTCATTTAACTGATCCGGATGAAAAGAATCGTTAAAAACGGCATCTATTGCAGCAAGATATTCATATGGTCCAAGATCATCTGATGTTCCTACAAAAAATGATGTCACGTTGTAGATGCGATCCCATCGGTTCATTAAAGTTGGATCTTTATTCAGTATCTCTGATATCAGGGAAGCTCCATAAGTCTGAATCCTGGCATCAGCGTTTGTCACCAACCCATCATCTCCTCCCTTGAGAAGAAAACTCATTCTTCCATACCACATCATCGCTGTAAAGTAGTTCTTCAGCTTCTCAGACTGCGTATAATGACCCCTGGGGACATATTGGGAATAATCTTCAGGATAATGAAATACCGGTGAATCAGAGTAGCCATTATGACTCCTGATACGTGATATCTCAGCATTGACATCATCCAGAACAATAGCCGGGATATCATACACATATTGTTTTGCATCTTCTTGTGTGAATAATCCTAAAGCAGCGTCATCCCCCTCAAATGAGAGAGGGTCAGATACTGTATCCCCCATAGCAATTTGATCTGAATCTGGTTTGAGCATTTCAAGACCAATAGAAAGGAATGCAATATTTCTCCGTGCAGCTTCTCGTACTTCTCCCTGATTATTCTCATAATCAGAGAGACTCCCGCTGAGAAGACCACTGCTTAGTAACCATATCTGGTCATAGAGTTCACGTTCTTCTAGATCACGAAGTGTCTTATCAAACTGAATATGATAGAGGTGTAAAAGACTATCTGATGTGACAAAGATGGGAACTCCAGAATTTTTAAGGGTTTTATAAGGGGCAATAATATCCTGTTCATGGAGATAAAACGGGTTTTTTATAACAGTAAACCCATTTTCGGATACTTTAACTATCGCTTCAGATGAAATAGAGAGTGCGGATTGAACCTCCTTTAGATTTACCAGTGTTTCATATGGATATGGCAGTGTCTGGTCTGGAATTTTTAAAACAACATTAACAGGTTCATACGGGATTTGGTTGTTAAACACCTGGTTCATCTCTCCTTTTGGTATATCAGTCTGTTGTGGTCCCGCAACACATCCGGAAATAAGTACGGTAATCAGAATAAAAATTATTGCAAGAAACCAGCTATTTTTTCTTCCCTTCATGGGAGAGTATTAGTTTTTAATATCTAATATTTTCCCCCTCACTCTATCCATACCATCAAATGTACCTGTCAGCACGATTAACCAATTAAAAAAACGTTCCCCTATAGTACTCCAATTTAGGATAGTGCATTGTATTTTTATGCACGGAATCATACTATATTCATGAAAAAGTTACTAAAATCCTTTATTTCTCATAATAAATCAGGAATACGAAGTGATATCTGTGTCTGATACAATGAATCTCATAGTCATTGCAGGAATAGAGGCTGCATCCCAAATTATTGAGATCCTTGCAGTCATCATCATCCTTGGTGCAGTTGCATATGGGACTTGTCGGTATCTGTGGTCCTCTTTCATCGTAAAATCAGATCCGGCTCTGCGATACACTAAATATAAACAGGGTCTTGGAAAATCACTTCTCTTAGGACTGGAAATTCTGGTTGCTGCTGATGTTATCAGGACAGTGGCACTTGAACAGACCATTGAGAGCATCATATCTCTTGGTCTTCTTGTCGTTATCAGAACTTTCCTCAGCTGGGCACTTGTGGTAGAGATTGAAGGGCGATGGCCCTGGCAGGAGCGAAAAGAACAGGGTGGTATTGTAAAAGAGAGGAATAACGGCATTAATTACACAGAATGAAATCTCGTTTCCTATCCTTTTCTCTCTAATAAAAAGATATCCTAATTTTCGATGAAATACAATTCTTTATAGTAATTCCACTATCAAATAATTCCAGGGATTTCCAGAACGGAAAAAAAATTAAACAATTGATTGTAAGTAAAAATACAGTAAAATGAATAATGTGCCAAATTATCTAAAACTGCAACGAAAATTATTTTAGGCAGCATATGCCGGTTTTTAATCATAAATGAAATTAG
>CAYRYR010000018.1:0-34674 GCA_964428385.1 uncultured Methanoregulaceae archaeon
CTAAGTGGTGATTAATTATATCATAACGATTTTTCAAAGTGAGATCTGGATCCATGTAATGATAATATCTATCATCAATAATAGATCAAGTTATTGTTTCACAGACCCTAAGTGAGGAGATCCATAACAATTCTTTCCCTCTCTCCCAACCCAGAGAGGGTAAGGGTGGCTTGTTTGCTTTCCGGTATGATGGCTATTAGGTTTGTATCTTGTTATATGGTTCAATTAAATCATTCAACCTGGCTGGATTAATAGCTGATTTCTATCCATTCAAACAATGTGGAATATTTAAAGAGCATCCAATGAATTTAAAATATAAATAAAAATAGACGGTTTAAACCTTAAATCAAACTCAATATTCGAATTAAAAGCAAAAATGAGCGCAAATAGTTGGACAACCTCAGGCGGGCTTTGTACTCCAGTATGAAAGCCCTTTTAAATCCAGCAATTGTTTTCATAATTGGTTATCTCGCTAACCCGATCTGTTATCCCGGATAACTTCATACCTTGCTTGTTTCTGTTTTCAGGCTGAATAAGCCGACCATAAAGAGCAGTATTCAGGATCCTAGAGAAAAAGAAACAAAAGGCTCCCCAGGTACTGCCATAATCCTGATTGATTGAAATACTATCAGACATCCATACAAAATATCATTTTCTATCTCATCGGTATCTAAAAAAAGAAGAACTACACCTGGATCGAACCATCAAAGATTCCGTAATTACCAGGATTGAAAGGTATCACGAGGTTTTCCGAACCATACCTCACTCTCATATGCTGCGGCAATCAGCTGCCGGGTATACGGGTGCTCCGGGGAAGTGAACAGATCAGATGTTTTTTGGATCTCAAGAATCATTCCCTCCTTCATGACAGCCACTCGATCTGCCATGCTCTGGATGACCTGGAGATCATGTGAGATGAAAAGAAGCGTGAGATTCCTCTTTTTCTGGATATCGCGAAGCAGGCTAAGTACCTGGGCCTGGACCGAGAGATCAAGTGCAGAGGTCGGTTCATCAGCAACAATGAACTCCGGGTCCAGTGCAAGAGCTCGTGCAAGTGCTACCCGCTGTTTTTGTCCCCCGCTCAGTTCGAACGGGTACCGGGAGATAAGATCAGGCTGGAGGCCGACAGTAAGAAGCAGTTCCATGACTGCATCCATTGTCTCGTGGCGGCCGGGATGCTGCCAGATTCTTATGGGTTCAGCAATACTGTTCCCGACTGTCATCCTGGGGTCAAGAACGGTATCCGGGTCCTGGAACACTATCTGCATCCTGGGGCGAACCTTCCGTAACGCGTACTTAGACTGGGCGGTAAGATCAATACCATCAAACAATACTTTACCACCGGATGGTTCAATCAGCCTGATGGCAATTCTGCCAAGGGTTGATTTGCCACACCCGCTCTCACCGACAAGTCCCAGTGTCTCGCCTTTTTGTATGGTAAGAGTAGCATTGATTACAGCCTTTTTTTCTGCCCTGGAAAAATACCCGGAAGAATAGGTCTTTGTTATCGTATCAAATTTAATCATACAAGAGGCACCTGACCTGGCGGGACCCGCCCATTATTCGCAGGGGAGGATGTTGTGTATGACACAAATCTGTCGCAGACTGGCATCGTGCACAAAACCTGCACCCAGCTGGAAAACCTGCAGGAGAAGGGCTCATGCCGGGGATCGGGTGAAATCCGGCTGAAGGAAGCGACGCAAGCAGTCCCAGGGTGTACGGATGCTTTGGCAGGGACAATACGTCACTGGTCGGTCCTGATTCCACTATTTCTCCTGCATACATCACGGCAATCCGCGAACAGAGATTATGAGCACATCCAAGATCATGCGTAATAAGAAGAAGTGTTTTACCGCGGGACTGCTCTTTTAAGAGCTCAATCGTCTGGTTTCTGATAAGGATATCAAGACCTGCTGTTGGTTCATCAGCGATTATCAGGGTTGGGTTGCATGCCAGGGACAGGGCAATCAGGATGCGTTCTTGCATACCTCCGGAAAATTCATGAGGATATCGTCCCATTGCATGGTCAGGATCTGAAATGCCCATACGGCTGATCAGGTGTATCGCGGTTGTTGCAGCAGCTTTTCTGGATACACCCCGGTGGAGAATAAGGGATTCGGTAACCTGGCGACCGATTTTCATAACCGGGTTCAATGCCATTGCCGAGTTTTGTGGAATCATCGCAATCTCTTTTCCCCGGATCTGTTGCATATCGTGCTCATCCAGTCCAGTCAAATCAGAGTTCTGGAACCGGACCAATCCTGTTACTACAGCATTGGACGGGAGAAGCCGCATTACTGACATGCCAAGTACCGACTTTCCACACCCGGATTCACCAACGAGAGCACATGATTCCCCGGGTTTCATCGAAAAGTCAACTGAATCAACGGCATAAATGATTCCGGATTGAATCATGAACCTGACAGACAGACCGGATATCTCAAGCACTCCCATTATTCCGTGCCCCTTATCGAAAAAATCAGGATATTTTTAGTCATAACCGGTTCACCAGAAGTCGGGGATTTATTATCTCTTCGCTGCTGTACCCGAGAAGTGCAAGGGCAAGGGATATCCCGACAACGGCAAGACCTGGTGGAAGGAGCCACCACCAGAGCCCCAGTGCAAATCCACCGGACGAGTAGGCCTGCTCGATCATCTGCCCCCAGTCAATAACCATCGGATCCCCAAGCCCCAGAAAACTTAAGCCCACTCCGAGAAGGAGATAATGTTGCATCGATGATACGAATTTGACCGTTACAAGTGGCAGGATATTTGGCAGGATATGACGATACATAATCTGATGATCTTTTTCACCAATTGCCCGTGCCCCTTCGATGAACGTGGCATGTCTGATAGATATGACCTGGGACCGGATGACACGAATACCGCGGGTGCTCCCGAGGACACCCATCAGGACCGCCGTCGTGAATATCCCGGGCGTGAAAAACAGCGTTAATACAAGCAGGAGGGGAAAGAGGGGTATAGTCATGACAATATCGATGATCCGCATGACCACCTCATCAAAAATACGCCCGTAATATCCGGTCTCGATACCGAGAAGGGTACCGATACAACAGGATATGGCGGCTGCACAAAAACCGACCAGGAGTGTTACCCGTGTGCCGTAAATGAGCTGACTAAGAATATCCTGCCCGGTCGCATTCGTTCCGAGGGGATGTTCACTGTCCGGATGTTTTAGGGGAGGTCCTGTAATGGCATACGGATCATACGGGGCAAGAATCGGGGCACATACTGCAACCGCTCCATAGAAGAGGAAAACAAAACATCCAATCCAGAAAACAACACCTTTATTCATCGCCACCAGCCCTCACCCGGGGATCGATCAGTGGATAGAGGAGATCAGCAACGATATTTGCCACGATCACTACGAACGTATCCAGGAGAAAAATCCCTTCAAGCAGGGGAAGATCACGGGCACGAATCGCCTCTGTCGTTAACAACCCGAGTCCCGGCCAGGAAAAGACGGTTTCCACAAAGATACTCCCGGTAACGATCGAGGCACACTGCAGGGCGGCAACCGTCACTACCGGCAACATGGCATTTTTAAGAGCGTGGTGCCACAGGATACTGTTCTCGGAAAGTCCCTTAGTGCGGGCTGTTGTAATATAATCCTCCCCTATGACTGATATCATCGAATTTCTCATCAGGTAATAATTTCCGGCAGTAATAGTCAGGGTGAGCACGGCTATCGGGAGGAACGCATGATACAGGACGTCAACTGGATCAATGCCTGAATAGAGAATGGAAATACTGGTATAGCCACCGATTGGAAAGAGACTGAGACTGTACCCAAAGATGAGAATGGCCATGATCGCCCACCAGTATGAAGGAATGGCACGAACTATTATCATGACATTAAAGAGTGAAAGGTCCCGTTTCGATCTCGCGTTCCAGCCTGAATATGCACCCAGTACCATACCGTAGAGTATCCCCATTATCGTCGCCGGCAACAGGATAATGAGCGTCCAGAAGAGTTTATCAAGGATTAGGGGCAGGACCGGTACTGAGTACTGGTACGAGTATCCCCATTGTCCCAAAAGAATATTTTCCATGTAGAGAAGATACTGATCAGTAAGTGGTAGATTAAGCCCGAATTGGCGATGGAATTCATCAATGGTCTCCTGAGGCAGGACAGTTCCCAACGAGAGGAGATAGTTCGTGATATAATCACCCGGCATCAGGTGAAGGATAAAAAACGTGATGGTAATACTGATAAAAAAAGCAATGCCACTATAGATAAGCCGGCGACCTATGTACAACCCCCACATTACTCATCAGCTCCAAAAAAAAATGATTTACATCCTCATTTTTTTTATCATGATGTGGTAACCGGCCGAAGTGATGACAGGACGGTGGGATTATCGATTTCTGAATATTCAAGGAGTTTCTCCCACCCGGTGAACCGGTCCTTTCGGTACGCAACGTAATTATCTATGTTACAGATGGGAACTGTCGGGATATCTTCAGACAGGATTTCCTGCATCCGATATCCGATCTGTTTTCGTTCCTCCTTGTTAATCGTATTTCTGACACTGTCCGTGAGAGAATTAAACTCGGCATTGTTGAAGTTATAATAATTCTTGTTCTTGAGCGGAGTCACCGCAAAGTTCACCAGATCGTCAGGATCGTCATGAAGGATGGACGGCATGGCATCGATAAACACATGGCCCTTGTCAATGGCCTTTCTATACTGGCTTTCATCGTCGTATTTTGCGATTTTCACGGTGATGCCAAGTGTTTCCCAGTTATTTCGAAGTACCGTGACGATTTTTTCATCAACAGTACCGGTAGATGCTTTTCCGCCGAGTGGCATGATAAGTTCTACGGGATTTTTGTCAGGGCCGCAAAGAGTTCCCTTTTCGTCCTGGAAAAACCCTGCCTGTAGGAGTTCGTCGCGTGCCATGGTCAGATTGTAGTTATACATTCCCGTTTCCGCCGGGTTTACATACTCACCTGCAACTTCCGGCAGCAGGTATGTAGTCTCTGTGGGATGGGCGTTGCCTAGAATATCGCAGATCGTAGACCGGTCGACCGTATGACTCATCGCCTGCCGGAACGAGGAGAGGTTCGTCGGGTATTGGTTCATGTTTAATCCCATCTCATACCCGTTCGTGCCTGGAACGATACATATTCCAATATCCGGATCCTGTAAGAGATTTTCTGCAACAGCAGGGGTGATATCTCTTATAACATCGATCTCACCATTTTTCAATGCCAGGACCTGACTGTCCTTATTCGTGATTAATTTGAGAATGACACCGGAAACCTCTGGTTTTTCTCCATGATACTCCTCGTTCCGGGCAACCCTGACATATCCGGGTTCACTTTTGTCGAACCTGAAGGGGCCGGTACCAATGAATTCAGTATCTTTGTAGGTTTTTGGATCGGTAATGTTTTCAAAGAAATGCTTGGGATATACACCGATGCCCGGTGACTGGGCGAGACGGTCCGGCCACACTGAATAGGCATTCTTGAGCTGGAATACGGCAGTATAGTCATCAGGACAGGTGACCGAGGATACATCTGACAGGACAAAACCCATTGTCAGGTTATTCTCTTTTAAGTAATCATAGGTAAATTTGACATCGGCACTCGTAACCGGCACACCATCATGCCAGGTTGCATTGTGGATGAGGTGGAATGTCCAGGTCTTTGCATCATCTGATACCTCCCAGCTCTGTGCCAATGCAGGTTCATACGTTCCGTTCCTGTTCTTCGTGACTAAACCCTCATATATCATGGATCCAGCCGGAACACCTTTTTTCTTTGTTATGACATTGGATGAGATCAGATCAGAGGGTAAATCAACAGGAATTACAACATCGGTCCCGGAAGGCTGCGCAATGTTATGGGTGGCTGGCAGTTCCGGTGTTTGTTCATTTATACATCCGGAAAAAACACACAGGGCAATAATAAAGGCAATAAAAAGGAAAACAGGCACATTAGTGCGACATTTTTGTAATAATCCCAGAGTATTCATTACATTTTCTCCTTAGATCAGAAGTAATTACTATTTTCCATTTATTAAAAGATTTGTTTTAATTTTACCATTATTTATTATTATAATTAACTTAAAAATAATTGCCAGATACATTCCGAAAAAGATAATTTTTAAGTAACAGAAGGCTTGATCTCATATTTTTCATATTATATCCACAATAATGATGAAACGAGCAAACCCTGCAAATTCACCAGTAATCTTTTCTATAAGAAACGACACGTATAAGAGGCTAAAACGGGAAGTTACGGATTGTCTGAATCTCTTGTGAGGTACACCGGCACCGGGGAGGCTAATCCATACCGCTCACATATCAGGCCCAGAGACAATAGGTCTTCTTCAACATGGGGAATTATTCTCTCTTTGAAAAAGGGTTGTTTCGGATCCTGGACCAGTACCACGATTAACGGGTATACGATGAGGCATCTTAGGATGTTAGTATGAGCCTGCCAGTGTTGTATCTCGTTCGCAGAAAGACCATCCTGTATCAGAACAAACACGCTAAAAGGACACCGGTCTGCCCCGATGTCTGCTAGATCTGCAAGACGAAAGAGTGCCGCAAGAAGCGGGGCCCGAAGGGGGAAAGACTCCTCTATTGTTGTAAGATCTGCATGGCTGCCATGATACTGTATGATGATATCCAGCACTCGTAACTCCTCCTCCTGTACCAGTCCTGTAATTACCGGATCTTTTCGTATCATCTCAACAGACAGGGCCGGGTGTATCTTCCGGTTATGAAGGGAAAACGGGTGAAGATATCCGATATCATGAAACCAGGCAGCAAGATACAGGAGAAAAATCTCACGTGGACTAAAAATCAGCCCCGATGTCCTGATTATCTGGTTAATATGCCTGATTATGGCGAGCGAATGATAAGATCCGTGTGACTGGTACACAGGAAGACCCCGGGGGATGAAAGGGAGTAAAAGGTTCGCATGCCGCTCTGCTGCCTCTATTCGGGAAAGTAGATCAGGATATAGAAAGAGATATTGATATAGGTCCTTCTCTGAAAACAGCACCATCTCCTGAATTTTATCTTCTTCGAATCAGGATCTTTCTCGCCGATGTGCCAAAGAAATGGTACCCGGAACCTCCCTGCATTATCGTATCAAGGAGCTGATCCGGATCAGTAACCAGATCCCCCCCGATTGCGGTCACTCCGCGTTTAAAGAGCATATCAGGGATCATACTCACCGTAGGTCCCCCGATGATTACCGGAATCCCAGAAGGGATACGCGATAGCAGGTCTTCAAGAGTACTGGTAACCAGGGTAGCACCGGTCATCACAACACACCCTGCAGAGGCAAGAACAGCATCCTGTTCATGTATTGGAACAAAGAACGGCAATTCATCTTCTTTTAAGGCATCTCTGTTTAACTCAAAGATCCGGTATGCTGCTCCCCGCTCTTTTAGCCGGTGGATAACCGGCCAGAGGGCACCTATAACAACAACAGGCAGGGATGGACTAATCTCATCAACAAGGGCAAAAGCATCTTTTTCATATTCTATATGGTAGGTTTCAGGAGGAGAGATATCTATGAACCAGGCCGACAGGGCATTGACAATACTGATAATAACGGCCCTCACTAGCGGAGCAGGTGAAGAGATGTACGACAGGATATCATCCAGCGATACCCCCTGCAACTTCCCGCAAAACGGCATGGCACTCGCAGATGTAAAACAGCATGCCGCCTCGGGTATGAGACCAACCGGGGTAAAGCAGATCCCCCCATATCCGTTGCTCAGTTTCACTCCGGTGAAAAATACCCCTACGACGACTTGTTCAAGGGTTATTTCTGAAAATGAGTCAGGAAGGTTTAGCCGCAGCAATGCAACTGTATCTTTCAGGATCTGATCCGGCTCATCTTTAGTGTGTTCTGGTTTTGTCATCATCGTATCAGAAGGTGGTTTTTTGGTTAGTCAGACATTCTATGAAAAACAGGTGAAATCGATAGTATTTGTCAGTTCTTTTCTCTCCCCGAAAGGTTTCGATGGACACTATCCGGAAAAATTATCAGTTTCCATGATAGTACCCATCATTTTAGACTTTTTTTTGAAGGTCACCATATTAGGACGGATTTTTATATCCAAACGGTAAAAGGATTATTTTACATAGAATTCCCTTACCTGGCAGATGCTTTGATAAATGAACGTGTCGGGTGAACAGATTCATAAGAAACTCCATAGAACCTGCGATAGAATCTATCCGCCTCCTCATCCATATCCCAGGTACACCTTTCAGGATGGAAGGCCTTTGCAAGAAGCATCAGGCCAAGAATCCATCTGGGACTGCCAAAATCCCATGATGCCGGCATTTCTACAATCTGTTCACTGGTTATGGCAGGTGCTGTCAGAGCGTTTTTTTTGCAATATGAAAGACATGCCTCTTTTGGAAGCGAAAAAAGTCCTGATATGCAAATCCAGTCCGGATTGAGAGAGAGGAATTCCTCCCGCGAGATAGTAATTCCAGGCTTTCCTGTCCGTGTAATTAATCGGTTTACCGGTTCTCCTCCAGCTGTTTCTACAAGGTGATTTTCAAATCGTCCACCGTTTATAGCAAATAATGGATATCCCATTGAGTAAAAGACACGGGGACTGGGAGCGCCAGCAACTGCTGTTGTAACCCGCAAAGACATACTCTCTAATGTTGCAATGAGCTCATCTCCTGCCTCTTTTTGGTTGATTATATCTGCAACTTCCTGAATAATGCCATAGTATGAAGAGATCCTCTGGATTCTGTCATGGATTTTATTCATTCCGTTCCCTGCCAGAAATGACCGCCAGAGCTGTGTTGCGCATACGGAATCATTTACACCAAGACAGGAGACAATTCCCTCTATAAATTCAAGAGCACGGGTTGGTCGATACCCACCAATCATTCCTTCCTCTTCATATCTGTTCGGTTGAACAGATCCGGCAATTGGCAACTGGTACCCACATATGCACGTTGCGTTCTCCCGGAATGTGAGAGGTCGGCACCCCATTGGTCCATATAGTTCACGTTCGCTAATAATCCCTCCACAAACCGGACAGATTGAATTCAAACAGGTACTCCCGGGAGAATTGAAAAGATACACATGGGGAGTAAACGAGCGAATTCGATCACAAAGGTTTTCAGAATCCGGAATGGCAGGTTCACAATCTTCCCTGAGATCACCAAACGCCATACACCGCATTATTTGAATCGGTATGGTATCTGATAGTGAGATGATTTCCTTTGCCTGGGCAACCAGGTCTTCTTCCTGACCCATCACATGCATCAGTGCAGCTTCAACATGCACCCCTGCCGCAACCAATCGGGAGATATTCTTCATAACTACGGATGTATCCCCGATTCCGCATGATTTGAGAACGTTTGGATCTTTCCCTTTGAGTCCGACATTTACCATATCAAGTACCGGAAGGAGAAGATCCAGGGTATAATCAGAAAAATATCCATTTGTTGAGCACCCGACAAACATCCCCTTATCCTTTGCCAGATGTGCTACCCGAAGAAATGAAGGTAGAGAGACTGTCGGTTCATTTAAGCAGAATACGATTCCCTGACAGTGTTCCTGTTCTGCTTCATGTATCAATGAAAGGGGATCCCAGGGTATAAGACCGGTTCCCATGATATCAGGATTTCGAACAATAACTTCAGAGACACAACCAGGACAGGTAAGATTGCATCCTACCGTACTTATCTGAAGTGCTTTTGACCGGGGCCAGGCATGAACAAATGGAATCGTCTCAACAGATACCGGTGTCGCGATAAGCCATTTATCAGGAAATCGCTCAGTAACGATATTATTGGTCGCTGTATACATTGCACATCTGCCAGTACCCCCCTCTTGTATGTCACATTCATGGTGACAATAAACACATACTGTCACTGACGCACCATCTGTAACCAGAATCCGGATTCATCATTGATAATCGTATAATGAGGTACTCCGGCAGTATTCAGCGCTGCAGTAACAATTTCAGGAGATCGGGAAGATATTCTTTTTTGCATCCCTGATTCAAAATCTGAATCGCGTTTTTTCATTGCAGATACAATCTGCTGCTTTAAGGATGTGGTACCAAATCCGCCACCAATGTAGGACTTCCCTCCGGGTTTTAAAACCCGGTATACTTCAGAGATGCCCCCGGCAAGATCTTCCCAGAAAAACCATGACCCCCGGCTCACCACCAGATCAACCGTTTTATCCTCGAAGGGAAGGGAGCTGACATCTCCCTGTATAGGAATCACCCGGCCTGAAAGATCGTTTTTTATAATGCGTTTTTCCATAATCGAAATTACATCCGGTGAAATGTCAAGGGCATATACCGTCAGGTCAGACAGGGTAGCGAGAGCGGTTGCAAGATGACCCGGACCACTCCCCACATCGAGTGCAACCCCTGATTTAATGCCGGTGGCAAGGAGAATCTGGTTCGCAATAACCGGATATATCGGGGCAAAGATAGTATCAGCAATCTCGGCAAATCCTTTTACTTTATCATTATCATCCTTCATCCGGTTATCATTGGGTATTGTCATGGATATCAGTCTGCCCCATACACCGGGTTTTTGGCAATTAATCCCAGAAGTTCTTCTGAGGAGAGATCTATACCATAAAACGATGAATAGAACTGGCTAATCTTTTCTTTTAATGAATCAGCAGAGTATCGGTCCGGGTAGAGGGTATGAAGCATCCAGTACAGACCCGGTATCTGGTTTGTTCCGGGAGGTCTGTCAAACCAGGAGAAGGGAGCAAGGGGCACACCATAAACCCGGCCGGTTTTCACGGCAGAAATATCATTCCATAGCGGATCATCCAGTACTGATGTCGCAAATGATGCGTCACTTGCAATAATTACATCCGGATTCCAGCTAATAATCTGCTCTAATGAGACTGGTGTCATCCCGATACCAGGTGTGATTTTCGTTGCAGCAACATTGTTCCCACCACAGAGATCAATGAGCATCGAGTGTTGAGATCCACTTGGATCGGTAGCCAGTCCTTCCGGTCCCTCGGCATAATAGACTTTTACCTTTTGTTCTTCAGGGATTTCTAGAACCGTTTCCTGAACCGTTCTCAATGCCTCTTCATAGTATGCAATAAGATCATCAGCCCTTTCTTTTCTGCCAAGAATAGTTCCAATGAATGATATCGGTTTTTTAAAGGCAGAGACATTTGCAGTGTCTTCTACAGTTACAAGCGGAATTGGATAAAAATGGGCTTGTCTGTCTGTTACTGCAACAATATCGGTTGGTTCTCCTGTTATGGTCCGACCTTCAAGAATGAGATCAGGGGAGAGATCCATAAATGTCTCATAATTGCCATCACTTTTTCCAAACCATCCGCCAACAATGGGAAGGAAATGATATTGCTCTGGAATGAATTTCCCACCTGCCGGAACAGGGTCAAAATTCCATCCCTGCAGGAGTTCGGGAGCAACCAGGTATATGGTCATCGTTGTTGGCGGAGCTGTGCTGAGAACATTACTAATTTCTACAGGAATACTAACCTCTCTTCCAAGTGAATCAGTAATGAGATGGTCTGCAGGGGTAACTTCTGCAAGTGCGATCTGAGACAAAGAGATTGCACACAATAACAGGAGATACATACAGATATATGTTTTTTTCATGACTATGTCCTGATTGAATAGTAATCAATTTAGTTATTCAATCACATAATATCAACTTAATAAAATAAAAACCCAATACATATGTAAATTTTAACTATTTTTAATAAATACAGTAGATGGTGAGAAATGTATGTTACATTACAGATAAAACCGGAATGAACCATACATACCAGTATATCTGCTTTTTATGCAAAAATTAAAGCCTCTAAAGTATGGCAGGTACAAGGGACCTGGTGCATCGTATGTACTCTTTTACCTTATCTTTCCGGTTCCTGGCAATCTGGTCTTCTGCCATGAATCAATCCTTTTACCTTTTGACTGAAGATAACAGGTAATCCATCAGGGTGGGTTTTTATGTATTGTAAGTTTGTATCTCCTTTTTGGCAGGAGTCCAGGGACACTGACTGCCGGGCTGAAGAGATGTCTTTTGTTGCCGGTTTTAAATACAAATGGGTACCCTGGTATCAGCAGGTACATTTCTTATTTATCTGTTGTAATTAAAAGATTTAATTAATGATTAATGTTAATGAAATTGACTGGAATGAAGCCTGGAAAAAACCAAAATCTTCATGTACCAGAAATAAAGGAATTCTTACATGCACAGACCGGTGGTCAGACCCGGACCGGTGTAAAAAATTCAGCCAGTCGATACGGGGGAACAACTGGGCTGCCTCCCGGGCCCGGATTTCTGCAATGGAGATAGACCCTGATGTTCGAATCCTTGACATCGGTGCCGGTCCGGGTACTCTTGCGGTGCCGCTGGCAGGCATGGTCAGACATGTTACGGCAGTTGAACCATCGGAATGCATGCGGGACTGTCTCAATGAGACGATAAATGAGCTTGGGATACAAAATATCTCTGTCGTGCCAAAACACTGGGAAGATGTTAATCTCACTGAGGATCTTACTCCACCCTATGACGTGGTGGTTGCTTCCTACTCCCTTGGATTTCCCGATCTCAGGGAAGGATTACACAAGATGGAACAGGCTTCCTGTTCGTATGTGTACATTTTCTGGTTTGCTGATATGGTCTCACCCTGGCAGAAGAACTATGGGGATATCTGGGAGAAACTCTATGGAGTGCCCTTTGAGAACGGTAAAAAGCCTAATATTATCTTCAATCTGCTCCACCAGATGGGAATCTATGCTAATGTCGAGGTAACGAAAGATGAGCATGTCCAGCGGTTTTTAAGCATCACAGAGGCGGTACAGGATCAGGGGGCCGGCCTGAATCTGAAAACTCAGGAACAGTATGATATCCTCAGGGATTATCTTGTAACGAGACTAGAGAGAGAAGGGGACGAATATGTGATGCGGAGCATATTCCCACAGGCTAAAATCTGGTGGAAAAAAGACTGAATCGGTGGCAATCAGGCAGGAAGGACCGTGTAATACGAACCCTCTTTACAGTTCTTACAGACTGCCTCTCCATCAACAATAACCTCTCTGCCGTCCATAATCTGTTCACCGCACCAGGTACAGGTTTTTGATCCAGAATTAGGTATGGGAGTCATGTGTTCATAAAGAAAGGAGAATTATGTCACAGCCTGTATTCTTCCTTTTTAGAAGAGTGAGACAGATTAATGAGTCTGTTCCGGTTTATCTGGCAATTCAATAGCAGGTGTTCCCCTTAAAAAGGGGAAAGACACTCCTTTCCACCAGCATACTGGGTATCAGTACTATTTCACTCACGTCCAATCACTCTGACAGATAATCAAAATGATTACAGATCCCGTATTTCATAACGAATCCTCTGATTTCACATTTAGATGAACATTGTACATAAAAATCTGATGTCGATGGGGTAGCATAGCATACTAACAGGAGAATGCTGCTCAATACAATTCAAATTGTATTTTGAAAAAAACTAATGGCGTTTCATTATAAAAAGGAGTAATTGTTGTAATTGCCGGTACTGATAAAATGTTACACTAATCCAGGGTTTGAGATACATTAAATTAAAGGATTGATTGAGTGAGAAGGGTAAACGTACCATCATGATAGATATACCGGTCAGTTGTCGGACTTACTGTATTATTCTCATCAAATGTTTTCGGTCCGGTAACCCCGTAATACATAATTTTGTCCAACCCTTTCATCAGGGATGCTGCAGTAACATTTCCAGTCTGTCTTTCATGCAGGAGTGCTTCATATAATATCATCACAGAGTCATACCCGTACCCGGCAACACTTCCCTCAGGACTCTTATCGTACTTCTCCTGATAATCAGCCACGAACTGATCGGTATTCTTTCCAGGAACAAGGGTAGTATAAGTATTTATTGTAAAAAGTGAGAATTTTCCAGCGATATTAGGAGTGTTCTCAGCCTTAAGGATTTCTAAGAGGGTGGACTCGGTCAGTATTACCTGGCCATCAAAGCCGGCGTCATTTAGAGCTTTGAGGATAGGGATTGCATCAGGATCAGGTCCGATAAATACCACCGTATCAGATACATTGTCCAGGATCATACTGATTGTCTGCTGATATCCGGGATCATCATGAATGATGGGAACTTCTGCTGAAATAAGTACTGAAGAAGAATTTTCCAGCGTGGATGTAATGGTATCACGCATAGAATTCCCATAGGAATCGTCAATATACACTAACGCTGCACGGTCTGCTGTGTATGCCAACCAGTATGCTACTACTTCTCCAAGATAAAAAACAGGGGAATGTACCTGGTAAAATCCGGGTGATATCCCATACAAATCATTTCCATTCGCCCGGGGAGAAATAAGCACCGTGGTTATATTGGGATCAGGTTTTGTCTGTTTTGCCATCGGAATTGTGAGATCAGTAGTGACTGATCCGATTACCACGGGAATACCCTGCTCTTTCATATCGGCAAACAAAGATGATGCTGTATCAGGATCACTCATATCATCTGCTCGTACAAGCTCAATGGTATATCCGTCTGCTCCTCCCTGTGTATTTATCCGATCCACTGCACACTCAATACCCTGCATGACCTCTGTTCCAAGGGTTTCAAACTCCCCACTCATTGGAAGAATGACACCACAGGTAAATGACTTATTCACATCAGCATACACTGGAGATGCGATTAAAATCAGGATTATCAAACCGTAAATAATATTAGTTGAGGACAAAAACCTTCTTTTCATCTATTGTACACCATATCTTTCTGTAGTTATTCCATCTGTTTGTCAAGGGTCATATTATTATGCAAAAAAGTGGAAAAACCGGTTTTATCATCGGAGAATATCTTGTGAAATTATCACAGAAAAAAAATAGATATAGGTATCGGTAATGGCACGCTTTTTTGATTAAGTACTCTAATACCGGGTAACGAGACTGGCTAAAATGCCTAAAAATAATCCTTCTTTCAATCCAATAATTAGAAGACATTATACTGTGAAAAACCGATACTGTATATGATAATGCGATTATCTGATATGACCGGATGATTGCAAAAATATGAAATCTGTGAAAAATCCGCGATCATATCACCGGTTCCAAATCACATCAGGTTCAGATGTACCATTGTGGATCCGCTGATGGAATCAGACCCTGATGAGATGACACATTGCCTATGAAAAAAGTATTCCTCGTATTTTCTATAATTTCCATTCTTTGTATCGCACCGATGGTATCAGGTGACAGCACTGTCCTTACCGGTGAACCGGTATACATCGGAGTTCTCCTCCCGCTTACCGGAATTACGGGCCTGCCACTGCTTGATGCCTTAGAATACGGAGTGGATCAGATAAACTCCGGTGGTGGTATTGGAGGAAGACCGGTCAGTCTTATCTGCCGGGATACTATGAGCGGAAACCTCCAGACATATGCTGAAGAACTTGCATTAGATCCCCGGATTAGTGTGGTTATCGGACCATTTTTATCTGATGAACTCTTTGAAATCTCTAATCTCTTTATTAGAAACCAGAAAGTCCTTGTGTCTCCATCAGCCTCTTCAGATGAAATATTCCGGGCTTTTACCGGTACCGGAAACATCTGGAGAACAACCACAAATGATCGGGACATTACCTTAGCTATAATGCAACATCTGTCCGCTCATCAGGCACAATCGGTTGCCCTACTCAGTCCGAATACTACCGAAGGGAAGACCTTTTATGACTGGATACCATTCTGGGCTATCGAAACCGGAATAAACCTGACCGAATGTATCGAATATTCCAGTTCTGATGAGATAGTATCTGATATCAACAGGATTGGTGCATCTAATCCGGATTATATCATTTTTGTGGACACAGGATCAAGCCTTGATATCCAGACCGTTCTTACTACCCTGAAAACTGACAACTCCTCCAGTCATCTCTACCTCATCCAGCCAAATGTAAACAAATTTGGGTATATAGAGGAAAAATCCGAGGCTTTAATGACTGATGTCCTGCTTGGAGAATTAGGAAAAGTTATACATACATCCACAATATCGGTACCACTTCCGGATGATACTCTGATTTTAATGTCTCCATCTCCTGATTCAGATTTTGTTGATGAATTTACCGAATTTTCGGGAGAAGAACCATCGTATTTTGTACCTGAAGTGTATGATGCACTTCTGGTTTCTGCAGAGATCATGTGCCGATTTAATGCAAACCCTACAAAATCACCGATGGACGCAGCAAATACCATTCTGTTGAATGAAAATGGAATGATTACTCCCAGAACAAAATTCGGAATCCAGTCTGCTTTTAAGATTATTCAAAAGGGAAATGTACCGGTCATGACTGGGGCAACCGGACTATTAACCTTTGCTTCGGAAGGAACTGACAGAAAGATACCCTGGTATCAGACGTACCAGATAAAAGACAAATTTGTATATGAGGATCCTGTTGTTTTCCAGTCTCTCGAGAAACAGGAACATTCTTCAGATGAATTACAGGATCAGTCATCAGATACAATGGGTCAGGGGGGAACTGCCTTTGAAGAAGGAGAATTCTGGGCAGTTATCGGCGGATTGACAGAAGAATGGATAAATTATCGTCACCAGGCAGATGCCCTGACAATGTATCAGTGGGTAAAAGAGCACGGAGTTCCCGATGATCATATCATCCTTCTCGTATATGATGATATTCCGTTTCACCCCCGGAATTCAAAACCCAGTGAGGTCTATCACATCCCGGATGTAGAAGAGGTTCGAAAAACAGCCATTCCGGATTATACCGGTGCTCTGGTGAATAAACAGACGATCGAGGATATCCTGACCGGTACCAATACTTCTTCAAAGAATCCGGTTCTTGGTTCGGATGAAAATGCAACAGTTCTGGTATATTTCGCATCACATGGAGCAGAAGGGGGTCAACTCATAATAGGTAATGGAGAAGAGAGGATATTATCAGATGAATTATCCTCAATAATTGACAAAATGAGAGAAAATAAGAAATTCGGGCGTATGCTCGTTATTCTTGAATCCTGTTTCAGTAAAGCAACAGCAGCAGAGGTTACCACTCCGGGTGTGCTCATCATGACCGCTTCAGAAAAAGATGAAACCTCAAAATCAGATACCTATGATTCTGATCTCTCGAACTGGATCTCTGATGAATTTTCTAACAACTTAATTTCCATACTCAGACAGTCAGATAATTCGCTATCAGTTAGTGAACTGTATAAGGAGACGTTCCGTGAGGTCCGTTCATCTCACCCGGGCATTGTCAATAATAATAACTCGTTCTCACTACGTACTCCTGTTTCGGTCTTTTTTGGAGGAAGTGTTCCTGAGTAATTCATTTACGAATTCTCAATACAATTTTTTCCTATCGTAAAAAACATACCTTTTAATTCTTTTTAAAAAACTGTCCAAAGTTCTGGCACAACCGGTTATGATATCCCGGTGCATTCTTGTCTGCACTCCACCAGGAGAATATAATCCTCAGCAAAAAGTATATGTCATCAAAAGGAGTTGTCCGCTGATCTCATGAGCAAAAGAGAGATCAATTGTGTAACAGGCAGTTGTATCCCGATGGTACAACGGGCTATGGAGGTATGAACATAAATGTCTGCAGAAATGAATACGAAAGATGCTGTTGACGTGTGGTTTACGAAAATAGAATCAGTATCCCGATATAACAGAGTTGCCATCCCTTACGACCACGTACTAATCAGAGAGTAGAGCAACAGGTGAAACAAAGAAAAAAGGGTGTGTGTAATTATATACACGCACTAATAAACCAGAAATTGACACAAACATCAACTCCCCAAAGATTCTCCAACTGAGTATCTGTTACTTCAAAATAGATACCAGTTTTCTCGGTATTGCCTGCGGTTCCAAGTTCGGTCTGTTCACTGGCAAATGATTGCAGCACATCTCCTTCGTAAAACTTCAGGGGGGTTGCTTCCAGAGTTAAAACTTCGTTTCCTTCAGAAAACGATATTTTTGATACCTCTACCATAGATACTGATTTGCCATCAGGACCTTTTGATACCACTGCGGCTTTCAGAGGGACCGGTAATGTGGAAAGTGTGTCTATCTTCACCAAAGCATTTTCGTCATCTGCTGAGAAATCAGCATACGGAATGACATCCTCAACTGTTATCACTTTCATCCCATTTTCACCGTCAGCAATGGAATTTACCCCACCCTGAATAAAAGTTAAATAAACAGGTGTTTCTTCAGTAGCTTCTTCAGCAGCCATACAAACTCCTACCAGAGAAACCAGTAGAAGAAGTGAACAAATGATACCAAGTCCAAATTTACGACTCATAATTAACATATGGCTGGATGCTATATTAGACTTTTGGTACATCTTTTTTCATATTATATAATGATTATTCGTATGAATTAGTAAGAAAACCCGGATAGGATATTTTTTTACCGGATGAGAAGAGGTTTGAAAAACCGATCCAAGGTCTGTAAAAGGGAATAAACGGGAGACGACACGGATCTGGATTCTCTCGAACATCAGGATGTCATATACCAGCACCTGCACATCCATCACAGTCATTGATTGAGTTAGTACGGAAAACACACAAAAAAGAAAAGCAAGTAATTATAATTATCTTTCATATTTCTCATCGTTTTCTTCTTATTTTCCTCTTACTACTCTTAATCAACCATCAGGAATCAAACCAACACCACGCATTCCACCCCAACTATTTATAAATACCAGGTTTATTCTCCATTGAATGTGATAACCTTGTTTCCCTCAGAAAACACCAGGTTTGATACCTTAATAAGTGATACAGATTTACTATCATCACCGTCAAAGACCTGTGCCGGTTAGAGGATAGGTGATAGTACTCATAGGCGCAACAGGGATCGGAATACTCCTATTTTCGCTTGTAATATGGAAATTTGGGACGTTATCCTGAATGGTTATCTCTATCATTCCTCTGCACCATCATTGAGGGAACTCCCCCACCCTGAACATATACAACATATCTTGGATGATTCTGCTGCCACATAAGTTCCTGCCAGAGAAATCAGCAGAAGGTATCAGATGAATCCAGGTGACACTGTACAATTCACAAAAATGCACAGGAGTAATCCACATATATATATTATTTGTTTTGATTTTTCTCATAATATATAATATACTACTTTCCGCGACCATGAGAGTAACTGCTTCCAATCATGGAATCCATTGTAAATTGACTATTTTCATACCAATTCGATAATTGCAGGAACGATCATCATTGCTATTGGAAATATTACTTCTTTTCAGGGACCAATATACTGTTGTATGTAAGAAATGAATGGAAATTTCCCATTTATTCCCTGACTGATATAATTTCCTTCAATTTCCTTTGATATGTCGGTATTTCTTTGTAATTTTTCATATTCATGCATTATTCTCTTACATATGGAAAGAGAAAAAAATACAATTTTTAATTCTAATATTTAAATTCAAGCCAGATGTTGGCTTTTTTATGAAAACTGTATGAAATAAAGTATCTTCCAATTACAAGATAAAAATCAGAGATCCAAGAATTCTCTCATCCCATTCATACCATGGCTCATGATGTATCAGGGAGATGAACGGTAAAGATATGGACGAACTTCTGACCGGAGTACACTTGTGTCGTTGCTGTCTTTGCAGATTTTTCTGTAAAATATATTACCCCCTTATCATTCCAGGGTCCTCGCCCTGTAAGAACAACGGCGCCCCCGGTCTTCCCATAGGCAGTAAGAATCGCATCCTTTAGTGTCAGGGATTTGCCCATAACACCAGCCCGGAAACCATGTGCCTCAATCTTTCCATGTTTCAGGGAAATGTCCCCACAAGGCACCGAAATCGCATAACTCACACCGTTAATCGTCATTAAACTTCCCAAATCAAGGTTTCCCTTCTCAACAGCAATACCAAAGCCTCCTGAATCCATCATCCGGGGATTGGTAATTGTGATTATCCCGCCTCTGACATTCATTGACCCTGACTGGAGCAGTATCCCATACTCATCCCCGGAAATCTCTATTGCACCATCGGTAATAATCAGATTGCCGCTCTCCAGAACAATTCCACCGAACTCCCCTGTAACCTGGAGAGAACCTCCATGAATTCCGATATCTTTTGTTGAATATATCCCCACATTACCGGTTACGACAACAGTTACCGTTGCACCCATAGTAAAATTTCCATCTCTCATGGAGAGACCGATCTCCTCACCTGCAACCTTCAGATTCCCATATTCTATTACCAGCGATTTACCAACAGAAATTCCAACATTACCGGAAGCCGACAGGAGAACAACATTATTTAGCAGTAAATCTCCGGCCACATCCAGTCCGCTTTTCCGTCCTGATGCCGTGAGGGATCCTCCTTCAGTAATTGTCATCTCTTTTCCGGAAATCCGCATGCCTTCCTGTGCCTCCCCGGTGAAAGAAACATCCCCCCCCGTCTGGAAATAGGAACCATTCACGACAATGCCACAGATCTTGCCAATCCCGATAATCAGGCCATCTGATATCTCTACATTCCCTGAAATCTGCATCGCCGTGTCTCCTTCAAGCTTGAGAATCCCTCCGTTAGATTTCATATCACCCCCAACGGATAAACCAGTCTCTCCTGATGCAGAGATGTTCACATTCGAGATCTGCAGGTTTCCTCCAACATTTATAGCACTTTTTCCGGAGGATTCACATTTGGAATAATATATTTCCATATCTTCGGAAACAAAAAGACCATTATCTTCTCCCGAGAGATGTACCATACTTGCGACAATATTGCACGAACCGTTTACCTGCACACAGGATGTTCCATGCAGGGTACCCTGCATTCTGTTGAGAGTGAGAATGCCGTTTTCAAGAAAAATACAGGTATCACCGCAGATGAAGTCATTTGTACAGCCCGTGAATGTGAGAGAACCTTTGCGGCTCAGAATTCCACATCCGTTGGGGCTCTCTATCTGATTCATACCTTCAAAACTGTTAAAATCTCCTGCAAGGTCAATTCCGGTACTCAACCCATAGATTTTCAGGACAGTCTTCTGGATTACATTCAATCCCCCCAGCATCGATCTGATTGCGGTCGTTTCTGAACAGATGTCAATTACGCTCTTGCCTGTGATGGAGATGGTCCCAGAAGCAAAGATCCCGTACTTTTTTGTCCGGATTTTAAGGATAACACCTGTTATTTCAAGCGTTCCTGACTCAACAAAGATACCACCCTCATCTCCGTTAATAGTCAAAAACATAGCACCCAGGAGCTTCAGGTTTCCATGACGAACGTAAATACCCGGTCCGTGGGAACTGTTTATCTGGTTATCTATCTGACCGAGCCGGATGGTGATGTCTCCGGGTGCATTAATAGCTGTACCATGATAATTAGAGAGGATAAGAGTACGTGTTTCTGCAACCCAGTTCCATCCGTTGCCAAAACAGTCGACTTCAACGGAATAGGGTTTGCCATCGATGATAAATTCCTCATCAGTGTTTTCAATCCCGGGCCTGCATTGATTGCTGCTTCCAACCTCAAGATTGGTATGTGGTCCACTGTCACCTTGTTTTGCGCATAAGAGTTCAAAATCAAGTTCCTGATGTAGGACTGGTCCTGCAATAGGTAAAAGATTGGTACAATGAGTTATTACCAGGTCGAAATCTCCGCACCGTCGTATTAGATCAAGGATTGGAATCCATTTTTGTGAGGGGATATCAGCGAATGTTTTGTTTTCTGCAAATATAAGGGACAGGGCTTTTCTCCGACAGGAAACAGCAAATTCATAGGTAACTATGCTGTCAGCACACCATGCGGCAGAGATATAATATTCTATACTTTTTTCCAGGTTTTTTTCCTTCTCCTGGATTTGTGCAGCACGTAAGTAGAGGGAAGACGCAAATGGGATCTCCGGATTTAGGAGATTGCAATACTCAGGAGATTGCAGGTATTCATTGGTTATTGATGTTTTTTCCCCGATGTCTTCAGCAATATATCTGCAGTGTGGACAGAATTCTAGCTGACTTCGGAGAATGAATTCTGTCAGTTCCTTTGGGCGACCTTCCAGTTCCACTATCCCCGATGGTCCTGCTGTCCCGGGGAGCAGCAAAGATGCATTTTTATGTTGTCTCGATGATCTATTGCAGACAAAACAGGTTTTTTTGATGATCTCAATCTGTGGCATTCTTTTTTTGTTACCGTATGGAATTGGTTCAGTGGAAGATGTTACATAGAGTTGTATCCGGGATATACGTTCCATTTTCCAATGAAAATGCATCTGGAATATGAATTAGGACTTATTTGAGCATTTTCATCGATTCAGCCTGTAGCTACACTTCATCAGCGTTTTTTATGTAAAAACCTATTGGTGCCGGGGGATACACACTATCCCGGGAATTATCTATCCCAAAGTACTGCTAATGACATGGGTTCGTTCCGATGGACGACGTAATTACCGGTATTATCTGTGGATATGCCGATATGGTCCCACACTGGAAGAAGAACTATGGGGATATCTGGGAGAAACTCTATGGAGTACCCTTTGAGAACGGTAAAAAGCCTAATATTATCTTCAATCTGCTCCACCAGATGGGAATCTATGCTAATGTTGAGGTAACGAAAGATGAGCATGTCCATCGGTTTTTAAGCATCACAGAGGCGGTGCAGGATCAGGGGGCCGGCCTGAATCTGCATACTCAGGAACAGTATGATATCCTCATGGATTATCTTCTAAACCAGAAAGAGAAGGAGAGGAATATGTGATGCGGAGCGTATTCCCAGGGGCTATGATCTGGTGGAAAAAAGACTGAATCGGTGGCAATCAGGCAGGAAAGACCGTGTAATACGAACCCTCTCTACAGTTCTTACAGACTGCCTCTCCATCAACAATAACCTCTCTGCCGTCCATAATCTGCTCACCGCACCGGGTACAGGTTTCTTTATGAGTGGGAAATCCAGGCATGTCTTCTTTAGGAATATCCACCCTGACATGCTGGATTAAAAAGAGTTCTTCTTCAGGGGCATTACACACCATCTTTGCGACTTCCTTCATGTCAGAAGGCTGATCCGGTCTCTTGGGATATGCACTTACCCGTACCGCTTTATTTGATTTGATATCAACAAACGTGGCTGCAAATTTACCATAATTCATATGCTTTAGGGTCCGGTGACCGAGAGTGCACCCGGTAATCGCCTGGATTGCATCTGTAGCACACCGGTCAATCTCCACATATACAATAAGATCATAGTTCTTATTTAGTGGATCCATCTCAAGTTCTCTCATCCCTGCAATCGTCATTCGGGTTCCCATAACGATTCCCGGGCATATATCTCCATGTACTGCCTTTGCCTTTTGTAACAGGATATCAAGTGTTGCCATATATTTCAATATTAATGTACTATGCCTAGAAGTTAAAAATATTTGTTATATGTCCTTCCCGGTTCCCATAACTCTCCTGCCAGCAATAAAAAACCGGTATCAGATTTTACCTGGTTTTTCTTATATGGAGGCAGTACAAATTCTATCATAGGTTATGAATTGAATCTCATATACTGGTGGAATCCTGTATAACCCTAATGGTGTATTGTTGTATAAAACGAACGAGAATGTTAAAAATTCGTCAGCAAAAGCGAGATTATAGTGCCCGGCACTATAAGAAAGATGCAAAGAATTATGTGTAACTTTTTCTTTACCCTGCCACAGCCGAACAAAGTAATTCAGCCTGATGCATGACTGTTTGAATAGCAATTTCCTGTCTATCAGGCGGATACCCATTCTTCCGAAGAATCTTTTTTATTGCCACTCGCATCTTCGCCCGGACAGATTCTCTTGATGACCAGTCGATAGTTACATTATCCTTGATGGTTTTTACTAAATCCTGGGCAATCAGTTTTAAAATTTCATCACCAAGAATAGTAACTGCACTATCATTAATCCCGAGAGCATCATAAAAAGCCAGTTCAGCTTCAGTGAGACCTAATTTTTCTCCTCGCTGCTGAGCCTCATGAATCTCCCGGGATATTTTTATTAACTCTTCCAGAATCTCTTTTGTTGTGACTTTTCTGCTATTGTATTTGTTTATTGTATTCTCAAGCATTTCCGAGAATTTTCTGGCTTCTGTTGCATTTTTACGGGTACGTGCCCGTATTTCATCATTGAGCAGCCGGTTTAATGCAGCAATCGCCACATTCTGATTCTTATATTCCAGGAGATCGTTAAGGAATTCTTCAGAAAAGACTGAAATATTTGGATCATCTCTTCCCATATCTCTTAAAATATCTACAATACCCTGGGGAACGATTGATTTAGAGACGATCTGACGAACTGCCAGATTGAGTTCAGCTTCCGATTTTCCCGAAACCGCTGAAGTTTTAACTATCTGTGTCCTGACAGCCTGAAAGAAAGCTACATCTTCACGGATCTCTATTGCTTTCTCATGAGGGAGAGATAATGCAAATGCCTGTGATAGTTCAAGGACAAATTGCATAAAATCTGATTTTCGATCCGGGTTATCTATGACGAAATTAAATCCTGCCTGAAGTATTGAGAGCCTAGTTGATCCAGAGGCATTCCGCCATCCGAACCAGTCAAATCCATAAAATAACTGACAGCATACCTCATATTTTTCCATCATCTTCCAGACTACTTTCTCCTGATCAAAAACAGGATCTCCTTTCCCTTCGCTCTCCGTATACGTGACCAGGGCTTTCTTCAGCTCATCAGCCAGCCCGATATAATCAACAATCAACCCTCCGGGTTTATCTTTCCAGACCCGGTTTACCCGGGCGATTGCCTGCATGAGCGTATGCCCTTTCATTGGTTTATCGATGTACATGGTATGGAGGCAGGGAACATCAAAACCGGTAAGCCACATATCCCGGACGATGGCGATCTTTAGCGGATCACTCGGATCTTTAAATCGCTTCGCCAGAAGTTCACGTCCGGTTTTTGGTCTGATATGTTTCTGGAAGGTTTCTATGTCGCCTGCAGAACCTGTCATGACCACTTTCAAGGCACCTTCATTATCTGAATCTGAATCCCACTCCGGTCGTCTGTCTATTAAAGCCTGATAGAGTTCTACACAGATCCTTCTGCTCATACAGACTACCATCGCCTTTCCTTCTATCGCGTCGGTCCTCGTTTCAAAGTGCTTGATAAGATCGTCAGCAACCTGATTAATCCTCTTTTCATCCCCAACTATCGCTTCCAGAGCTGCCCATTTGGTACGGAGCTTCTCTTTTTTGATGAACTCTTCACTCTCTGTTACTGCTTCGAATTCGCTGTCAATGAACGGTTTTACCTGCTCATCCATCTGAATATCTACAATCCGGCTTTCATAGTAGATGGGAACTGTTGCTTTGTCTTTAATAGCCTGCTGAATATCATATACACTGATGTATTCACCAAAGACGTTCTTTGTCACTTTATCCTGTAGTTCTATCGGTGTGCCGGTAAATCCGATAAATGAGGCATTTGGGAGGGCATCTCTGATATATTTTGCAAATCCGTAACTCATCTCTCCTTTCTTGTCCACTTTCCCTGAAAGTCCATACTGGCTCCGGTGGGCTTCGTCTGCGATAACAATGATATTATTACGGTCAGAGAGAAGCGGATATGAGGTCTTATCTTCTTCTGGAAAGAATTTCTGGATCGTGGTAAATACAACACCACCTGATGCGACGTTCAGAAGACTTCTGAGGTGTTCCCGGTCTTCTGTCTGAACAGGGGTCTGTCGTATGAGTTTTTTACACCGGGAAAATGTCCCGAAGAGCTGGTCATCAAGATCGTTTCTGTCGGTAATAACAAGGATGGTAGGGTTTCTTAGCGAGGGATGAAGAACCATCTTTCCTGAGTAGAAGACCATAGTGAGACTCTTTCCCGACCCCTGGGTATGCCAGACCACTCCGCACTTACGATCCCCCGATTCACTGGTAGCCTTCACCGTTGATTCTATCGCCAGATTCACTGCATGATACTGGTGATATCCGGCCAGTTTTTTGATGATGGTTCCCCGCTCGTCCTCTTCAAAGACGATGAATGATTGTATGAGATCAAGAAGACGTTCTTTGGCACAGACTCCTCTGATAAGTACTTCGATCTCCGGGATGTGAGGTGCAGCCTCTTTATCTCCATCAATGGTTCTCCACCGGGTGAACCGTTCGATTGATGCAGAGATAGTTCCTATTCTGGTCAATATCCCATCTGATATGACCATCATGGTATTGTATGCGAAAAATGAGGGGATATCTCTCATGTAGGTCTGGAGCTGGTTATGAGCTACGGTTATGGAGGCTTTCTCGTCTGTCGGGTTTTTCAGCTCAAAGATGAGGACCGGAATCCCGTTTATAAACAGGACAATGTCCGGTCTTCGGACACCTTTTCCTTGTTGAATCGTGAACTGGTTGATGATAAGAAATTCGTTATTCTTATAATTGGTTGTATCAAAGAGTCGTACCCGGTCTCCGGCGATGGATCCATCCAATCTGCGGTACTCAACGGTAATTCCATCAGTGAACATATCGTGGATACTTTGGTTATTCTGGATGAGGGTGGGTTGTGAGGGATTGGTTATAGAACGGAAAGCTGCTTTTTGAGCATCCCGGGGGATTGTCGGATTTAACCGATGGATGGCTTGTTCAAGTCGACTGGAGAGTATGTATTCTGTATACGTCATTCGCTCAGCGGCCCGTTCGCCAGGGGCTACGTCTGATCCATAGAGAACCTCATACCCAAGATCCCGAAAGATATCAAGGGAATATTCTTCAACTTCTGATTCACACAATCCCAATTTCATCATTTCTCCTGTCCGGGAAAAGTCTTGCCACCCATTACGGTCTGATATTCGCGAAGCATTTCATTTCCAGCGGGTGTGGTCCGATATCGTTGATGCTGACTTCTTGGTTTATCCGGAATCGTCATCTCGATAAGGCCGTCCTGAATTAGGGGCATCAGCACATTTTTCCGGAATTTTGTCCGGTCTGATCTGCCAATAATGGAGAGCAATTCAACTAATGTGCTCTCTTGCTGGCAAACTGCAAGGAGGTCTCTCTGCTCCTCACTTAGTGCCCACTTGGTGCCCACTTGGTGCCCATTTAGTGCCTTTTTAGTGCCATCCTGGTGCTGGTCTTTCGCATCAGTTCTGATCATCGGCAGAAATGTGACGGTAAAAAACCCATCAACCTCGAATTTCGGCTCCGGATATCCGAGTTCCCGTGCCCCCTCCCTCATTCGCTGAATTCCGGTTCCTGCCTTCTCGATAAACCCGATCCGGTGAAAGAGATCCGCGATGATGGGGTTTCGCCTGACACTTTTGTGCCCGAGATCTGACTGCTGCATACCGGGTGGGAGGCCTCCGGGATTGCTGATACAGATTCGGTCAGAATAGATCTCAACAAAGACATTCGCTCCGTCATTGAACCAGTCCCGGTGCATAACGGCATTGGTGATTGCTTCACGGAGTGCAGCCATGGGATATTCGGGTATCTCTTCTCGTCTGAGGTGTTCGATTCGGTACGCTGTCCGGGTGTTCCGTTCGATAAACCGAAGACTCTCCTCTATATCTGATACTGCTCCGCCAGCAAAATCCTTCCGGTCAAGGATATGCACGTTGGTTGTTCCTTTGAACAGGATGCAGGTGATGTATGCCTGGTTAAAGAACCGTCGTGGTTCCTGTGCAAAGAAGAGCACACCCGGGTTTCGAAAGAGGAGAGATCCTTCTGATCGTTCTGCAGCCTCGATGTTTACCAGGATATCTTCAGTCTCTCCTTTTGAAGATATGCCACTGCTGGAGATCCAGTTCTGAAATTTTGTCCGGTCAAAATCTTCAGGGTACCGGAATATTTTGCATATTGAGAGGTCAAAGCGAATAGCCCCTTCTTTCTGAAAGAAGGATCGGATCTCATTTCGAGTCAGTTTCTGAGCGGTAGCCCCTTGTCGCCAGAAGAATCCATCACTGCACTGAACCGGTTTTTCGGTGCTTTCCCTGACGGTAATGATAATTACGTTATCTACCCGCTCTATGAGAACGTTCACCGGGGGATCACAGTTACGGGCGATGTCCTGGATTCGTGCCCGAAGATCGTTTGTGTCTTCTATACCTTTTACTGATCCGTCGTCCCTTACTCCGAGAAGGATTTTGCCGCCTGCGGTGTTGGCAAAGGCTACCAGTTCGCGGGATAATCCGGAGGAGAGAGATTCCTTATACTCGAGCATGGAGGTTTCTCCTTCCTGGAGTAAGATGTCAAGGTCAGTATAGTTCATAGAAAGATCCTATAGGTGGTGATGGGGGAGTGGTTGTAATGGAGTAAACTCGTTTTTAGACATATGAATTCTTTAAACCCATAGAAAGTTACATCGCCTCGAAAGGATGTTCATATGTAAATGTGGATATACGGAATACATTCATTCTTCATACCCGTTTCTCATTTGTTTATCTAATGATTGGCGTATTAATCCCATTGCATAAGGTATCTTTTGAAGTGAAGACAGTTTAAATTCAATATCTCCATTACCCCATTTACCAAGACCGGTAACATCCCTACATATTCCTTTAGGATCATTAATTTCAGGAAAACTCATATTTAGAGAGATCGATAAGGCTTTCGCTTGAGGAACGACATCGACGAAATTTGTCTCAGCTTTGTAAGCGATATAAGTTCTATAGAATTCTTCAGTTACACAAGGATCCAAGGCTACCACTTCTTTTCGAAGTGATTCATAGAGGTCACGGACTAATCCAGGCCGTAAATTGGGGTAATCTGCAATAGAATAACCGGGGGCTACCTTTGGTGGTCGATATACACTAATTACCTCATCTTTCAGGTTAATTCCAACCCAGACTTCGGAAGCCATTATGGCAAGTTTCTCTGCTCTTTCCAAAATCGCCTCCTCATTCCAAACATCACGTTGACCAAGATCCTGGTTGAGTAGGAGAGGACTTACCTTAAAACCGCCAGGCGTATCACGTTTTTCTGGAAATGGTTTATCACTATATTCGGAATTATAACCGGTAAGAGTGAGGTTACCAAAGGTATGCAACCAAGTTTCCTGAATTCGTTTCCATTCAGGTCCTAATGCTGTTTTCCAAGAGGAAGATAAATTCTCATTTTGTGGAAGAATATGCTCAATTGAATATTCATCTACTGGAACAGGTTCTTTTCTTCCATCATTTTCAAGCCGTCGAAGGCAATATGTTTTGGTTCGTAACTTATACAACTCACACGTCTTGATTCTCTGTTTAAATTCTTCATCTGAAGGAAAACTTCGATATGACTGGAGCAAAAAAAATGAAGCCTGAATACTCTCTAAATATCGGTCTTTTTTCAGATTTTTTGAAAATGTTGCGAATGTTTTATTCAAAGAATTTGTTGGGATACCACAGATGACTCTGCGGAACACATAGGACTCTACCAATCGAACAGCTTTGACAAAATCTATTTTTGTTAAAATCCCAGAACTATAGTCATGATATATTTCTATCAGGAAAGGGTAAGCAACATCTACCCGTAATTCACGGAGATCGTAGAATGCACGTTTGAGATCACGATCTTGTTCCTGACCAAGGGCCATAGCACAAAAATACCTGGAATAAGAGTAGATATCCGCAACCAGAGCTTCTACACCAATATGTGCGATTTTTGGAGAACGTGAGTATTTCTTAAATGCCTCATAGACCTGGTTTACATTTGGAATGTCCCCCCCCGTTTTTACCGTGAGATAATGGCGTATGAATCCATCAAACTGGGTACCATAGGCTTCCTGTCCGAATTCGATCTCCATCGGTCTCCAGTATTTTTCATAGAGTTTTGTCTGTAAATCTGGTTCAAGGCCCATGAGGATATAATTCCTAATAAGGTCAGCCTGGGTAAGTTCCCGACCGGTAGAGTTCATACTTTCGAAAATAAGTTGAGGATTGTCCTGATCCCGATCTAATGCAATGTCCACGACAACAAGTTTTGCAATCCCTTTACAGATAGTTACTAATTCAGATTGAGATTCTGCAATCAATTTGTCAAAGATGGCATAATTTTCTTCAATGCGGATTGATGATTCTTTCGGGGTGATTTTATCGCCGACGATAGCAATGAGAGAGTCTTTGTCAGTTTGAGAGAGAATTAATTTGTACTGTTTGTCCCCTTCTTCTTCAGGGTTCAGGAGATAGTAATTTCGTAGTTTCCGGGGCGAAAATCCTTCTACCGGTTCCCGGTTTCCCTCTTCCAGTTGCTCGATATTTTTTGCTAAAGCTGCGATAAGGAGGGTGATTGTGGTTAGGCGTTGTTGTCCGTCTATAACTAGTAAGGGAGACTGACTGCTCACGTGATAGAGTCCTTTTTCGATATATACTATTGAGCCTACGAAATGGGCTGATATCTCGTCATTATTCCCGGTTCTGATAATATCATCCCATAATTGCATACATTCTTTTTCAGTCCAGGAGTAGGTACGCTGATAGATAGGAATGATGAATTGAGGGGATTTTTTGAGAAAGTCTATGAGTTTTGCTTCTGTTGCTTTCATGATAAATCACCAAAAATTATGGAAGATTGATTGTGCCTGAATCGATGTCAGCAAGGGTTTCAAAACCATGATCGCGAGATTGCAAAGGAGGTTTTTTTTCGCTCATGTAGAACCTTCAAGAAATACTTCAGGATTATCGATTTGGAGTTCGCCAGAGAGGAGTTTGGGGAGGAGAATATCACGAATTTCCGTTAAAACATTTGATTCCATTAAGTTTTGCTTAATATTTTCTAAAATCGGTGTAACAATCTTCTCATAAATTGACAAAATCTCATTTGAGGGAATAGTTAAAGAAAATTGTGAGAATGTATTACGAGTAACGGTATCAAATACAGATCCATGAGTATGTTGCTTTAACTCTTCTATTATGGATCTTATTTGATAGTATGAGAAGAAATCTCCGAGTTCGGATTTTATTTTTAGTCCATAACAAGACTGATTCATTGTCATCGGAACACCTACTAATGCGACATTGCCCACAGTCCCTCTTGCTGTGATAATTGTTGTACCGACTGATAGTAATCGAGTTGAGGAATTATTTAGACCTTTATCAGTGATTTTTTTCTCAGTTTGAATAACCCAAATATCAGATAATAATGGAGAATCTACAACAGAGAACCAAGGGATTTCTCCATTCCAATACTCGTCGATTGAAGTTTTAGGGGTCCCTCCACCAATAATATCAATAACGTCATAAAAAGGCACTCTATTCCACCCTTTCGGTATCTCCTGCCCCTCCACCTCTTCAAACTGGTTCGGGAACAGGGCCGCCGTATCGGCATCCATCCCTTCCGGCTGCCGTCCTTCTGCTTTCGCCCGTACCGGATCAAAGTCGATAAACCAACTTGTGAATATTGTCCGAGCGATTGATTCGAGGGTTTCGTTCATCCGACGGTTGAGTTCTATTTTATCGTCAAGGGTTCCGAGGATGTGGGCGATGGCATTTTGTATGGGAAGAGAAAAAACAGGAATTTTTAAGTTTTCTAATAACGGAATTCGTAAATTACTGACAGTTGAACCTGTCCCTTCACTAATTTTTATTTCATGTTGTACTATTGGTGATTGTAAGGCGTATAGAAGATATTTAGGGGAAATAATAGTATTATTTGGTTTAAGTAAAACCATTCTCTGACCCAAACAGCATTTCAGATTCTCCGGTATCTGGCATACTTCACCCATAGGAGCCTCACGTGTGATAACAATATCATTGAATTCTGGTTTCCCTCTTTTGATTCTCAATGAATAGTGATGAATATCGGTATAACTTGTATCTGATAAGTCCAAACGACCATTACGAATGTTCTGATTTCGAATAACAATGATTCCTGATGATGTCCACTTGGGGGTGGAATGGGGGCAATCAATGATATCTGTACAAATTTCATTGAGAACAAGCGGTTTTAACAATTATTAACCCCCTTGGTAAAATCCCCTTTAAGTTCCGGATTATAGGGAGAGGGTATACCATCAGGCAAATGGGCAGACAGTGTCTGCCTAATCACGGGAGAAGAACTTTGGGCAAACACCGTCTGCCCAAACTGAGGATATGCGACATAGAACTGACGATAAAGCTTAAGTGACCGATGAGAAAATCCCTCTCCCTGAGGGAGACGGCTTGAAAGATCCTGCAGAATATGATAACCATACGATGCCCTATCTGATCCTTCCTGTTCAAACTCCCGAATATAATATCCGATAAGCCAGTTTCTAACGGTCAGGGAAAAGTTGACTGCTTTTGTTGCCCGGATTGATAGTTCATCATGAACTGATGTAATGGTCTGAACTAATTCGTTAAAATCCATTATTCTCCAAACTCATCAATACCTGAAACATCTCTCTGCATCTCTCATCTTCATATCGGAAACCCGATGCCAGAAAGATTCTTTCGAATCTCTTCATCCAACCGCTCACTCTCTGCCATCTGGAGAGAGAGTTGCTTTGTCAATCGGGTCATCTTTTCAGAGAATGGTTCTCCGTCATCCAAGGCATCTTCAGCCCCGACATATCTCCCAGGCGTGAGCACATAGCCATGTTTCCGAATCTCATCTATTGGAGCACTTTTACAAAACCCGGGAATATCCTCATACGTTCCTGCACCGGCATCTCCCCGCCAGGCATGATAGGTTCCCGCAATACGTTCAATCTCCTCTTCGGTTAGCTCCCGGTGAGTCCGATCCACAAGATTTCCTAACTTCCTGGCATCAATAAAAAGAGTCTCTTTTCTCCGGTCCCTGAACTTTCCATTCGAACGGTCACGGGCAAGAAACCAGAGGCAGGCGGGAATCGCTGTTGAGAAGAAGAGTTGTCCGGGGAGAGCGACCATACAATCAACCAGATCAGCCTCAAGAATATTTTTCCGAATTTCTCCTTCTCCAGACTGGTTCGAGGACATAGATCCGTTTGCAAGAACAAATCCTGCTATTCCCGCTGGAGCAAGATGATGAATAAAATGTTGGATCCAGGCATAATTTGCATTTCCAGATGGGGGAATGCCATACCTCCACCTGACATCTTCACGAAGGTTCTCCCCACCCCAGTCTTTCATATTGAAGGGTGGGTTTGCAAGGATGAAATCTGCTTTCAGATGAGTATGCAGATCCCGCTTGAAACTGTCTGCATGTTCAGTTCCAAGATCATGGTCAATACCCCGGATAGCAAGATTCATCTTTGCCAGTTTCCAGGTAGTCAGATTCGACTCCTGCCCATAGATGGAGATATCCCCAATCCTCCCTCCATGAGCTTCGGTGAACTTCTCACTCTGTACAAACATCCCACCAGACCCGCAACAGGGATCAAATATCCGGCCTTTATACGGGGCTAACATGGCTACGAGAACCCTGACAACACTTTGAGGAGTATAAAACTGGCCTCCGTTCTTCCCCTCAGCACTCGCAAACATGGAGAGGAAATACTCGTATACTCTCCCCAGAATGTCCTTTGACCGGTTCTCTGCATCACCAAGGCCTATGGTTCCGATGAGATCGATTAGTTCACCGAGCCGCTCTTTATCAAGATTTGGTCTGGCATAATTTTTCTCTACTGAAAAAGGAATATGATTCTTATCATCGATATTTGCCTTTTCAAGTGCAGTGAGGGCATCATCGATAATAACGCCAATCTTTGGATCTTTTGCTTTGCCCTGGAGATATGACCAACGTGATTCTTTCGGTACCCAGAATATATTTTCTGAACGATATTCATCCGGATCTTCGAGAGCACCATACCTGATTTCTGGTTCGGCAATGTACCATGTACTGGTTGGATCAGAAAGTTCATCCTTCAAACTGATATGCCGCTCATCAAAGGCATCAGAGAGGTATTTAAGAAAAATAAGTCCGAGAACTACATGCTTGTACTCGGCCGCATCCATATTGTTCCGGAGTTTATCGGCTGCAGCCCAGAGGGTTGCTTCAAAACCGAGGTTTGCTGCTGTTGATTGAGGAGATTTTTTTGGACGGGCCATGGTGTAATGAATGATGATTTAATTTTATGATCGATATATGTTTTCTAATGGTGGTGCAGTCCAATCTGATACGATGGCATCCTGAATCTTCTGGATGAACCAGGAGAAGTGGGAGGTTCTATTGTTTAGGTACTTCTCATGGAAAAGGACTCATTCTCTTTTCTCCCTCTTATATCCCGTCTTCAAGGGATACAGCCAGTATCCAGTTCAAATTCATTGATGATGTGAAAACCCTGCCAATACCTGGTAATATATCGGTTGAGTAAGCCACCTCTAAGGAGATCGTAAATTAAGAATTCGTGGTCTCACATCTCCACCATTCTCTTTATTGGGTATTGAGTATACGAAACATCCCATGTCCGGGGAGAACCACTTCGCTATCTATTCCATTCCCATTATCTGCCACTACGAAAGATTCTGATATTGACATTCGTATATATCCCTACAGAATTTCTGGAATTTACTGTTGTAGACACTAAATTTTGATGAACTGGTTCTGTATGGACATGAAGCCAGATGAAATATAAACCTGAAATCTACCGGTTTTTGTATCCTCTCTCAAAGGTAGGGTGATATGTACCCTGTCAAAAGTCACATTCATGGATACCGTATATTCTGCTCCACCAGTATGTGAGAACAAACACCTCCTTCCTCTCGGGAAAAAAACCGGTATCAGATACCAGGATATCATCCGAAATATTCAAACCTCACCTGG
>CAYRYR010000019.1:0-32543 GCA_964428385.1 uncultured Methanoregulaceae archaeon
TCGTAACAACTCTTCTCTCTATTTCTATCAGAATACCTGATAGTAATGGGACTTCTCTTCTCTTACCAGTTCGAGAGCTGATCGTATGCATCAAATTTTTAGATGTCACCCCATTGCAATTAATTTTTCGCATTGAGCAGTTCCACTGATCATGATTAAAATAATATGAAAACAGCACATAGTATGATGAAAGTAAATTGCATTATTATATTAGGACTTTTCCTTGCAATTGCTGTCCTTTTTGCAGGATGCACAGGCTCTGAAAGTGGAATTACACAACCTGTACCACAAGAGACACCGGTAGCAACACCAGCTCCTGTTGTACCCGTAGAGACAATAGCAGAGGTTACACAGGTACCTGTGGATGCTATTTGGGACCAGCCAGTAACTGAGCCACCTGCTGACATCAGTGTTAGTATCACCGTCCAGAAAGACCAGGTTTTTGATACCATCATCGCGACCTTTAATGGTGGGTTCGGGCAGAGTCTTGTTTCTGCCATTCAGGTCCGTGTAATTACTTCTGATGGCAGGGATGAAATCCAGCCACTCGGGTCGAACACGGGTGACAATATCCAGTTTGTCGGAACGAGTCAGGAAGATGAGGTTATGGTTGCAGTCTGGTATATGAATGGTGATTCATACAAGATATCTGACCAGGTTCTTGGATTTCAGCCGGTAGTGAGTTAAAAAGATTTTCTTTATTGGTTTATTCTCTCTTTTTTTGAGCAAGATACAGTCCAAGGAGGCTGACAGCAGCGATCCCGATTAAAGGGGCTGGTCCTGAACGTTCTGTATTCTGTTCTGATTGTGTTGCCACTGGTGAAACGATATCGTTAAGAGCAGTCAAAGATGCGTCAACATTCTGTTCTTCCCCTCCTGTGACAGAGACTGTTGAACCCCAGTCAGAAAACCCGTCCATTCTGAGAAGAAGCGTATATGTCCCAAGGGGAACATCAGTGAGTATAACCGGGGTTATTCCCTTGTAGACATCATTTAAATACACGCCTGCGCCTTGTGGTTGAGAAGAGACAGAAAGGATTCCTGCAGTATCTTTACTCATCTGTATCCTGATACGGGTCACAGCTCCTACATTGACATATTCTTCGTTTTCCTGTCTCTGAAAACCAGCCAGTTCAAAGGAAAATTTATGATTTCCACTTGGGACATTGGTAAGGATCATGACTCCGGAATCAGGGACAGATCCCTGCCTGATGCCGTCCATGGTTACCCCGATACCAACTGGTTCCCCATCAATATGCACCGTTCCCGTTCCTTCATAGGGATCCTGGGTCATGCGAACACTGATAAATATTGTCTCACCGGGATCCGGGTATGCATACAACTGGGAACGATATGTCTGATATCCGTCCTTTTCTATGGTTAATGTAGTATATTTATCCACCCTGGTGACGGTAACAAGAAATTTTCCATTCTCGATAAATCCCATGAACTGAGTGTCAAGATAGACACGGGCACCATCAACATTGCAGATGATATCAAAATAACCAGCAGAAGATCCCGTAGTATTAGGTTGTGTTGATGGAGCAACGATGGCATATACCGGAGAAATAGTAAGAACCGTGAGCAGTCCGATACTGATCCAGATAAGAGTTATGTGCAGGAAAGACTGTTTCAATCGTATCCATTCATGTGGTACCATGTAGTAGCATACTCATATAATACTAAAAAAGATGATGATGGTTCTCTCTTACACTTTGACGCCGGTCTCTGAAAAAGGTCTGATTTTGATGAGAATATAATCCCGCATACGTGATGGAAGGACATCAGCAACCTTTCTCACACTGACCCCTTCTTCTATTTTGGTATTTCTGACTTCTTCTGCATACTGGTCAAAAGAAAGTTTTACTCTGAGACCATCCATCTGAACGACGACAGGGATTGGAGATGTAACATACCTGATAGCAGATATCTCAGCCATGATAACATCCATCAGCCTGGCAGGCGAAACCGAGAGCGGGTCCTTTGCTATCGCTGCACGTTTCCTGTCAAGGACCTGCGCGACTTCACTGATGATATCATCAAGTTTTGCTATCTCATCAGCTTCTTTTGTACGGTGCATGAACCGTCCGATTCCTCCTACATATCCATCGACAGGGGGATCGATTATCTGCATCAGTGTTTCCCTGTTCGGAGCTCCGCAGACAATGATTGGGACATGGATCCCACGACGTAAAACCGGCATTTTTTTCTTAATACAACTCTCAAAGTTCCCCAAGAGGTAGATTGCACAGTCATGTTCATTAATGATGTTTCGTTCCTCTTCATTCATGAGAGCAATTCGTTTTCCAAATCCACGTGCAAGACCAATCATGTTGGTCTTAGCACCCTCTGTTCTCAGGTACTCAGCGACATCACATGATGCATGAGGCAGGTGATGAATCTCAAGTGACATTGAGACGACTGCAATCTCTGTTCCAACCAATGGGGCTGTTTTTACTTCTCCGGCAAGAGGGCGGGCAATTGTCTGTAACAGGGCAATATCGGCACGGGGGATGAGTGCCTGAAGTATGACATCCTGGGCGATTAGATGTTTCTGGATGATGTATCCGCCCAGATCTTCAATCAGGTCCAGTATTTCATCATGGCGATATACACCCCCTTTATATGTTATAGGTTCAAGTATCATCCTTGTTCCCCCATCAGGGCAAATTTCTCTCTTACAAGTGGCATTACATCCTCATCAAGTGTATCTTCACTTGCGACAAAGAAGAACTTCCCTTCAGAGAAGCTCTGTTTGCGGACTTTAAACCCCTCCGGACAGATGACCTGCAAGGAATAGATGAGATCCTTGTACAGGCTTTCAGTTGGATCGATAACAACCAGATCTGAGAGGGTTTCTGCCACTTTTTCATCAAGATCCATAAGAATCGTGAACCTGTCTGGCTGGTTTACCAGGTCCTTACCAAACCTGTCCCATAACATCTGTAAAAGGGCGGCAAAATACGTCTCTTCACCAATACTAATCGTGACGTGGCCGTTCTCGTGGCTGACAGAACCTATGTCACTCACTCGTATCTCATGAAGCAGTTTTCTGGTGATACCGGTCGCGACAAAGATGGGAATTTCTGGATCGATATAGATATGAATCTTCTTAAGAACCCCGATAAGACCATGATCTCCGATAACAACTGATGCAAGCCTGTGATATTGGTCTCTGCCAATCGGGTCTGTAGATTCGACTTCAAAATAGTCCAGAGTGGACATCTGTTCACGGCTCCTTAGTAATAAATCCAGATGAGAGGAGTGCTGACCCGACTGATCCGATATACTGCGAGTACGGAGGGACGACAATATCAGTCTGGAGAAGTTCCCCCATAGCCCTGACAAGCCCTGCAATGAGTGATGTCCCTCCAACCATAATAACGGGATCTTTGATATCGATCTCCTGGAGTTGCTGCTCAAAGACCTGTTCTGCCACACTATGACAGGCTGCAGCTGCTACATTCTCTTTTGAATGTCCCTGTGCAAGAGCGTTGACAAGACTCTGTGTACCAAAGACAATGCAATAACTGTTCATAGGAACTTCGTTTCCTATCCCTTTCATTGCAAGAGGGCCAAGTTCAGTAATGTCCACACCAAGGCGCTTAGCGGTCATTTCCAGGAATCTGCCTGATGCACCGGCACAGATACCACCCATGGTAAACGTTCCGGGGATACCATCCTGAACTGATATGGCTTTGTTATCCATCCCACCGATATCTATAACCGTTGAGGGTCCATGCTGGCAGTCAGCTAAAAATACCGCTCCTTTTGAGTTTACCGTAAGTTCTTCCTGAATAAGGTCTGCACCAAACTCCTCCCCGACAAGGAACCGGCCATACCCGGTCGTTCCAAGCGCTTCTATAGCATCTATTTTCAAGCCTGCTTCATCCAGCGCACGGTCCCGGACTTCCCGGGCTGACTGCAACACTTCAGTTGTGGGAACCCACCCGGTTCCGATTATCTCATTATCCTGCATAATAACTGCTTTTGTGGTTGCAGAACCAGAATCAATTCCCATCGTAAGTCCGCTCTGACGTTCACGTGCAAGAAGAGCTCGTCTTCTGGCAATGGTTGTCAGTGCTTCCATCCGTGTGAGAAGTGTTCCTGATGTCGTTCGTTCAGTAAATGAATAACTGACAACCGGGAGTTGTGAATTTTCATGAATATAATGCCTGAGCTCGTTTCTAACGATTGCAGCTTCTGCACAACGGAAACAGGTTGCAATAAAGACCGCATCAGCCTCAACAGTCCCTTCTACCAGGGCTACAGCCCGTGCTATTGCCAGTTTCAGGTCTGCACTCCGTACATCGACGCCAAAGTCATGATAGTTGCGTCTGATATCCCGTAATGTCAGGTCAGGATAGAATATTTCGGCATCAACAGCAGCTGCAGCGTCATTTATCTCCTTTTGCACTCCGCTGTATTCTGGTCCGCATGAGAGTTGTGCTATCCGGACACGTTCATTACTCATTTTTTTCCCCCAGATCCCGTAAAAAATCATGTATGGCAGCAACGAACTCTGTTCCCTCTTCTTCATCTGCCGGATATCGTAGTTCAAGCACGGGTATACCTTTTTTTCTGATGAGATATACAAGAAGTTCATTTGTACGGGCACATCCCATACAGCCGAATGCCAGATCTGCATCATTGATGATGATGGCTGCTTCTGACTCTTCTATCTGTGGACCATATAATGACATTCGCCCTCTGACACCAGACGGGACTTCAACTGCAGCCCACCGAAGTCCTTTCTTTGCATCCTCAGGTGTCATCTGAAGGGGAGGAGAATCGAAACCTGCAGTCTGTATTCGTTCCCGTATTGCACGTGCTGACCCAATCGGAGTATGACCAAACCTGGCTACCATATCGGATAGGATAAGGCTGGTCGTTGGATAAATGAATACCTTTGTCACGTTATGGCACCTCTGCTTCCATCATTTTTGTGAGTGTTGTTGCATCGAGTCTGGCATCAGACTGGGGAACCGGTGGGTTCGCCTTTTTTCCAGGATCTCTGCTGGTGAAATTGATGATACCCTTTGATATCTTCTTTATAATTCCCATTTCAAATTCATGACCATAGTACCCCGGTCGTGCACCACCAAGGTTGGCACGGCACCGGCGGGGATCACCTGGTGGAAATCCCCTGTCCTTAACGAAAATATGGGCGGGATCACGGGTTCGAAGTTGATGAATAATCTTCTCGACATCCTCTTCTTTTCCTGTTACCTGGAGGCCGAAACAGGTTTCTTTTATCATAGCCTGGTCAGATATTTCGTATGCAAGGCTTGCAAGATCATCAGGGGTCGTATAAGGTGACTCAACAAAGACATATTTTGTGACTGTTCCCTGGTAGGTTGGCTTATAGGAACTCATATTCCCGCCTCTCTGAAATATATGGTCTCTCCTTCCTGAATTTTCTTTAATTTTTCGGTATGAATGACCGTCCCGATAATATTCGTCCCGGTAAACGGTTCTGATGTTGGCCCGAACTCATCATTTGATTCAGTCCTGACCCCCACCATTCCAACACTCTTTCTGGAATCATTTGTCATTGCAAGAGTACCTGCTGATATCTCTGTTCCTTCTTTTGGGGTATTTTCAGGATTTATCGTAGTTAATGAAGGTATTATTCCCTTAAAGAGGTGAACATCCTCAAATGAGAAGATATGCGGGAGTTCCCCAATGTTGTGAAATTTTAATCCGGTGATTTCACGAAATGTTCTGCAACTTTTGTATGCATGGACATCATCAAGCGTGATATCAATTACTTTTTCAAGAGATATGGTCTCTACTGATACTGATCCCGTAGAAAGAACCTCCATGGTTGTCTTTGGAATCTGGCGTACAACCACCCGATTCTCATCATCGTTATCACTGGAGAATGGAATGCCACGTTTTTTTGCCGTCTCTTTTGCATGTACAAGGGAGTATCCCGCAAGGTCAAATCGTTCAGGAATAACGCGCACCCTGAATTTTTCATCAGCGTGAACTATCCGCGCAAGTTCACTCCCATGGACAATCTGGCCGACCACGGTATGATGCAGGCTTCGCGGGAGATCTTCAGTATACAGGTAGATGGATCCTTTTTTCTTTCCTGTTGTCCTGATGGTTACCGTTCCTTCATGGCGGGGGCTGATGACTTCCTCTGGTACATCAGTACCTGCCAGTACCTCATCCCTGATGTGTGTACTGGATGAGAGTGCGGTCCAGAATTCTCCCTCTTTACACCCAAGCAGGAGATGTTCAACACTTCTGGCAGCTTCGGTTGAGTATCTGCCTTCATCAAAGCCCTGGGCTTCTATCCTCATATGTGAGATGATATGCATCCCTGTCAGGAGCAGCAGGTCGGGATCGGTTGTGGTATAGGATTCTGTGTTATCAGAAAAGGTTACAATGGGTTCAACAGATTCAATCCTGTCACCTTCTTTCAACCGGTCAAGAACACCAAGGCCAGAGACAACCTGTCCGATAGTGCCCCCTCCTTCCTCTGCGCCATGATCTGCGATATGAGATCGTGATGCAATAGCAAGATAGGAGCGAAAAGGATCATATCCCCCGCACCCGATAAGGACATCCCCGCGTTCATACCTTGCTTCCTTGCGTATTGGTTTTATATGGGAAGGAAATGGGCCAAAATGAATAGATCTCTGATCTCTCCAGTGGAGTGAACATAAAAGGTCATCAGAGAGAAAAAGATCAGTGTTTTTTGTATTTGCTTCTATGACCACTTCCCCTGCTGAAGTCCGCATAAGATAACTTCTGCTGACTGCAGCATCTGTCTTCCCGGGACGGATAATGGCCACAACCAGGTTTTGATCGTGGTCTGTGAGAATATCACGTAACCTGGTCCCATCAGGTACTTCCTTCCTCATCCCGTCGAGGAGGATAGATATCATATTTTTTTCTTCCTATTTCTGACCGTTTTGTTCATGTGCCATTCTATGGCGTTCGTCTTCTGTAATCTCAGCCAGGACATCAGCGGTCACGCCTATCTTTGTTATCTTTCCAAATCTCATGAGGGCGCACCTGTCACAGATATCTCTGACAAAATCCATATCATGGGAGACAACAATAAAGGTCTCTTCCATCTCTTCACGTGCATGCATAATTGAATGCATAACATCAATCTTGGTGATAGGATCCATCGTGCCGGTTGGTTCATCAAGCACCACTATCCGTGGTTCACGAATCAGAACCTGTGCAAGAGCTACCCGGTGACGTTCCCCTTCACTTAATGTTCCCGGTTTTCGGTTCAGAATTTCTTTACTCTTGTCCTCAGTGAATCCTGCCATCCGAAGGGTAATTATTGCTTTTCTCATGGCCAGTTCTTTTGGCAGTTCAAGCCCGATTGCATCAGTCAGATTATCCAGGATGGTCCGGTGTGGAAAGAGATCATATTCCTGATGTAACAACCCGATATAGGCTTTTGCCCGCCCCCGCTTATCAAACCCGGCTTTTGTCATATCGACCCAGTCGTCACCAATGAGTATCTCCATCTCTCCGCTGGTGGGTTCAATGATGCCTGATATCATCCGTGAGAGCGTTGTCTTTCCCGCCCCGCTTGTTCCGATAATGCCAAAAATTTCTTTTCTGTCTACGGAAAATGTAACTCCGTCAACAGCTTTTATAAGCCCGCGGTCGACTGCGATATATCGTTTTGTAATATCATTGCACTCAAGGATGGTCTCACCAAGCTGGACCGGACAATAATCCATCTCATCATTATATCCTTCCATAAATGCAGCAATGACGGAGTCTGGATCCCCCATCGTCTTTATCTCACCATTTTCGATAAGCATTGCCCGATCGACAATATCATCAAGGATATTTGAAAAGTGGGATGTGATGACCATTGCCATATTGTTTGTACGTGAAGCATTCAGGAGCATCTGGTGGACAAGTGATGCTGTTGTTGGATCAAGTGTCCCTGTTGGTTCATCAGCACAGAGAATACAGGGGTCTTTGGCAAGTTGTCGTGCAAGAACAACACGCTGTTTCTCTCCTCCTGACAGATCCCTTGCTATATGCATCATCCGGTGAGAGAGATTAACTTCGTCAATAAGATCAACCGCACGGTTAATTGCATGTTCTGTTGGATACTTAATATCATCAAGTGCCCGCAGGACATTATCGATGACGCGATCATTTCCATAGAGCGCAAAGGTCCGCTGAAACATCATTGCGGTACTACCCATGATACGCCTCTTTAACTGTTCATTTTCAGGAGCCCAGAAGTCCACATCAATTGCCACCAGGTTGGAACCACACCGTGGACATTTCTCTCCTGCCCTGCTCTGTACAGCAACATAGGTACACTCAGTGTCTTCACTTACTGCCACGTGATAGATGATGCGGCCGGAAGTTGGTGATTCTTCAATTCCTCGTAACAAGTGCATAAGCACTGTCTTTCCAGCTCCTGATCTCCCGATGATGCCAATTATCTCGCCTTCTTCAATGGTAAAAGAGATATTTTTAAGGACTTGTTTGCCATCAAATTCCTTGGAGATGTTTTCAACCGTGATAAGTCGTGTCATGGGAATCCTCGTAATCCTTATTTAATAAGGTATGAGAGTATTTTGTATTACTCTTTATTATCAGATCCCGTTCACAAATGTGAAGGCGCAATTCTGCTGAATTGATAAAAATACGGGTTTCCTTTTAATTCCAACAAACTCATGACGAAGAACCCGGTTAATTATGGAAAGAATAGATATATTGTGCAGGTGATTGGATCATATGATTCAGAGAATTCTTGTTGCTATAGATGGTTCTGAGGCATCAGATCTCGCATTACAAAAGGTACTTGTTAATGTGAATGCAGAGAAGACGAAAATATATGCCTTGTATGTCATTGTTCCTTCAGCAGTGGTTCCTTTTGGAGGGCGGGTCGGAGTATGTGAAGGAGTGACCTGTGATCCCTCTGGTATGGAACTGATGAAACAGGACGAGGAGTTGATGCAGAAGAAAATCGCGGCGATAACAGAGGGCTATAACGTACCCGTACAGCTTCTTGTCAGGATAGGAGAACCAAGAAGCGAAATTCTTGCTGCTGCAGAGGAATGTCAGGCAGACCTGATAGCTCTTGGTTCAACCGGAAAAGGACTTGGAAAGCGGTTGTTACTGGGGAGTGTCAGTACGTATATTGTGACACACAGCCCTATTTCGACAGTCGTCGTCAGGTGAGTTTGTGAAGGTGTCCATTTCTGATATAATGCCGAGCACTTCACGCACATCGGTGATAGTATAATCAGCTTCATCAATTAGTGATCTATGCTTTGTTGCACACTGTTGCATCGTCAAAACGGCAATATCCGCTACTTTCATGGCTTTGAGATCATTAACAGAGTCTCCAACCATCATCACCTGATCATAGTATTCCTTGAGGTCAGTGACAATCTGGGCTTTAACAGATGGTGTTGCGACACCAAATACCCGTTCATGTGGGATTCCAAGATAATCTGCGATTTTTTCAAGTTTTGCTTCCCGGTCCCCGGAAGCGATAAAAGCGGGAACTCCAAGTTGATGAAGTCCGGTTATCGTTTCCCGTGCCCCTTCAAAGGGATATCCTGCAGCACTTACTACAAATTCAATACGTGATAGTGCCACATTTACAATCAGGCCATTGTTTAAAGCCACAATCTCCTCTTTTTTTGCCTGCTGCCACACCTGAATAAGACTCTCCTGAAAGTCATGCATTTTGGCATGGGTATCAGCATAGATAACATCACGGATTGATTCGGTTGTAACAACCCTTCCTGCACAGGCCACCCCGAATGCTATATTATTTCTCTGCATATATTGGGAGGCCAGTTCATCTGCGGGTGCATCCATAATATCACGGGAGTTACTATGTATCACACAGAGTACGCGATCCGGATTACTACAGGTGAGCATCGTCGTCTCGATACCTGGCAAAGACTGGTGATTAATAACATCGGTGGCATGTCGGTAGGTATATAATAATGTGCCGGCACTATCAAAGACGACCGCTATTGTCATGATACCATCTGGTACGCATTTTACTATCTCTATATATAAAGCCAATGGTACTCGTGGGTGGTAAAACCGGTGAGAATGTATATTTCTCTACAATATGTGAATGGTGTGCATACAATGAGCATATGATGAATATCTCTGCAATACCCTTAATTTCCTTTCGAATGTCAGATATTTTTCATACACGAGATTATGGGATACTCTCTCTATCAGACTATGAATAAAACTGGTGCAGCCCACAATACTTTTGTATTCATTCAGCATCAGTATTCAATACGCATGAGTCTTTTTGAGACCGCAGATCAGATACGAACGATGCAGATACGGGGAGCAGGCACGATTGCACGGGCAGCAGCGGCAGCACTGTCAGAATATGCCCAATCCCTGTCAGCATCAGATATTACTGACTGGAAGAAGGAGATGCAGCATGCAGCTGACACTCTTGTAGAAACCAGACCAACAGCAGTCTCCCTGCCAAATGCAGTCAATATTGTGATGCAGTCCATGCAGGATACGACAACTATTAGTGAGGCAAAATCAGCCATCATGGCAGCAGCCTCGTCATTCATCACTTCAAGTGAGAATGCGATTACACGTATTGGTTCACTTGGTTCGCATTATATCAGGGACGGTGATGTCGTCCTGACTCACTGCAATAGTCAGGCTGCCCTTGCGTGTCTGCTAACCGCGAAAAATGAGGGGAGAGACTTTAAAGTTATTGCAACTGAAGTGAGACCCTGGTGGCAGGGACATAAGACCATACAGACTCTGAATGATGCAGGTATCAGGACTGATTTTATTGTTGATTCTGCGGTCAGATATTGTATGAAAGAAGTAAATCTGGTTATCGTCGGGGCTGATGCGATAGCAGTGAACGGCGCTGTGGCTAATAAGATTGGGACAAGTCAGATTGCACTTGCAGCTCATGAAGCCCGTGTCAGATTCCTTGTTGCTGCCGAATGCTATAAATTTGCACCAAAAACCATTCTTGGTGACGAGACAGAGATAGAAGAACGAAATCCTGATGAAGTACTTGCACCACAAATACGTGCTTCACTACCATTTGTGAAGGTTCGAAACCCGGTCTTTGATATAACCCCTCCCGGATACATTGATCTTATACTGACAGAAATTGGAGCCATCTCTCCACAGATGGCATACATAATCATGAGGGATTATCTCGGATGGAATAAGAACATCAGGTAAAACAATATTCTAATCATATCTATGAGGTATACACATGAGTGAAGTTGTTGCAACTTATTATTTCCGGCCAAAAGAAGGAATAACTCCCGATTGGGCTGCAAAAGCGATAGCTGATGAACAAACCACCGGAACCTGGACCTCTATCTCAACCGGTACCGATTACATGAAGTATCTGGATGGAACTGTTGAGAGTCTCCAGAAAGAGGGTACTGGTTATATTACTGAGATCTCCTATCCCAATGAAATATTTGAGATTGGTAATATCCCTCAGTACTTCTCAGTCCTTGCAGGAAATCTCTTTGGTCTCTCAAAAATTGCAGCAGTCAGATTGCTTGATGTTGACTTTTCTAAGGCTGTGATTCCGTTTAAAGGTCCTTGTTTTGGTATTGAAGGGATTCGCCAGATTATCGGGACAACGCAGAGCGGCAGACCACATGTCGGGACAATAATTAAACCAAAAGTTGGTCTTAATCCAAAAGACACTGCAGAAGTAGCGTACCAGGCAGCAATTGGAGGGGTAGATCTTATTAAGGATGATGAAACTCTCACCAACCAGACATTCTGCCTTATGCAGGAGCGTCTTCCACTTGTTATGGAGCGTCTGGATCAGGTAAAGAGTGATACCGGCAGGACGGTGTTATATGCAGTAAATGTCTCGACAGCCGGAGACCGGATTGTAGAACGGGCCGAAGAAGCAGTACAACTTGGAGCAAATATGGTGATGATAGATGCCATTGTCTGTGGCCTTGATGCTGTCAGAGTGGTTGCAGAGGATGCGCAGGTGCCTGTCCCTATCCATGTTCACCGGACCATGCATGGAGCAATCACCAGAAATCGTGAGCATGGGATAGCAATGCGCCCATATTGCCGTTTTATCCGGATGTTAGGGGGTGATCAGCTCCATACCGGTTCGGTATCCGGAAAGATGGATCATGACACAAACGAGCTGCTTAAGGATAATATGGCACTCACAGGATCTTTTTATGGGCTGAATGATACGTTTCCTGTTGCAAGTGGTGGTCTTCATCCGGGAGGGGTGGCAACAGAGCTTCAGACGCTTGGAACTGATATCATTCTCCAGGCAGGTGGAGGTATTCATGGTCACCCTGATGGTACCGCGGCTGGTGCCCGGGCAATGCGACAGGCGGTTGATGCATTTATGGAAGGTATTTCTCCAGAGGTCTATGCAGAAAGTCATGATGAACTGAGAAAGGCATTCGCAACATGGGGCAGATCATAATAATAAAACAGGTGGATGAGGTGAAGTGAGTAATGAACCTGATATTTACTAAATTAGAGGGAAACGGAAACGATTTCATTCTGATAGATGAATATGCCGGCCTGGTTATTCCTGATGAGATGAAAGGACGTTTTGCCGCTCTGTACTGTGATCGCCACTGTGGGATAGGTGGAGACGGTATTCTCTTCATGTCCAGGTGTGAAGATGAAAGTGGGGCAGATATAACCATGCGACTCTTTCAGCCTGATGAGAGTGAAGCTGAGATGTGTGGTAATGGCATCAGGTGCCTTGTCAGATATGCATATGACAGGGAATACATAGGACCTACCTGTGTTGTTAACACCATGTCTGGTTTAATTCCCGTTTCCGTCAGATACGATGAAGAAGGGATCTTTCTTATAGATGTTACAATGCCTCCTGCAGTCTTTATAAGGGCTGGTATTCCTGCTACCGGAACTGGAGAATATCATGAATCAATTGGTGGATATGAGGTTTTTGCGGTTAATACGGGAGTGCCTCATGCAGTTGTCTTTGTAGATGACATATGGGCAATTGATATCGGACAGGTAGCACCGCCAATCAGGGCGCATCCATCCTTCTCACAAGGTGCGAATGTCAATTTTGCGGCTTGCACTGGTGATAACACCTTTGCCATTCGAACATTTGAACGCGGGGTAGAAGCAGAAACCCTCTCATGTGGAACCGGTTCAACAGCAGTCGCAGCAGTGGCCAGACATCTGAAAAAAGCAGGTGATATTGTTTATATTGAGACGGTAGGTGGCCCACTTCTTATCTCTTTTACTGATGTGACCAGGATGGAAGGTCCGGCAGAGATAGTATTTGAGGGATATATCACTATATAAGAACTATTTTCCTGTCTTTGGTGCAGGTATGTAACAGGCATCAAAAATGTATTTTTTCAGTATACTGGCAGCAGTCTTTACTACATGATCAAAAGGGCCTTTTTTGAGATGTGCATTTACGTGAAACTATAAGAAAAAAGTGCATTAAATTTCTCTTTCCCGACAATCCCAATCTTCATTATTTCCCGTGTTCTGCTTGTGCTGATGAACACGTATCCATCAGGAGGAGAATTATTCGCATGAAGATGGTTATAATACACAGTGTCCCGGTTAATGATTCAATCACCGGGAGGTGTGAAAGTGCAGAAATCGTATGAATAAGAGGAGGGTAACCGGCTGGGACGAGGGTGCTGCTGCTGAAGGTGAATATATCACCGATATAGACAACACTTGTTCCGTCACCGGCTGTTGATACAAAAAATTCAGGATATATGAGATATAACAGGAGGTATCCCATTCCCCACACGGTGATCAGGAGCAGGTAAAGGGAGACAAAAGCAGGAAGAATCCATCTCTCGTACTTCCTGACTGACATGAGTTCAGACAAAACTGAGGCAACAAGCACCGTTATAAAACAAATTCCAAGGATAAGGGCATATTCATATAATGCAGGATTTATTACAGCAACGGCAACCCATCCTATCTCAAATGCCGGAATCGCCAGAATGCACGCAATGAGAAGTGTTATTCTGTTCCTGCTCATAAGGAAAATTCCTAAAATAAGCAGAATACAAAATACACATTGAAATGCCACCCAGGTCAGTCTTTCATCTCCCCGAAGAAAGGGGAGAAAAAATACCAGAAATATGAGAAATACTACTGAAACATGATAGCGCTTCTCATTACTTCTCTGTAGCACTTTCTGAATGGTATTTCCTGGTTTTTTAATGTATATTGTCTTCATTTCAGATCTATTTGATTCTGTTTTCCTGAAGAAACGTTCTATGCATAGCTTTAATGGTATATGGGGAAAAACATTTAAAACTTATATTATTTCGGGGGATTATAATTGCTTGATGAGATACAACAAAAAAAAGCAGATGCACTGAGAGTGAGAGGGAACAAGTACTGTGACACCAATAAATTTGCTGATGCAATACAGTGTTATAACCAGTCATTGGAACTGGATCCAATAAATGAAATGACTCTTCTTCAAAAAGGATTTGCTCTGATGAATATGATACGGTACCAGGAGGCAATAGAGTCTTTTGAAGAGGTAACACGTATTGATGATAAAAATGTGCAGGCCTGGTTGTATATAGGTATTAATTTCCTGTTCATGGGGCGGTATAGCAAAGCAATTCCCTGTTTTGGGGTGGTTTTAGAACTGGAACCTACAAATATCAATGCTTTATCGAACAAAGGTTCATGTCTTGCTGAAATTTCCCAAAATGAAGACGCTGTTCTCTGTTTTGATAAGATTCTTGAGATACTACCTGATGATATCAACGCTCTGTATAACAAGGCTATAAGTCTTCAGCATCTAAACCGCCACGATGAAGCTATCCGGTGTTTTAAAAGGATTCTAAAACAGGATCAACAAGATCCCGACACCTGGTTTGAACTTGGTAACAGCCTTGTAATAGAGAAAAAATATCGCGATGCAGTCAGGTGTTATGATAAGGTAATCAGTCTTGAGCCACATCACCATGAAGTCTGGGGGATGAAGATACAGTGTCTGCGGGAACTTGGAATGGAGGATGAAGCAAATCAGATAGAAGAGAAGAGAAAGATGGATGAATGGTAAAAATAGAATAAACCTGTATACTGATGAACAATCACATTGTGCCGGTGTTTAAATCCCGTTTTAAATAAGACATCTGTATATCAGGTAACTGTAATCTCTTTTTTGTATCCCCTGCCAAAGGTAACATCAACCCCTTCTTTTTGTTTTCCTGCATAATAGATGAGTGTATAAGTCCCTGGTTGTTTCAAAGCGGTCAGAGTAAAATGGACTGCAACCTCCTGCTTTGATTCAATACGGGTATCTTTTGGTATGGACATCCATACAGGGCCGAAGATAGCAGCATCTTCTCTTGCCTGAATTCCGATTGCATCATCAGTGTACCATGTCTCAGTTCCGTCATTATAGAGGACGATGGCAACATCAACCCGTGTTCCGGCAGGTATGTCTTGTGGAATGGTATCACTGATTATTCTCACATGAAGTCCACTAATTGTACTTTTAGGTCGATATATCGTTGGAACCGGTGTAGGGGCACGCGTTTGCTGAACCGGCACAGCTGTTTTTATGGGAGTAACTACTGATTCTGGTATTTTTACGAGAGATGCATCTTCTTTTGTATCAGTCACCCCGGAAATACCAGGAGATCCGCTCCATACCAGGGGATAGAGATCACGGATACCCTCTGTTATCACAAATGGCTCGTCAAAGATACCGTTTTTGTCAACGTCAGATACACCTGGTGGCATGGGAGTTTTACCATCCGGGGTGCTCCAGGCATTTCCACCTTGTAATGCGCCTCCAACAATTGTGGTCCCTTCAGCAGGTTCATCATAAAACTGATATCCTTCTGTATCACCAGTCAGGAGAACGTTATCAGCATTGACAAAGATATTATTGGTAATAAGTGATTTTTTGGCATCTTCTCCGATAAAGCCGGCATGAGTATTTTCGGTAATAATATTTTCAGATAGTGTTGTATCATCTGCTCCTTTCAGGACTATACCTATATTATTTTCCGAGATCGTGTTTCGAACAACAGACGTTTCTTTCCCTGAAATTGATAGTCCGGTCCCGGTATTGTTGGTGATAGTGTTGTCCTGAATACCACACGCAAGGCCGGTGTATATGATAATACCATCCTGATTTTTGGTAAGAGTCATATTTCTGATAATAACAGAACCCCCGATATCGGTCATTGCAGCCATAGATTCTGCTTCTCCAATAGTTATTGCTGTATTTTCACCTGATATAGTGATATTGGTGACGGTTACCCCCTGTACCGGATCACCGGCTCCATCGTATCCAAGGATACGTAATCCAACATGATAATCACCGGTTTCTCCTGTGGCCGGTGTGATAAGATGTCCCATTCCATCAAGAAAAACAGATGATGCACTTATCAGTAATCCAGCCTGGTTTATATGTTCAATGTCCCGTTCAAGGGTGTATTTTCCTGGTTTTGTGATGGTAACATAATCACCATTATAGGCACTTGCAGAAGGAGAGGGAAATGGATTAATCTCATTGCCTGTCCCGCTCTGCTCTTCTCCTGCAGATACCAGACAGACAACAATAATGAGCAAGATACAGAAAATGCTGATTAAATTGTTATACTGCAACAACTCAACTCCGTACAGGTAATCAGGGTTAGGGGTCAGTTCCTGCAAGGATAAAGATTGTGTTCAGTCAGAAGATATTTCGCGACCGATAGGAAAGATCCTTTCTCTCTTTTTTCTCGTCAGTTTCTCCTGATGATACCTGTTCCCTCGATTCAATCCCGGTTCCGGTTATCACAAACTCAAATGTTCCCCCCTCTGGTTGTGAATTATGTTTCATCAGTGTCGCCTTCCTCCCGGTGGAATCATGGATTCGGTCTATTCTGATAATTACCTTTGAAAGATGCATAAGACCTGTACCTCCGAGAGGAGCAAAATCAGAGCGCTGCAGGTCAACATAGACCTGGTTGGTTATTAGTACCGGCAGATCATAGCGTTTTGCCATACCAAGCAGAAATACCATCTGTTTGTTCAGGCGCTGCATGGTATCCTGTCCATGATCTAGTTCAGTCCTGTACAGACCCGTTGCAGAGTCAAGAATAATGAGCCCGGGATCACGGTTTCCAAGGAGGGTATCAGATTCCCGTATCATGGATCCCTGCTGGTCGAAGTCTGATGGTTCATACAGGTAAAACCGCTCACTGAGTGTCCGTGCGTCCTCACCTGCTACCTGTGCAAACCGTTCCACAGAGAAACTCTCGGTATCGATGTAGATAACTGCTTTATCCCGACGGAGTGTCGTTATTGCGGCAATCATGCACAACGTCGATTTCCCTGTTGCAGATTCCCCATATATCTGAGTTATCATCTTTGGTGCAAGACCCCCTCCGATGAGGTCATCAAGTGCATCACACCCGGTTGAAATCACGTGTGATCTGTTCATGGTGTTTTTGTCTCTTCTTCATCGCGGAAAATGAGTGTTTTCTCTTCGATCATACGTATCACTATTCTGAGTGGTATCTTTGTTTTTTCTGCATATGCCCGTGCATCTTCATATTCTGCCTTGCATAGATACAGTCTCTCTCCTATAAATCCCGCCTTTACAGGAAAAGGGGTAAGAGATCCGGTATCTCTGTCGGCAATGAAAACAGTGCGGATCTCCCGTTCTGCGACAAACCGATGAATCGCCGGAATACACCTGATTCCAAGGGTTCCAAGTTCGTCAGCCATAATACCTGCCAGTCGCGTCGAATCAGAAGGACGGGAAATCACCCGGATCAGGTGACCGGGGCGCCCCTTTTTCATGGTACATGGTATAGCACATGCATCACGTGCCCCTTCTTTGATGAGACGGGCAATGGTAAATCCAATAACTTCACCTGATACATCATCAACATTGGTCTCAAGAATCTCTACAACTCCCTCTTCCTCAGAATCAGCAGGAATACCTGATGATTCAGACCGGGTATCAAGCAGTATTGCTCTGAGAACATTGGGACGGTCCACAGTATCTCTCTTCCCTGCTCCATATCCGGTAGCAATAATCAATCCCTTTTGGTGTGGTATCTGTGGTGACAGGGATCGAAATTCTGCCAGGATGGCAGCACCGGTTGGTGTGCAGAGCTCGCCATCTGTATCAGTTCCCAATCTGATACTCAATTCTGAGTGGTTCAGAATGGCTAGTGTAGCCGGGGCTGGTACCGGGTATATCCCGTGAGCCATCTGTACCTCCCCCCCACCGACCGCAACAGGTAATATTTCCACACAATCAGGGGCTAATAGAGTAAAAGCTGTACATACACCGATGATATCAGCAATTGCATCATCAGCCCCGACCTCATGAAAATGACTCTGATGACCATGTACCTGTTCTTCTGCAATGGCAATCCGTTTAAAAATCCGTTCTGCCATCTGTATTGCGGTGTCATTTGTATCCGACCTCCTGACAATGGAAATAACCTCAGATAGGCTCCGGTGGGCTGGCCCTGCATGTGTCTGTATGGCAAGAGCCCTGATACCCCTGCGCTGTACTGGGATTATCTCCGGACACGCGACAACTGAGGACATTGCCTGCCGGACCGGGTCGTGTAAAACTCCAAGATCCAGAAGAGCTCCCAGTATCATATCCCCGGCTGCTCCATGGAACGGGTCAATAACAAGCACCTGCATAATTGTGAGTAATTATAAATCCGAGCTTATATGATTGTTAGGTAATGGGAGAATTTATTCTCGAGGTTGATAGTGCTTATCCTGGCGATCAGGGAGGAGGAAAAGCTCGCCTCGACCCTGAAACGATGCTGCAGATGCGGATCAGTCCCGGGGATATCATTGAGATTACCGGTAAAGAAAAGACTGTTGCAAAGGTATGGCGACTACAGGTTGAAGACTGGAATAAGGGCAAGATACGAATTGACAACTTTACCCGGATGAATGCCGGTGTTTCCATAGGTGAAAGTGTACGGATAATAAAGGTACAGGATGTTATCCGTGCTGAAAAAGTTGTGCTGGCTCCACCTGATGACTTTCCTGAGCACATTCCTCTTCCTGAAAGTCTGGGCCCTGTTCATGGTCTTATTGATTTTGCCATATTAGAGGATGATTCAGTCCCGGTTCCGGTGGGTGCTCCTTTTATGCAGTCTCAGCTTACTGCATACAAAGTGGTCTCCCTGGAACCTGAAGATGCAGTCATCATCTCCCGGGAAACTGTGATAATTCTGTCAGATATGCCGGTATCAGGGTTTGAGGGGTTCAGCCAGATAACATATGAGGATATTGGAGGTCTTAAAGACGAACTTCAGCGCCTTCGTGAGATGATAGAACTTCCCATGCGACACCCTGAACTCTTTTTACATCTTGGTATCGATCCACCAAAAGGCGTTCTCCTATTCGGACCCCCAGGTACCGGAAAAACGCTTATTGCCAAGGCTGTAGCAAACGAGTCTGGTGCACATTTCATTCCTATTGCAGGTCCTGAAGTTATATCCAAATACTATGGTGAGAGCGAACAGAGGCTGAGGGAAGTTTTTGAAGAGGCAGAAGATAACGCCCCTGCCATTATATTTATTGATGAACTCGATTCAATAGCCCCGAAACGAGAGGAAGTAACCGGAGAGGTTGAGCGCCGGGTTGTTGCTCAGCTTCTGACAATGATGGATGGTCTTGAAGAGCGGGGTGAAGTTGTAGTAATCGGTGCAACTAACAGGATTGATGCGATAGATCCAGCTCTCAGACGCCCTGGCAGGTTTGATAGGGAGATTGAAATTGGAGTTCCGACTGAGCATGACCGGGCTGAAATCCTTTGCATCCATACCAGGGGGATGCCTCTTGCTGATGATGTGCGCATAGAAAAGCTCGCTGAGCAGACGTATGGGTTTGCAGGTGCTGATCTTGCTGCACTTGCACGGGAAGCTGCCATACGTGCTCTTCGCCGGTATCTCCCTGAGATTAACCTGGAAGAAGATGAGATCCCAAAAGAGGTACTCGACAGGATAGTAGTCAATGCAAAAGATTTCAGAATGGCACTCAGGGACGTCACCCCGTCAGGCATGCGTGAAGTTATGATAGAGGTCTCGCATGTTACCTGGGATGATGTGGGAGGCCTCAGTGATGCTGTGGAGACAGTCCGTGAGGCAGTTGAGTACCCGCTTACAAGGAGGGACGAGTTTGAGGAGATAGGTATCAGGCCGCCGAAAGGGGTCCTCTTATACGGACCTCCCGGAACCGGCAAGACACTTATCGCAAAAGCCGTAGCAAATGAATCAGGAGCAAATTTCATTGCAGTCAGGGGTCCGCAGATTCTCTCGAAATGGGTAGGTGAATCAGAACGGGCAATCAGGGAGATATTTAAGAAAGCACGACAAGTAGCTCCCTCTATCATCTTTTTTGATGAGCTTGATTCATTGACACCGGCGAGAGGATCCGGTGAGAGCTCCCGGACGATGGAGAGTGTGCTCAACCAGTTCCTGACTGAACTTGACGGACTTATGGACCTGAGAGATATTGTTGTAATGGGGGCAACGAATCGTCCTGATATCATCGATCCTGCTCTTCTCAGATCCGGCAGATTTGACCGGCTCATTTACATTGGTGAACCAAGCCCTGCTGATAGGCAAGATATTCTTGCCATTCACAGCCGGTACATGCCACTTGCAGGTGCGTCACTTGAGAACTGTATTGCTCTTCTTGAGCGATTTACTGAAGATGAGATAGAAGAACTTGTGATGTGTCTTTCAGAGAAGCAGGATGTGACGATTGAACAATTAACTGCTAGCATCACAGCGTTTCCCATAAAAAATGAGGGATCACTCTCTCGTCCTGAACGCCGCCACAGGCTTCTTGATTTCTGTAAACAGCAGGGAATTAAGATACGTGATCCCGGCAGAGATACATTTTTTGCTGATCTGGTGGGAAAAACAGAAGGGTATGTAGGTTCTGATCTTGAATCACTCTGCCAGGAAGCAGGAATGGTTGCTATGCGGGAGAAATGTGCTACTGTCTCATTGCATCACTTTGAAGCTGCCAGAGAGAAAGTGCATCCAACAATGAATCAAAAACTCAGGGAGATGTACATGAGGATGAAACAGTACTTTAAGGGTGGACTTCCAAAAGAGGTACAACCTCCGGAATATCAATAATTTTTTCTGCATCCAAGCGGCCTTTTCTGGATGGCAGGCCTTAACATTGTAATAATCTCTGTCTGTAGAGTCTGTAGATGTACAACTGATGATGTACAACTGATAATTTTGTTCTCTTTTAAATTTTAATTCCATCATATAGGTTCTGTAGTTTTTAAAGAGCTTCAATTATCATTTAGAATAATGATTACACCATTGGTACTATCTTTCATGTAGTTGTCAGAGGTACCTTGTCTTTGGTAGAAGACACTACAGAGATCTGGAAAAATGGCTACCGAATGGAAGATGTAAGACCGGGATTTCCTGATAGTCTCGTATACGTCTTTATAGTGCCGGCATTTCGTCATGAAATAATCGAAGTTGAAACCGGGTTATTTAGATGGCATGCACGCTGATCACGCTATAGATAAAGGCAGATTTTCAGAAAGGAATGTCCGTATCTGTGTATGGTGCTAAAAAAGGACTGGATACTTTAGTATCCACGGATTTCCTGTTCAACTTTTTCAAGGTTAGCAATACGCTTTTCAAGTGATGGGTGACTTGAGAAGAGACTGGCCAGAGATTTCCCTGATATTGCAGGGATAATGTAGAACATATTTGCTCCTTCAGCCTGTTGTCTCTTCTGGATTGGAACGGTTTCCATCTTTGAACTGATTTTTCTGAGTGCTGATGCAAGAGCCCGGGGGTTTCTTGTGATGTATGCACTGCCTCTGTCAGCAGCAAATTCACGGTACCGGGAGAGCGTCATTAAAAGAATTGTTGATATCACCCAGACAACCGCAGCGACAATACCTACGATTATCCAGGCCCCACCCTCGTTACGATTAAAAAGAGACATAAAGAGGAAATTGTTCATAATGACAGCAGCAATCATCGCGACAAAACTTGCCACTGTCATCGTCAGGATATCACGATTTTTAATGTGGGAAAGTTCATGCGCCAGAACCGCTTCGAGTTCATCTTCATCTAAAATCCGCATAATTGAATCAGTAACCGCGACCACAGCTTTTTTAGGATTTCTGCCGGTAGCAAAGGCGTTTGCCATTGGTGATGGCATTATTGCAATTCTTGGTTTTGGCAGATCTGCTTCTGCACACAGTTTCTCTATCGTACGATGGAGTTTTGGTTCTTCATCTTCGGCAACAATACGCGCTCCTGTTGTCATCAGAACCATCTTATCTGAGAAGAAGTACTGTACAAGGCCCATAATGATTACAAGGCCAAATATGAATGTTGGGTTGATACCAAGGACCGTCATGATCCCAATAAATATCAAATATACAATGAGGAGGAGTCCCCATGTCAGGATCACACGGCTTGTCAGCCCGTAATCACGTTTCCATTGCATTAGAGTACATTTGGTGACTTGTCTGGATAAACATATCTCAGGTATATAAGGTTCCTTACTAAATTGAAGAGGATATTTTTGTTATTTGAAAATGTTCAGGCTGGATATTGTCAGGTATGGAAATATCAGGGAAAAGGATAGAAAAGAAGGATAGATAGGAATTTTATTTGATGGAATACGGTATTTTTTCTGTGCAACACGAGTTGATAAGAAATTACCGAACCTGCATTTTACACCCTGATAACAATAGTAAACATTATTGTGTACATTCCCATTTGTTCTGGTGATAAGAGATAATAGTGTAACTCTTGTGCACCTCTAATTCGATGTCGTGTGTCATGGTGTATCCTTTAATAGCCTCTGATGAGACAATCAGATGAAACACGAGCATCTGGCACTTGAAAATCATGCCATCATGTATGGTATGTCATGTTTCGGGTTGTTTGAGGTAGTACCTCCAGATATACAGGTACACTCCGGCACCGGTTTATCCACCTGTGTGGAGCCATACAAAACGCTATCTTTTTTTCCCGTTCTGACAATCCTCTTATATGGATAACAGTGAGCTCAAGGTTCGTTCTGATGTTGCTTATGGCATGTTTGAGCACTATCTGAATCATTCTTTGCAGTTACAGGGGACATTTTTATCTGTCCTTGTAGAACAGGGAGAGGATTTTTTAGAGACCTTCTGTCGTATTGTTGCAGAGTTCACAGAAGAATATCCACAGTTATCAGAGGCGCTGATAGAATGTTTCTCTTCTGTCACATCCATTTATGATATGATCCGTGATGGAGAAGGTGTCATTCCATCAAAGACGACTCAGATGTACTGGATTATTGAGGATGCGCCCGGAACAAATCCCCATGATACTGAAGATGAAAAAGCAGGAAAATGGCTGATTTTTCAACCCCTGTCCGAGATAGATGTATCATGGCAGAAAATTCGTGATGCGACCCGTGCCGGTATCCTTGGAATATCAGCAAAAGTCTCAACAGCGAAAGAAAATGAGGATTCTCGTGATGACAGAAAAGTTATCTACATCTTTACCCCTGACTGGTCAGATGAAGAAGATGTAATGCGTGTCAGAAAAGAACTGCAGAATCTCGGATTTTTGGATCGCATAGGATACAAACGAAATATCGAGACATATGCAGGACAGTATAGTGCGAAAGGAAAAAAAGTTACGTTTTATTCGGCCTGAAAAATCATCAGGCTTTTCGTTCTTTATTCTTTAATCTTAAATTTTTATACCCACACTTCCGGCAGCTCGTTGCCCGAACCGGATTACGTGCATTACATTTCATGCATACTTTTACATTTAACAACCGTGCTTCAGCTTCTGGAAATCGTGCCATAAAGTGCTCCTTTCAGTCTTATATTAAATGCTGTACCCTGACTTAACGCTTTTGTCAGTCCCGTGTTTCAAACCAGGTTCGAAATGCTGCTAGTGCCTGACCCCGATGTGAGATTCGACTCTTTTCTTCGAGTGATAACTCAGCCAGTGTTCTTTCATTGACCTTAAATATCGGATCATACCCAAATCCATATTTTCCTTGTGGTGAGACTATCTCGCCATCAAGCCTTCCTGAAAATGTCTCTATTTGGATTCCATCAGTATACGCGATAACAGTTTCAAACCACCCATATCGGTCCTCTTCACCTTCCAACAACTTAAGAATTCCGTTATTTCCGATGGTGTCATGGACATAGGCTGCATAGGGGCCGGGAAATCCTGATAGTGACCTGATAAAAAACCCTGTATCATCAGCAATAAGTGGGCGTCTGATAACCTGATAGGCATATTCAGCTTTTTTTGCAGCGATCTCTGCTATTGATGATGACCGGTACTCAGGGCATTGCATTGAAACATGTTCAATAGTAGCGATTCCCCTGAAATATTCGGCTACTTCAGATACTTTGTTCGTGTTGCTGGTAACGATGCATATATTCACAGGTATCGTCCTCTCAGTTCGATTTCGTGTTCCCGGACGAGAACACCAGGAGCTTCTTTGAATACTGACTGATATCCATCGCAAAATGCGGCTTTTAGGAGTTCTGCGTCTGCTGAAGTACTCTTAAGGATCTGAAATAACACATGAAGGTCAACGCCGCGCGCTTCAATATCTGATGAAATCATCGCAAGACCGAAATCGATGAGAACACACTGAGAATCTCTCATGATCATGTTACAGGTTGTAAGATCCCCGTGGATTATTTCTGCATTATGCAGTTTTCCTACAACAGTCCCTGCTATCTTCAAATGCTCCGGTGTCAGTGCTTCTTTGAGTAGCGTCCCATGTATCGTCTCCATCGTGATGGTGTCTGATGTGATATCGATAATGACCGGTGTTGGAACTCCTGCCCGCCGCGCATGTGATATCAGTCTTGCTTCAGCTCGTGTTCTCTCGGTTATAAGCCGCGCATCAAGATTCACATCGCGGTATCTCTTTCTGATTCTTCTTTTTACTACATCAGATCCAATCCGGATACGTGCCTCTGCACCTTGTTTGTCTGTCTGTTCATGGGAAGAGCTACAAGAGAGATATCGTCTCATATCGCCGCTATCACGCCAGGATACCGGCACCTGATCTGCCCTGAATGAAGGATTCACATATGATTCGCAAACCGGGACTGTATCCCCCTGTTCAAGCATAAGGCGTCCGGTATATGCTATCATGGCACCGTTATCACCGAGATACTCAGGAGGAGGAACACCGAACCGCGCTCCACGGTCCTCGCACATACTCATAAGCATCTGTTGTAACCGGCGGTTGGCACCAACACCCCCCACAAGGATCATCTCATCTTTGCCGGTCTGTGCAAGAGCCCGTTCAGTGACTTCTACACACATTGCAAATGCAGTCTCCTGCAGGCTGAAGCAGACATCTTCGATGGATGCCTGAGCATCTTTTGCAGCACTTAATAGCCCAGAGAATGCAAGATCCATTCCTTTTACGGTGTATGGCAGGGGTAGATAGGATCCCGTTTTGGCATATTTTTCAATTAAAGGTCCACCGGGATGAGGGAGATCTTTGCTCCTGGCAAATTTATCGAGTGCATTACCAAGGCCGATATCAAGTGTTTCTCCAAATATGCGGTATCGTTCGTATAAATATCCAAGTACCTGGGTATTGGCGCCGCTGGCATACAGAACAATCGGGTCATCAAAACCGGTTGCAAACCTGCCGATTTCTATGTGAGCAACACAATGGTTGACTCCGATAAGGGGAACACCAAGGCTCAGTGCAAGACTGCGTGCTGCGGTTGCCACAATACGGAGGCAGGGCCCAAGCCCCGGACCCTGGGAAAATGCAACTGCTGCTATCTCATCGGTATGATCCTTCAGGGCATGTGATATAACATCCCTCATCTCTGTTGCATGATGCTGGGCTGCTTCCCGTGGATGAATCCCCCCGGTAAGAGGCTTATAAGGATGAGAATACAACGTCTGGAGATCTTTTCCAAAAACAGAGGCACTGAGGTTCCAGGCAGTGCCTTCAATACCAAGAACAGATCCTGATTGTGACATCAGGCTTTTTCTTTAAATTCAGTATACCCGCATTTTCCACAGGCTACCCGGTCTGCATGCTCACCGAGAAATACGCCAGGTCCGCACCGTGGGCAATATCTGCGATTTGGTGTAACGGTTGCTCCGTCCAGATTATAATATGATGATCTTTTAGGTGGTGATCGTTTAACAGGAGTTTTTGCCATGTTAGGCCTCCATTTCCTTGGTTGCATCGGCCTTTTCTTCTAAAGCTTCAGCTGTTGCCGCACTGGCAGGAGCATCCTCAGCATTTTCGTTCTGGGGCAGATCTTTCATTCCACGTTTCACCAGATAATCAAGTTCACATTTATCTTTTGTTTCTTTATTCAGATAAATCCGTGCAGTTCCCTGCATCTTTGGAATTCCAAAGGCAGTCTTAAATGAATCAAGTACAACCTGATCCATATTTGCATTCATAAGGGCCGCTAATTTACCAAGTACCAGAACTCGGGAGGGTGTTGACCCATCATAATCCAGAACAAACTCGATCTCTCTACGGGATAAGAGATCATTCTGTTTATCCTTTGTTATCGTAAACTCCATAATATCCTCTATCCCTTCGCGATAACACTATAAATAGTAATGGTTTAATTCCAATTAATATATATAAAAGGTGCTCACAATGGCATTACGTTCTCTGATTTTCTTGTGATTCTGTATCGAAGTATGAGAGGAGGTAGTTTGCTTTTTTAATAGCTTCTGTATCTATCCGGAGGACTACAACTCCTTCTTTAGGCTGACCGTAGAGTAATAGCGGTCCGGGTGGTGAAGCGATAACCAAAGGGACTACTGCTAAATCCTCTTCACCAGTGACAAATATGTGGGCTGGCTGGTTTTGTAATGCCTGGTTGATAGCAGATACAAGATCCTTTGTTATTGTTCCCGGTGGATTTTCTGCCTGTATTCTGCTTGCGGAACTGACATAATCCCCTGGTATTGGTTCCCGCATTGTTTTTCCATCGGTTATAGCAATGGCAGGAATAATTCCATACCGCAGGCAGCTTGCGGTGACAACATCACCTACGGTATACAACGTATGTTCCCTGATAAGGGGGAGGATATCAACAAAATCAGGATAAATAGTGCCAAAGGGCTCCTGAAACAAGTGTCGCTTCTCTTTTTTTAGTACCAGCATCAGCGAACCTTGAGTGCATATCGACCAGGCAGCGTGATGTTCATTCGTTGTGCAACGTCACTATGAGCTGGATCGATGATGATAAGATACCCTGCCCAGTCTGTAGTCAGGTTGGTAGTTCCACATATGGAACACGCCTCGCCATCTACCACCCGGTGACAGTCGCGACATACTTTCTGAAATTTTTTGTTTCTGGGAGAAGCCATATCATACACCCTTCTTCTGCTCTATTTCGGCATTTCTCTCTTCTTCAAGCCATGGTAGTGATCCAAGACCTGCCTGGCGCATGGTCAGCCCGATCTTGCTGTCACGTGGTTCACGTTCATTCAGGCTGAGTGTGACAACGCGCGCCCTGACGGGATCACCAACACTTATATGGCGATTTGATTCCTGACAGATAAGACGTCCATTCTTCTCATCATAGTTAATATATTCATCAGATATCTGGCTTACATGCAGCATGGCATCAATAGGACCGAGACTGACAAAAGCTCCAAAACTCGTTGCTTCGACGACAAGACCTTCAATAACTTCCTGCAGACTCAATCTTAGTACCAGCCCCTCAAAAGTAACACCATAGTAGACAGCCCCGTCACCAGGAACCATCTCTCCGTCGCCTATATCTAAAACACGCGTTACAGCAATGAAAATACCAATATCCTTATCGATACTCCCTTCCAGTTGCTTCTGCAGAACGTCAAGGATGACCTCTGCCAGATCCTCTCCAAGCCGGTTCGGAGGAACGCGGACCTTATCTTCCATCGTTAACTTGTAGTACATATCCCTATCCTCGTATCAGTTCCAGTCTTTTCTTATTTGTGAGTGAGATGACGTCTATATGATTCATAAGCAGCTGATCTCGTAGTTTGCGGTCATTGGTAACAACAATACAACCTGTCTCCTGAGCATACCTGACAATAGAGTCATCCACACTTGTGTGTGTCTCTTCGCATGTTCTGACTTCACACGCTTGTGATAGCATAAGTCCATAACGCGCGGCAGAGGCATTGTTCCCTCTTCCCTGTCCAAGTTGTCTCAGTTCTCTAACAATTCCTGTCAGAATGACCGGATGGTATTCACCAACCAGCCATCTTACTTCATCAAAGACATCCAGAGTAAACTGATAAGCCATCATCAGGCCGTTTGTATCAAACAGTATTACTCTTGCAGAGTTCCCATCCCGATAAGACGCCATCTGCCTCCAACCTGCCGGCTGATCGCAATTGGTGATCCTATCTCAGCACATACCGGGCGTTTCAGTGTCACTTCAGCAGCATTTTTCTTGGTATTAATGACGATTCCGACCGTCACTGCGGTGCCGATAGAGAGCATCAGGGGTTCACGCTGTTTGAGTGGCTCGATCTCAAGTTCCTTATCAGAACCAACGACCCTTTCCATCAATTTGACTGAAAACCACATCTGGTCCCAAACCGGAGGAAGTTCACCTACTCTGCCAGCTATCTGTCCCGAAAGCATATCACTCTTGGTGATTGCCGGGTCAAGTTTCGTCCCGATTGCTAACAGACCGCCTGGTGTAGCAGAACTGACTTTCTTAGATCCTTTAAAGATTTCGGTTGTCTTTGTGGTTATTGGTTCCCACCGAATTTTGTTCTCTATCTGGGTCTGAATTCCTGGTTTTATCTCTATTTCTTCTCCCTCTTCAATCACACCACGGATGAGTGATCCCCCAATGACACCACCTTTTACATCACGCCAGGTACATCCTGGTTTATTGACGTCAAACGTTCGTGCAATAAACATAATCGGCGCTGCTTTTGGTTCTCGTTCCGGAATTGGTATCGTCTCATCAAGTGCCTGAATGAGTGCACCAACATTGATATTCTTTTGAGCAGAGAGAGGAATAATTTGTGCTTTATCTGCGATTGTTCCTTTAATAAATTGTTTAATCTCCTGATAATTTTTCATTGCGTCTTTCTGCGTCACAACGTCAATTTTATTCTGAACGATAACAATTTTTTTTATCCCGACAAGTTCAAGGGCCATCAGATGCTCTTTTGTCTGGGGCTGAGGACAACGCTCATTTGCAGAAATTACAAGCATTGCCCCGTCCATCAGAGCAGAACCCGAGAGCATCGTTGCCATTAATGTCTCATGCCCGGGAGCATCGACAAATGAGACTGATCGAAAGGGTACTGTATCTTTTCCACAGATTGGGCATTGTGGAGAAGTGGAATAACGCTCACTTTCGCTGCAGGATTCACACTGGTAAAAAATTGCATCAGCATAGCCGAGACGAATGGAAATTCCCCGTTTCATCTCCTCACTATGACGATCCGTCCAGGTACCGGTCAGTGAATTAACAAGGGTTGTCTTTCCATGGTCAACATGACCGACAACTCCAATATTGGTATTTGGTATAGTAACATCAGACAACCGTAATCAAACCTCCTTAGGTAATCTCTAATGATGATACTTATACGTACTGAACAGGAAGGAGATAGATAACATTCTGCATTTTCAGCAAAAATTAGTATTTTTTCTCTTTATGGATAAAAAAAACCCAATTCAGAGGAATAATCCCCTAAATCTATCCAGCCCCTGAACAGGCACCATCAAGATTATCCGGAACATTAAGATCAGATTGATTGGAAAAGTCACGTTCTTTTCGGATCTGTTCAATAGAATCATCAGTAGGACTGATCTTTGGATGATTGATTATCTGGGCCAAAACCAGTTGGTCCATCCTATAGAAAAGACCTGTGCTGTCCAGTTCAGCAAAAAAAACTCCATCCCTGTTTTCTATTGTGACAACGACTCCTGATGTACCGGTGCGGGAATATCGAACTGTCTCTCCGGGTTGTATCGTATCTGTCATATATGAAGATCATCCTGCCGCAGTATATACTTTCTTAAGAAGTATCAGGAAAAAAAATTCAGGAGATTATTTCATTGGTTTGAATCTGTTCTTCTGTTACGGAATATGTCTCGCCGGTAATGAGATTGTGGTATGGACCCGCTGCCTGTACATCCCCTGCTTTTGAGTCAGTCGGGTATGGGACAATAAACTGACCATCCTCACTCTGTTGTCGGTAAAAGAATGCTCTTTTCCCATCAATAACCAGGGGGATCTCAATAATGCCATCTCCTTTGATGATAGCTCCTGGCACGTACTCAAATATTTTCACATATCTGATATCCGGATGCCCCAACGATGTTACCCGTGATGGTGATTCATGTACCAGTCTGTATCGTTTCAGCGCAGGGATTGGTTCAACAGGCATATCAAATGACTCACTGATGAGTGTTGCCATATAGCCGGGAGGAGCACTGGCATTGAATAACTCTACATAAGCTGTCCCGGTGATATAGGGTAGAGATTGCATGTTTATGACTAGTGGATAGGGGTACCCGGTTACATCCGGAGTTATATACTCTATATAGGTAACATTTTCAGGAACTGTAAAAGATCCATCAAAATTATGGAGCCGGGAAATCAGCGTCTGGAAATATGTATTCTTATATACCAATGAGACTGCTGCAAGATTCTGCTCTCCTGGTTCTGGAAAGAGGAATTCCTGCATGTATGGTGTAACTCCGGTGTCACTATTATCCCATGTTGCCATAGCCCAGAATTTTCCGGTATCCATCTCAATGTCGGTCATAATATATCTGGTTCTGGTAGTATCCAAAATCCGGTCTGCTTCCTCTTCGGTAGATGCTACAAAGAATGCAGCAGCACCATCAGGGCCTGCAACACCCTGTTGAAATGGGTTAGCATGGGGAAGCCGGTGCGCGATAAATGTTATCATATGACCATAATCCCACCATGACATAATTCCATAACTTTTCTGAGGAGGATTCCAGGTATTGGCATTATAGATTGTATAATAGCCAACGTCGGGATCTGGAGTGTTTGTCTCCATCCACAAAAGACTTTCTTTCCATTCTGAATTAAGATCAAGAACCCCAATATTTATCTCATTAGTGAGGGAATCTGATACAAAAAGAACTGTTAATACAAGGGCAATAATGAGAAATATATGAGGAAAATTCCTTTTCACGTTTTTCCTGATTGATATCTTCTTTTTCTTCTGTTCAATATGACCCTTTGATTCTCCTGATTTTTTATTTTGAGAGGACTCCTCTCTTTGTGTTGCAGTAACCAGGGTTCCGATAAGGAGTGATATCAGGATAACCAGGGGGACGGCAAAATAATACTCGTATCTGATGTGCTGGAATGCAGCATATATTATGATAAGTGACCAGATAAAAATGAAAAAATCCTCAATTCGCGTTTCCTTGATAATACGCGCAGCAAGGACAATGAGGCCTCCTACCATCAATATGAGGCTCCAGCCAAATGCACTCCAGGCAGCAGTTAAACTCCAGGGACGGGCCTCCTGTATTGTACTGTAATAGATATTAGTTCCAAAAAATTCTCCAAGACTGGATGTAAAGAGCTGATACATTTCAGGGGCGATAATCATCAGTGCAATCAGAGCGAGACAGATGAAACTGATAAAGGAGAAGAGGTACCAGGAGAGTGGTTTATCCTTTAAGTACCGTGAAAGGGCATAGAGAAGGATTGTTGTGATGATAATAAGACTGTATGCAATAAGATGGGATATGGTGTAATAATTGAGAAGAAGTCCTTCCTGGTGAACTCCGATTAGCAGATATCCAATGATGGCTGTAATAAATGTACTGCATATAACCACAAGGATGGCATCTGCATTTTTCTTTTCAATTTTGTCATAGATAAACCAGAAAAATGTAAAAAGAGCAGTAATCATTGCAAATAGGATCATTGTCGGCATTACTGCAATGCCCAGGGTATATGCAATACCTGCAACAACACCGAGGAGTAATGGTATTTTAACACTTTCTAATGATCGTATTGTGACTGGATTTTTACGGACATAGATAAGACAGATGATAAAGCAGAGACAGTAGATAGTGCTGAAGAGCACTTCGGCAATATGGTGATCAAGATAGCCATAATAAGACCGGTAAAAATACTGCCCCGGAACAATTGCAATAAGAAAAGCCGCGACAACTCCGGTGAAACGGTTTGCAATCCGGTGTACAAGGATATACATGAGTGGAACCATCACAACTGCCATGAGTGGGGCAACATAGAGAGCAGTTGATATAAGAGCAGGCCTGGTGACAGCACCAAAAGCCATACACCATGTTGCAGCAATAAAGGTAAAGAGAGGGCCCCAGTGGATTGGTGCACCCTGTGGATAAAAACTCATTGCTTCAAACCAGGAGTATCCCGGGTAGTTGTGTATCATGTGTTCAATCTGACGAAGATTGTACATTGGATCGTCCATCCCGACCATACTTAAAGGATCATTTACATCTCCAATAAATACCGGGATGAGTCGCAGACCAAGTGCCAGGACTGCGCTGAAAATAATAAT
>CAYRYR010000020.1:0-32280 GCA_964428385.1 uncultured Methanoregulaceae archaeon
TGTTCCATTTTACGTTACGAATTCAAATCGCAGAGGAGCGCAGAGCGGGGAACCAGGTGTCTGATTTTCTGTTAATCTCAGCCCCCTTCTGAGGTTAAATTAGTTCAATCGGAGGGACAATTATTGAAGTTGAAACAGTCTCTGCCGTCCTCTCTGGTTAGATCATTTCAATTATCAAGAGAATGTTGTTTCAACTGGAAAATAGATGTAGAGAGTGAAAACATGATTGGCAATACCATTTGAAAATCGACAGAACCAATAGATTCACCCATTTTTAAGTTATTCACTAATTTTGTCTGTTAAAGTAAAGTGCCCAGGATAATAAGGATGCTAATTATCACCGGCTGGTGGAGTAGGTAGATAATAAGTGAGTGTCGCCCGGCAGCTGCAAAGGGAGCCATGCAGAGATGAACACAATTTTGTCTGGTAATTTTTCTAAAACATGTTATTCCATTTGGATACAGAAGAGAACCGATGCCCATCCCCAACAGAAAGACTCCAAACCATGGCAACATGGGTTCATAATCAACAGAATAAAATGTATCCGGATGAATGCCGATTGGAATAAGCCAGAACGGTCCTGAAAATTGTGTCATGAGAGGTGTTATCAGGATGATACAAAAGCCGATAAGGGCATTTATGAATCGCAGACGCAAAAAGAAAGGTGTAAGGATGACACACACACCTATCAGGTGCAATATTCCAAAGACTACGTATCCTGATCCGCCAAGAAACAGATACGTGCAAAGGCTGATAAGCATCCCAAGTAGAATGAGACCAAGGCCACGACGCAGAAATTTCCATAAGATCTCTTTTTTTCCTTTCTCTCTTTCTGCCCGTGATCCACTGATAGTCACTGATACTCCTGCAATACCAATAAACAGGATCGTAGTTGTCAATCCAAAATAGTAAAAAAAGCCAGTACGATATACAGTACTGGAGAGATACTGCAGATACGCAAGATCATACACGAGATGAAATATCACCATCATGATGATAGCTACACCTCGGGCAGCATCCAGTTCTATAAAGCGTTCAGACATGTGCACAGGGATTATGGTGGTTATCCCTGTTCTGAACCACAGGACGGACAAAATCGTGCTTTTATAGGGATTTTCACTCCACAGATAGAACAGGGACGAATATCAGTTTCGCCACTACTACGGTTCTGATAGGATCTACGCAGTCTGTGCTGACGAAATATTGGTTTTTCAACATGAATGATGAGGGTATCTGGTTCTGATTCAGAATCCCTGCCTTTTAGATCATGTGTCTTTTCAGACTGGGATGGATGTTCATGATGAATGAAATCTGGTTCTTCGTCTGTTATCTCTATAATCTCATCTGCTACAGATGTATCCTCCTGGTGCCTCTCACGGGATTGCCCCGCCCGGTAGATCTCAACACCTTCACCAGTCTCACCATCAATAATCTCTGAGTCATCTGGCATTGCACCCTTTTGTTTCCGTACCTGTTTTAATTCTCTCTTCGGTTTTGAAACAATATTATGGGGTGATGGAGTTGGAATGAAATCTTTTACTTCTTCTCTCTCTTCTTTTTCAGTACGCTTTTTGGTATCTGATCCTGGCATTCTGGATTCTTCACGATGTTTTTCGTCATCTCTATTCTCATAGGTATCTTCAACTGAGTATGGTTCATGGCCAGGACCTTTGTTGAGATACACTGAATCATATTCGGGTATATCTGTCTGTTCTGCCTGAAGAGGTATCTCATGTGAATAGATATGTTCATGTTCAGGTTCAGGAAGATGTGCCAGATCCCGTAAAGCCCGGATCCATTCAGCACATTCATTAGCTCCTCCAATGGAACCTGAAAAGATAAATCGCATCTGCTTGACAGCCTCTCCTATATCTACTGAGAGAAAGAGAGATGCTCCTGTTCCCTGATGATCAGGGTCGCGTTCCACATCACTGATTGTATGAAGTGAGATCTCTTTTGCAACCACTCCATGGTCAGCATAAGTATCCATAAGGATGATTCGTTTGTTTGAGAGGACAACATAGAATGGATGATCTTTAATCCGAATCCCATTACAGTACCTGATAAGAGCCTCTCCAATGCCCAGTACGGCAAACGGATTTATTGAATCAGAGCCCAAATCTGATAGGTCTTCTTTCGGTTTTCTTTCTTCAGCCATCAATTAGCCCTCGTTATAGTAGTTCCTGTATCATTGAAGGTATCGTTGAGAGACGCGAAGCAACAGGAATACCAATTGCCTGGAGGCGTTTTATCTTTGTAATGGCATCGCCTTCCCCCCCTGAAACAATGGCTCCGGCATGTCCCATTCGTTTCTCAGGTGGTGCTGTTGTTCCTGCAATAAACACAACAACAGGAATATCGCACTCTTGTGCTGTTAGTGCTCCTTCTTCTTCAAGGTTGCCCCCGAGCTCGCCAAGAAGTACCACCGCTTTTGTCTCTGTATCCTCAAAAAACCGGTGGATGACATCAACAAAGGTCTGACCGATTACCGGATCACCGCCAATCCCGACAACGGTGCTCTGTCCGATACCGGCTCTGGAGAGTTCATGAACAACCTCATAGGTAAGGGTACCGCTTCGGGAGATGACACCAACATTGCCCCGGCGGTAAAGGTGGGAAGGCATGATACCAAGACTGCACTCACCTGGAGAGAGAATTCCCGGGCAGTTTGGACCGATGACCTGACATCCTTTTGTATCAGCATATGCAATGGCACGCATCACATCATGAACCGGGATGTGTTCTGTTACAGCTACCACGAGTTCTATTCCTGCATCTGCAGCTTCCATAATAGAATCTCCAGCAGCACTTCCAGGAACAAACATCACAGTTGTGGTGGCATCATGGTTCTTTATTGCATCACGGACTGAGGAGTAGACTGGGATGTCATGGACAATTGTACCCCCTTTTCCGGGAGTTACGCCGGCAACAACTCCGGTCCCTCCGACCTCACGGGCATACTGGTTCATCAGATTGATATGAAATGAGCCCTGTCTTCCGGTTGCTCCCTGAACAATAATTCCTGTGTTTTTGTCAGCATATATCATATCGCTGCCCTCACTGCTGCTGTAACGACCTCTTCCATCGTATCAAGCATAGTATATCCGTGTTCTTTTAAGATGCGCCGACCTTCCTCTTCATTTGTGCCGGCAAGCCGTACAACAATCTTTTGTGAGACTCCCGCCTCAACGATGCCTTTTGCAACCTCATCACATCGGGTTATGCCCCCAAGCAGGTTAACAACGATAACTGATACCCGGGGAACATCCCCTAGTAGTCGGACGGCAAATGAGACACGATCTTTATCAGCCCCACCACCGACATCAAGAAAATTCGCTGGAGTCCCGCCGCTATTCGTGATAAGATCGACTGTTGCCATTGTCAGGCCGGCTCCATTTCCAATAACTCCTATTGTACCTTCCAGTTCGACAAAAGAAAATCCGTGATCTTCAGCAAGGCGTTCACGTTCGTTCAAATCCCTGTTTTCTTTTATTCCCTGCCTGAACAGGGCATTGTCATCAATGATAAGTTTTGCATCAGCAGCATACACTCCCTCTTTTGTGGTAACAAGCGGGTTTATCTCTGCCAGCAATGCATCATTGGCGATAAACGCTTTATACAGCTGATTTATTGTCTCTCCAAGTTCTTTTGGGGCATTGCCAATAAGGTACCGTCTGATATACAGCGGGACATCAGTCAGGAGGGGGTGAATATATGCCCGCCTGAGCGCCTCTGGATCCTGCTTTGCTGTCTCTTCTATGTCGACACCACCGGTATCTGCAAAGAGGATGACTGGCATTTTTCTGGCCCTGTCAATGGTTATTGACACATAATATTCATGCTCAATGTGTAGTCGTTCTTCTACTAAAACCCGGTTTACTACCAGTCCCTTAATGGTGCGGCCAAAAAGTTCCTGTATTGTGTCAGGAGCAGTCTTCTGTGTTGCCATGAGCACTCCCCCTGCTTTTCCCCGGCCCCCAATGTCTACCTGGGCCTTGACGACTATCTCATCACCAAGAGATGCAATTGTCTTATGATAATCATCTCCTCTCTGTATCATTACTCCCTGTGGAACTTTGATACCTGAGCCTTGAAAGATAATTTTCGCTTCGTGTTCCTGTATTTTCACAGAGATCTCCCCTGTTCTGCCAGTAAAAATCCAAGTTTCATTGCGTTTATATTCAGATCTTCGGTTCCTTTTGGAACACTAGTGAGAATTCCCTGTTTAAGAGCTTCTTTTGTGACAATACCTGTTGCACATACAAGACTCCCGAGCATTACAATATTGGCAACAATAATCTTACCAAGCCCGTTCTTAGCCTCACTGCTTGCAGGAATCTCAAAAAATGTACAGGCTGGTCTGTCATGAACGAGTCCGGAATCAAGAATCATTATTGCACCTGGTGGAGCATTAATTCCATATTTTATGTATCCTTCCTGGCTCATGATGACATAGATATCAGGAGAGGTCACCTCCGGATAGAGAATCTCATCATCATCAATGACAACGGCACTCATCGAAGCTCCTCCACGTGCTTCCGGTCCATATACCTGTGTCTGCACTGCGTATTTGTTATCATAGAGTGCTGCAGCACGACCAAGGATTACAGCTGAGAGGATAATTCCCTGTCCTCCAAAGCCTGAAAAACGGATCTCATGTCTCATATAAGAACCCCCATAGCAGGCCGTGATCTTCTGATAAACTCGCCGACAACAAAATCCTCGGTAGTGATATCTTCTCCCCGCTCCTGCATCCGCATCCATTTCTGACGGAGTACTGCATGATCTCTTAAATATCGCACCTGTTCACCCACATCACGAAGGCGGTTTCTCCTGCCATATGATGTCGGGCACTGGGTCATTACCTCGATGAATGAGAAACCAGGGGTCAAAAGTCCGTTATTTACCGCTTTCGTCAGTTCAGTGACATGATATGAGGTCCATCTGGCTACATAGTTTGCGCCTGCAGCGACTGCAAGGTTACAGAGATCAAAAGGCATCTCTGCTGAGCCATATGGTGTTGTAGTTGACTTTTTTCCAAGAGGTGTCAGAGGGCTTCCCTGTCCTCCGGTCATCCCATAGATGTAGTTATTCATACAGACGACGGTAATATCGATATTGCGGCGACATGCATGAATAAAATGGTTTCCTCCGATGGCGCCAAGATCTCCATCCCCGGTGAATACAATAATGTGGAGTTTTGGCTTTGCCAGCTTGACACCGGTTGCAAATGCAATTGCCCTCCCATGTGTTGTGTGAAGTGAATCTGTGGTGATATATCCGGGAGCACGGGAAGAACACCCGATTCCGGAGATAAAGACTGTATCATCTATTTTCCAGCCTGTATCAAAAACAGCCTGTAATACACAATTGATGATGGTTCCATTTCCACAACCAGAACAGTAGATATGTGGTAACCGGTCCTGCCGGTACCAGTCATCTAAATTCATAGGTATTCCTCTATTACAGCCATCAATTCATCCGGGGTATGCAGTTCTCCTCCAATCTTGCTCACCGATCTGACCGGGATTTTTGTATGCCTTTGTATCTCCCGCGAGATCATACCAAGATTGAGTTCAGGGACGATAAACACGGTTGCCTGTGAAAACTTACTAAGCAGGTTCTCTGGAAATGGCCAGACCATTCTGAGCCTGAGATAGCCAATATCGCTCCTCCCTTCTTTCTCACAATCATGAAATACCTGTCGCACGGTCCTCACCGGAGATCCGTAACAGATAAAAACAATTGACGCATCATCGTTTTTAATTTCATAATCTGCAATATCGTGACGTTTATTCTCGATTTTATTAACGAGGCGGGTTACCAGTTTTGCATGCCGCTCTGGATTGGTCGTATCAGGATACCCTCGCTCATCATGGGTCAGGCCGGTAACCGGGATTCGAAATCCGGTTCCAAAAGGTGCAAAACCCGGGATGAGATCATCGTCAGGTTCAAATGGAAGAGTACCCTTTTGTAATGGTTTACGTCCGGTAATTGGAACTGTATCTGGAATTGTAATCCGTTCCCGCATATGGCCAATTACTTCATCAGCCATCACAAAAACCGGTGTTCTGAACTGGTCTGCAAGATTAAATGCTTGTGCCGTAAGCTCATAGCACTCCTGTACACTGGAAGGAGAGAGCGCTATAGCACTGTTATCACCGTGTGAGCCGTACTTACATTGCATCATATCTCCCTGTGATGCCATGGTTGGCTGACCGGTAGAAGGACCGCCACGCTGGATATTGACAATAACACATGGTGTCTCGGTCATGATTGCATACCCGATGTTCTCCATCATAAGAGAAAAACCAGGACCGCTTGTTGCGGTCATTGCACGTATCCCTGTCCAAGATGCACCAATGACTGATGCTATCCCGGCGATTTCATCTTCCATCTGGATGAAACACCCGTCCTTAATTTTCGGAAGTTTCAGAGCCATATGTTCAGCGATTTCGGTTGACGGGGTGATGGGGTACCCGCCAAAGAATTTACAACCTGCTGCGAGCGCTCCCTCTGCACAGGCAATATTTCCCTGAAGGAATTCAATTCGGCTCAATATTCAATCTCCACATTTTGTGCATCGTATTGCTCATTGGCAACCCAGGAAATTGCCTGATCCGGGCATATCATACTGCACAATCCACAGAGCTGCCGTCCGTAGAGATTCATAAGTCTGCAGTTTGTACATCGCTCAGGTCTGTCAAGAATAGGGGTGTAGATGCCCCGTTTGTTCGGCTCTTTTCCTGGCTGAAAAATTGCATATGGACAGACCATAGTACATATATTGCAGCCTTTACATCGGGTTTCGTCAATGAAAATTTTCATTTTCCCGGTTTCCTGTTCTGTTGAGATGCAAAAACTGCCTGTGCCTGCTGAATAACGGAATCATAGAGATCGCCACCATAGGCATCCATGGCAACAACAAGGGGAAGATTATCCAGTTGAATTTTCCAGACTGCTTCAGCCATACCCAGATCCTGAAAATACCCGCCAGTCAGCGTCATATGGGCAGCAGCAAGGTTTGCACAACCTCCGGTGAATGCAAAATAGACTGCCCTTCCGGCGAGTTGTTCTCTGACTTCTGCATTCATCCCCCCTTTTCCAATAAGACCCTTGATGCCGGCATCAAGCATTGCTCTTGTAAGCGGGTTCATTCTCGCAGAGGTGGTAGGACCTGCAATGAGAAGGGTTTGCCCGGAAATTACCGGCCCGCAATGATAAATTACCGCTCCCTGTGGATCAAATGGGATACCTTCTTTTATCATCCGCAGATGTGCTTCGTCTCTTGCTGTATATATTTCACCAGAGAGAAAAACCTGATCACCTGCGGTAAGGTTGAGGATTTCATCACCAAGAGGGGTACAAAGATTCACGTTTGTCTCCTCCTGTCCCAATAAGAGATTTCCAAGTAGAATGAATTGATGTATGCACCTTTTTACGAGATTCCGGTTCGTGGTGTAGTATGCTATGCACATTGCAGCGACAGACCAGAATATGAGAGGTACTGTTTTTCGCATCTGCCGTGCTAATCATCAGTATTTATTGGGAAAGAGACGGTAAAAAAATAGCTCATATCTTCTGACCATACTGATTAGAGATCTAAGGTTATTGTTGCATGGCGGGAAGCCCAGCACTGAATATTGATTGCAAGTGGCAATGAAGCAGTATGGCATCCTGCAGTGCGTATTTTTACAGCCAGGGCAGTTGTCTCTCCTCCAAGACCCATTGGCCCGATTCCAAGATGATTAATCCGGTTGAGAAGTTCTTCTTCATGAGTTGTCATTGTATCAACAGGATCCAGAAGTGCTTTTTTTGCCAGAAGAGCAGCCCCGTCAAACGTCCCTCCGATACCGATTCCAAGAATAACAGGTGGACAGGGTCTTGCACCAGCATCGAGAACCGTTTTAACAATAATATCATCAATTTTTGTCAGGTCAGATGGATTGAGCATAAATATCTGTGAGACATTCTCAGAACCCGCCCCTTTGGGAAAAGCAGTTATGGTCAATGTTTCACCTGGCTCAACATGGATGGGAGGCATGCCGATTCCTGTGTTATCGCCGCTATTATGGCGGCTTTGGGGATCTACAATATTTGGTCGCAAGGGGATGACTTTGGTAGCTTTGCGGACTCCATCTCTGACTGCTTCAAGCAAAGAGTCAGAAAATGGTATTTTTTTGGGTATGGTCATAAAAATGACCGGAACACCCGTATCCTGACAGAGAGGCATCTCTCTCTCTTCTGCAATTGCTATGTTTTTTAGTATATTTTCCAGTTCACGCCGTGCGACCGGATTTTTTTCAGACGTATATGCATTGTGTAGCCTGTTTTTAACGTCTGGTGGAAGATAGAGTTCTGCCTCTCGCAGCACAGTGCAGGTGGCATCTGTTATTCTCCGGAGTATTATGTTCTCTTCCTCTTCGTTCATATGAAGAAATGTGATGAGAATGTGGATAAGGATAGCGATTAATTGCAGGGTAATGAAGTGTTTCTGTTGTGTATGCGTCTGAAAAACCCTTTGAATAAAGCAATTTACGATTTTTGTAGTGTAATCTTTCCTGGTTATATGACTGATGTCAATAGCACGTATTCAATATACACTTGTAATGAAATTTCTTTTCAATGAATTGTATGGATAAAAAAAGAGCAATATGCTTGAATTGTTCCGGGACTACAGAGGGCTCAGGCTATCCTGTGGTCTTATCCAGGGTTTTGAATATGGTATATGTATCTTGAAAATTATGTTATAGAGATACGGTAAAAAAAAGTGGGATGAATAGATATCTTAAAACTAATCAATATCAGGAGACAAAAAAATTACAGCATGACTCATCCCGAATTATCATGTTGTACTCTGTCACAAAATCAAATGGATCCAGGAAAACCTGCAGTGTCGGTCATTACCCTGGTATATCCCCGGAAAACGGTTGCATTGATTTTGCGTAGGTACGGATCAATCCATATCCATACTACCATAAAAAGAGAGTTAGGATATTTTATTCTTCAATGTTTTCAACAATCAGATGTGTTGGTGAAGGCAGTTTATGTCCACCATGACGCAGGGCATTTTTAATCCGCTCAAGGTGTTGTGGTGTGGAGTAAACCGTAAATATCTTCTGATTTGGTCTGACTCTGGCTGCAGTACCTACAGCCTTTCCAAAGGCCTTTCGCATTCCTTCAGACACACGGTCAGCTCCTGCTCCTGTTGCCTGTTTATTTTCACGAAGAACATGGTGTGGATATGTCCGTAGTTTCAGGTGAAAATTCATTCTTCCAAGATCCTTTGTTAGTTTCCTGTTAATGCTCATACGTGCAGCTTCAAGTGCAGTATGGCGAATCTGGCACGCCTCATCCACAGTAAGGGAAACTTTCATTGGAAAATCCTCCTGGAGATTCCCCATATCAAACTGAACAACTCTAATACCGGGAACACCTCCCATATATTCTCTTCTGGTATAAGCCCGTTTAGAGATATTCCTGTACATACTATTTGGTTTTCTGACCATTTTGGTGTCCTCCTATCATAAAGTTATGCTGTATATAATGGTGGGATCCGCTATTAAACCTTTCCTGATGCCGTATCATGTTCATCGATTAACTTAAGCACGTCACGACGGAGTGTGGCAAATTCCTGACTCGTCCTGTCACGGGGTCGGGGAATGACAACTTCAAATATTGTGGATATCCGACCCGGTCGTGTTGAGAGAACAATAATTCTGTCAGAGAGATACACCGCTTCGTCTACGCTGTGTGTTACAAAGATGATGGTTTTCTTCTTTTTTTCCCATATTCGCAGAAGTTCTTTCTGCATCATATTTCGCGTCTGGGCATCCAGTGCCCCAAAGGGTTCATCCATCAATAGGAGATCTGGATCATTCGCAAGAGCACGAGCGATAGCAACCCGCTGACGCATACCTCCTGACAATTCATATGGATAACAATACGTAAATGGTGTCAGCCCGACAAGATCAATATATTTCTCAGCTAGTTTGTATCTTTCTGACTTCCCAATATTTTTCATCTCCTGACCAAATGCAACATTGTCAAGCACATTTCGCCAGGGGAAGAGTGAGTATTCCTGAAAGACCATACCAACCTGTGGACCTGGTTCTGTTATCCGTTTTCCGTCAAGATATATTGCTCCTGTATCCGGATGGTCGAGACCCGCTATAATACGAAGGAGTGTTGTCTTTCCACATCCCGAAGGTCCTACTAGTGATACCAGTTCATCATCCCGTATTGTTAGGGATATGGAATCAAGTGCAACAAGGAAATTTTTGTCATCCCTGATGAACCTGCGGGACACATCAGATAATATCACTTCTCCCATGTTAATGTACCTCCCCGGTCTGCCAGCGTAAGAGCGAGTGTCTGATATAGTATCTGAACAGAACATCGACGGCTAATCCGGCCAGTCCCAGTATGAGCATATACACAAGGACATTGGCCATCTGGTGAAGGTTATAGTACCACCATATCTTATGCCCAAGTCCATATGATGAAACTCCGAACATCTCAGCAGCAACAAGACACATCCAGGCAACACCGCAAGCGATTCGAAATCCTGAAGCAATGTGAGGGATAGCTGATGGAATAGCAATATAGCGAATCAGATCCAGGTTTCTTGTACATCCTAACATCTGACCGGCCTCAACAAAGACACGTGGAATACTTGAAAAACCGGTATATGTGTTGATAATAATAGGAAACACCGAACCGATGAAGATGACAAATCCGGCTGAAAAATTTGTCAGACCGAACCAAACAATTGCAAAGGGAATCCAGGCCAGAGGTGGTATTGGTCGGATTATCTCAATTACTGGATTAATAAAAGAGTAAACCTTACTAAACCACCCCATGGCTATGCCAATCGGGATTCCAATGAGAAGAGCAAGCCCGATTCCGATTGCAAAGTGAAAGCAGCTCATCATCAAATCCATACCAAGAGTGCCTTTCTGCAACAGGGAGATGAATGCAGATACTACATCGGTAAAGGATGGCAGGATGAATAGGTTACCAATTATATATACTGCTATTATCTGCCACAGAATGATAATGAACAGGATTGAAGCAGATGTATATATCCACGCAGTTCGGTTTTGTTTTTGTATGATACTCATGGATTTCATTTCTCAATAATGACAATAATTGTTCAGATAAGATTTGTTTAGCACCATAAAATTTAGGTACAGATCTAATATCATTATCTGTATCGTAAAAAAGAGATGAGAAAATTATTCCAGTTGTTTATCCCAGAATGAAAAATCAAAGAGATCATCCTGTGAGACTGGGTTTGTGAGATACCCGAGCTCATACTGGATAGTTGCGTAACTGGTGACTGAGTCGTTTATAAGATGTGGATCTGCAACAAAATGCCCATCCCAGTCTTCTAATGATTTCATTATAACTGCAACATCCATCCCTGTCATCCCGCTCATAATTGTTGCTGCTTCACTAGAATTTTCTTTGTTGTATTCACTTGCTTTTTTGTGAATGGCAAGCACTTGCTGTACGATATCGGGGTGATCCTGAATCATGGTATTACTTGCAACAAGAACACAACAGGCATGGTTAGGGAACATATCTCCAGATTGTACGATTGTATATCCTGCACCTGCACCTTCAATTGCAGTGGGAGCTGGTGCCGGTAGGAAGGTGGCGTCAATCTGACCAGCAATGATCGCGGTTGTAGCATCTCCAGGTCCCATTGCTTTGATGGAAACGTCGGTATCAGGATCAATGTTGTTTTCAGAAAGCCAGGTTCTAAGAAGGGTATCCTGAATAGTACCTGATGGGAAGGTGGCAATAGTGAGGCCTTTTAAATCTTCAGGTGAATTGTAGATTAGTCCAGTTCTGATAACAAGAGCCGACCCTTGTGTCTGAACCGCTGCAATTATCTTACCATCAAGACCATTTGAGACTGCAGTAACAAATGGTGCAGCACCGACATAGGCGAAATCAAGATCCCCTGCAAGCATAGCCTGCATTTCAGGTGCACCGGTTGGGAATTGGTAATCCTTAATTGTCTCAATTCCAAAGGGTTTGAGTTCCTCCTGGTACCATCCCTTTGAGAAAGCGGTCATAAAGGCCATCTGGTGCGTGCTTGGTTGATAGCCAATATACAATGTATCGGGATTGGTTGTAGTCTCTGTCCTCTGTCCGGTTTCATTTTGATTCTGGCTGATGCAGCCTGAACCTAAAATACATGCAATAGCGAGCATGACAATAAGTCCTGCCTGCATAATTTTCATTCCATTCATGGAAATTACCTGGTATAGATGTATACTATTCAGCAGATAAGAATATTGATTTTTTTACCAAGAAATCAATACGATCGTATCAATATTGTAAAAATAACGATCTTATAAGGTCATTATTTGGTTGTTATCGCATATTCTCAGGTATGTGATACATGAATACCCCTATTTCCTGAGGGCAAACAGATAAGATACTAAAATAACGTATACATCATTCTGTGTTCTCATCTCATACATCAGGAGTATTAATCTGATAAGTATACCCTATACAAGATTTTTTATTACCTCTCAAAAGGATTGGATAATACACGATACTGGTTCGTTATGAAATTTGCTGGGATTCTTGCCAGTCTGACCGATATTAACTGGAATCAGGACAGGGGGGTGGGATACTACAAATTTCACATGTGTCAGGTGCCAGAGATTGCTGAAAATAAAAGATGAAATTGTATCAGAAGCATCAGGGTTTTCATGCATCATCATATGCATAATGCTTAATGAGGAAATTCCGAACTTTATCCGATTCCAGCCACCGTTGGTCAAGGCGTGTAACAATCTGGTCAATTAGTTGTACCTGTTCTATAATTCCTTCCGGATTTTGATATTCACGTACCTCAATCAGAGCAAGAATAATTGCCAGCGGATTTCTGATTCCATCATTGAGAATGGCAAGTTCTTCAAGGTTTTTATTAATCTGCTGGAGTGATTCTCTCTGTTCCATTATTAAACGATGTAAATCTGTCGTATCGGTTATTATTGCTCCATATTGGTATTTTTTAGGAGTCTGAAAGATAAACATCTCAAGATGACGCTTTAAAAAAGGGCTGTACAGTGAGAAGGTTCCAGGATGACCCCTTTTTATGATTGCGTGAAACTGCTCTATTATCTCATCACTGAGTAAGGGAATGAGATCCGTTAAGAGCTGGTTTTTTAAAGTACTCAGTGGTTGTTCCATTATCTGTTCAAATGAGGGATTGCAGTCGATTATACGATAATTCTGTGGGTTATTGCTGGCATCAATAATAACTTCACAGAGTAGAAATCCTGAAGGAATTGAATTAAATAATTCCTGGTATCTGGTTTCATTCTCTTTTAATTCTTCTTCCACATGTTTTTTTGAAGTGATATCATGTGCAAAAAAACCAATTGAGGTAACATCTCTTTTCTCTCCATACACCGGATACAGGGTAATATCATACCAGGATCCCTGGTTATTTCCTTCAAAATAAAGTGACTTTTGTGTTTGATATGTTTCATCAATAGCGGCCAGCATATTTTCTTGCAGTGACTCATCGAGATATGATATAAACGGTGTACCAATAGAATTTCCAAAAGGAATAGAGAAAGAACTGCGCAATGCGGAATTCATAAAGAGCAGAGAACCGCCAGGACTTATCATACCATGGAGATCGTCAATAGAATTTAACAGGGCACGCATGCGCTCTTCGCTCTCACGTCGCGATGCATCTGATGCCTTCTGTTTCAATCTGACAAATGCTACAACAAAACCTGCACTGATACTGAATATCAAAAAAGTGACCCTTGCAAGGAGAGAACTTGGAGTTATAGAGAAAATAAATGAGTCTAACAATGAGTCAGGCATATCAAATATCATCTGCCTTAGTATTGATTTATAAAAGAAAAAACTGGCAAAGCTGTCAACAATCCAGAATAGTAAGCCTGCGAAAAGGCCTAATCCCAGATAGATGCCGATAGTCCGGGTAGTAGTGTTCATGTTCTGGCAACGAGTGATACCATGCATCAGATGATGCATGGGATAGTTTTTTTCAGCATAATCGCAAATTTCTGCTATTTTCAGTCTGATAGTAAATCAATGCAAAGGAAATTAGATACACCTCATTTACTATGAGGATATATATAGCTGGCTGAATTGAACCTGCATTATCTTATCAGAATGATTACCCGATTCTGGACTCTTTGAGGTACACTAATCAGACATTCCACCCCATACATACAATCAGTATGCACACGGATGTGGTCAGACAGGGACGATTGGATGGGGTGAGAGATGCTGATATTGAAGAATTTCTCTCTTCGATGAAGGCGGACAGAGAGATTGCACATGCAGACCTTTTGGTGGATATAGCTCATCTGCTGATGCTGGTACGATGTGAAATACTCAGTGCAGACCAGGCGGGATCCCTCATGAAATACCTGCTAGCTCTCTTTGAAGATGGTATATCAGAAGAAGCATTTGATAACCGTTTTGAAGATATTCATGCAGGTATTGAATCGTTCCTGATTAAAGAGGCAGGAATAGAGATTGGGGGCAGACTACATGTTGGTAGATCACGAAATGATGAGGTTGCAACCTGTCTTCGTATTCGTACCCGTGAGATTCTTCTGGATCAGATAGACTCACTAATACAGTTCAGAGAGATCCTGGTGCAGCAGGCTTTAAAAAACGTGCATACCATCATGCCGGGATTCACTCATCTGCAGCACGCCCAGCCTACAACTCTTGCACATCATTTTCTTGCTTATGAAGAGATGTTTTCACGTGATTGTGAGCGCCTGTCTGGTGCATTTGCGAGGACAAATCTCTCCCCTCTTGGATCAGCAGCATTTGCATCGACTGGCTATCCAATTGACCGGGAATATACTGCCCGAATGCTTGGATTTGATGGACTCTCCTATAACACGATGGATGCAGTCGCTTCCCGCGATTTTGCAACTGAATCTCTTGCAGCAGACACCATCCTCATGACGCATATCAGCAGATTTTGTGAAGAACTGGTCATCTGGAGTTCTGCATTTGTCAAATTTGTTGATCTTGATGACAGGTACTGTTCTACCTCTTCAATCATGCCACAGAAGAAGAATCCAGATGTGGCAGAGATTATGAGATCCCGCGCAGGGACGATTCTTGGAACATTTGTATCTGCTGTCACCATTTTAAAGGGTCTGCCGCTCTCATATAATCGAGATCTTCAGGATCTTACTCCTCATCTTCTGAGAGGAATCACCGATATCAGTAGGGACATCAGGCTTCTTTCCGGGATGATACAGAGTGCTGTATTTCATCAGGACAGAATGTGGCAGGAAGCAGAGCGCGGATTCTCGACGGCAACGGATCTCGCTGATCATCTTGTCAGGAAGTACGGTCTGCCCTTTCGGACAGCACATAATATCATTGGGCGTACAATCAGGAATGGTACCGTCAATCTCGCAGGGATTGATGAAGCATCACGGGAGCTCACTACAAAGACCATCTCTGAGCTTGGGCTGACGGATCAGGAAATCTCCCTGATTTTGAATGTAAGTGAGAGTGTCAATGCACGCAATCGCCCGGGAGGTCCGGCACCGTCTGCGATTCTTGTGGCAATTACGAAACGAAAAGAACAGATTCAAAAGGACAATCTGATGATACAAGAACAAAAAAATAGAATAAAGGATGCTATTTTAGAACTACTCGATAGTGCGAAGAGGTTAGTGAACGAATGAATTCATTTACATCAGGTGACCAGATCTCCTGTATCATCGGAACCGATGAAGTTTTAGGAACATATATCACAGAACGCGACTCGTTTGCGGTCATTAAACTGAAAAGCGGATATAATATTGGTCTTTCACATGACCAGTGCCGGTTTATTTCCCATTCTGAATCAGAAGAGCGGGAGACCGGGGATTTCATTCAGAATCCGGATCTTCCTCTGGTATCAATCATCTCTACCGGAGGAACCATTGCAAGCCGCATTGACTACCGGACAGGTGCCGTTACCAGTCAATGTGAGGCAAAGGATATTTTGCAAGCCATTCCAGGTCTGGCAGAGATTGGAAGGTTCCGGACGTTACCCCTCAGAAACATTTTATCTGAGAATATGACCCCTGCAATATGGCAGGAACTTGCTCATGCTGTGTACGATGAGATACAGAAAGGAGCAGAGGGAATTATCGTGACACACGGAACCGATACGATGGCATACAGTGCTGCAGCAGTCAGTTTTATGGTACAAAGTCCGGTTCCTGTTGTCTTTGTCGGATCCCAAAGATCAGCTGACCGGCCAAGTAGTGATAATGTGATGAATGGTATCTGTGCAGCAACCGCAGCACTTTCAGATCTTGGTGAAGTGGTTGTCGTGATGCATGAGACCACAAATGACGATAGGTGTACGATTATCAGGGGAACACGGGTCAGAAAGATGCATACTTCTGCCAGAAATGCATTTGTAAGCCTGGGAACCGATCCACTCGGTTACATAGACTATCCTTCACAAAATATGATAATACATTCTCATGCTGTCAGGCGCAATGAAAGACCCGCAGAGCTGCATGATCGGCTTGAATCCAAATGTGGTCTGTTATCATATCATCCTGGACTACCCCCTGAAATTCTTAAAGGATTTGTCGGATATAAGGGACTTGTTATTGCCGGAACCGGTCTTGGACATGTGAGTACCGATTGGATACCTGCAATTCGTTCACTGATACATGATGGCATGCTTATCGTGATGACATCACAGTGTCTGCATGGCAGGGTCTGTGATCGGGTCTATGACACGGGGCGCGATCTTATGGGTGCAGGAGTTATTGAAGGGGAAGATATGCTTCCGGAAGTGGCTCTGGTCAAGTTGATGTGGGTTCTTGGAAATTCTGATTCAATTAGTGAGGCAACGCAAAAGATGCGAACAAATCTTGTTGGAGAGATGAACAGGAGGTCTGTATATGGATCCTGATTATCAGGCTCTTGGTCTGATTGCCGGGATAGAGATTCATCAGCAGTTAAACACCCGTGAGAAACTCTTCTGTAGATGCCCTACGATAACACGTGATGTCAGCGAACATAGAGGTACATTATCCCGCTATCTGCGGGCTACTGCAAGTGAGCTTGGTGAGATAGACCGGGCTGCAGAGGAAGAGATGATGCAGAACAGACTCTTCTCCTATTTTACTTATGATACAACCTGTCTTGTTGAGAATGATGAGGAACCCCCATCCCCATTAAACCAGGAAGCACTTGAAATTGCTCTGACCATTTCAAAGATGTTTCAGATGAAGTATATTCCTCAGATTCATACCATGCGGAAACTTGTCATTGATGGCTCAAATACAAGCGGATTTCAGCGAACTGCCATGGTTGCTGCACATGGTGTTTTACCGGGCGGGGGAAGGATAGATACTATCTGTGTGGAAGAAGAAGCAGCCCAGCGTGTTAAAGACAATACGTTCTCATTAGATAGACTTGGGATACCTCTTATCGAGATAACCACATCGCCCTGCCTGCACACACCAACAGATGTACAAGAAACTGCAGCATATATTGGTATGATATTGCGGTCGACTGGCAAGGTAAAACGGGGAATAGGCACAATAAGACAGGACATAAACGTATCTATTCGTGATGGTGCACGGGTTGAGATCAAAGGAGTTCAGGAACTGGATCTCATTGATGAGGTTGTCAGACGTGAGGTAATTCGACAGGTCAGTCTTCTTGCTATCAGGGATGAACTCGTACAGCGTAATGCGTGCATCAGTACTGATACGATAGATGTTACTGAACTCTTTCGTTCATCAGATAGTAAGATCCTAAAAAAAGCAAAAGAGATACGAGCTATCAAACTTGAAGGATTTGCAGGCCTTATCGGAAAAGAAATTCAGCCTGGCAGGAGACTGGGAAGTGAAGTGTCTGATTATGCTAAAAAATGTGGTGTTGGAGGACTTTTTCATACGGATGAACTTCCGGCATACGGGGTTTCGTTACAGGAACTGGCTGCTTTAAAGGAAAAATGTCAGGCGTCTCTTGAGGATGCTGTGGTCATTGTTGCCGACACCCCGAAAAAGTGTGCATGTGCAATGAAACAGATAGCACACCGTGCAGCACTTGCAATCATGGGTATTCCTGAGGAGACCCGAAAGATGCTTGAGGATGGATCAACATCATATATGCGCCCTCTTCCGGGTGCAGCACGGATGTACCCTGAGACTGATGTCATGCCAGTTCTTATCACTGAATCATACTGGCAGGATCTTGCACTCCCTGAGATACTGACAGAAAAAGCATCCCGGTTTATTCAGGAATATCATCTTGATCCAGCTGTGGCACGACAGATGGCATACTCTGAATTCTCACTTCTCTTTGAGACTGCTGTAAGCCAGGGAATAAAACCATCTTTGGCAGCCCGGACTCTGCTTGCAACAATAAAGGAACTTTCCCGGGATGGCGTACCGGTGCATACACTTTCTGGCGATGAGATTTTGCGTGTTTTACAGGCGGTAAGTGACGGAGAGGCAGCAAAAGAAGCAGTACCTGCTATTTTATCTGCGGTAGCAGGTGGGATGTCAGTTGTTGATGCTGTATTGACCCAGTCTCCGGCAATAACTGAAAACGAGCTGGAAAAAATAGTACAGGCTGTTGTACAGGAGCGAATAGCCTTTGTGCGTGAACGGGGTTCTGGCGCTGTTGCTCCTCTCATGGGTGTGGTGATGAAAGAAGTTCGGGGATCAGTTGATGGAAAGGTTGTGAATGAAACGGTGAGAAGAGCGATAGAACAATTGTTACTATCAGAACAAACGTAAAACCCGGTTGTGCATGGTGTTCATTACATCAAATTGTAATATGCGAACCTTTATCCTTTTATGTGGATTAATTGTATAGGAGTTTTATATGGGAAAAACAGGAACAACTGAATGGATTCAGATTAAAGGGAGCAAAGGTCAGGTCCGCCTGGTCCCCAAAAAGGAGATGTCACATAAAAAACCAGGCCCTAACCAGCGTTTCAAGACAAATAAGCTTATCCGGAGACTGGAACGCGCTTCTGGAGATGCCCGTGGTCGCGGTGGCAATCGTGGTGGAAGTCGCGGTGGAAGCCGTGGTGGCAGGAGTCGCGGTGGACCGCAGCAGGATTTCCGTACAATAACCGCACGACGCAGAATTGTGCGTCCACGCACTTCAATAAAGGGCGCAAGACAGAAATCTAACTAATCGAATAGAGAATTATCTTCTATTTTTTTACAGAATGCTGGTAAGCGCGGTATCCTGTCACAATTATCATTTACTCTGAGGCAAAAACCAGATTATGGATATTCGCAATGCGGTTATACAGTATCAATATGGGGAGCTTATTAAATCAGAGCTTATGCTGGCTTCGCAATTGATAACAGTTCTATCAGGACAGAAGGATTCAGAATTGGCTGGTGGGAAACAGATTGTTCTTCAATTTCTTGAAGGAGTCAGAAATGATGTACAATCCGCTCTTCATGAGACACAAAATACCGAATTTAATAAGGCCATCAGTCCTCTCTCTCTTGCTATTAGTATGGTTGAGAGTAATGCCCTACAATCAGTGTTAGGTCAGATTGGGACTGCAATGACCGCAGCAACAACAGTCGCACAAAGTGCCTGGCAGGAACTAAGTACGCATGGATATATCTGAGCTGGAACGATTCTTCTCCTCCCGTTCTTCTGTCCGACTCTATGACGATCGGATAGTACGTGACATTGATGTACAACGTGTCATCAACACGGCAATTCATGCTCCCAGTGCAGGGAACCGGGAATCTTGGGACGTTGTTCTTGTCACCGATGAAGGGTTGCGTGAGATGCTCTCTGATGCAGCTTTTAGTCAGGAACATGTAGCAAAAGCGCCGGTCCTCCTGGTTGTCGTGGCAAACTATGTCCGGTCTATGTCCCGGTATGGTGAGAGAGGTATCCTCTATGCGCTGGAAGATGCAACAATAGCAGCAACATACATGATGCTGGCTGCACATGTTCTCCACCTGGGAACCTGCTGGGTCGGCGCGTTTGAAGAAGAGACCGTACGTACAATTTTGAATCTTCCAATGCACATTCGTCCGGTCACGATTCTTACGCTGGGATATAGTACTGAACTGGAAGTGTCACCGCCACGAATGGATATTAATTTGCATATTCATTCAGAACAATGGTTTAACGACGATTAGGAAGTGTAATATGGCAGACTATCTTGTTATTTTAGAATCAGCCTGGATCATCAAAGATGTATCCACAATTGATGATGCTATCGGAATAGCTATCAGTGAAGCGGGAAAACGGCTGAATCCAACCGCAAAATTTGTTGAAGTAGAATCAGGAATTCTTGAGTGTCCATACTGCGAAGAAGAGCTACCAAGCGCTCTCCTTATTGCGAGGACCGGTCTCGTTGGTCTTCGGATGGAAATGCGGGTATTTCGTGCTGAAACTGAGGAACATGCAGGGCGGATTGCCAAAACGGTGGTTGGAAAAGCACTTCGTGATGTCCCCCTCCAGATTGTTCAGGTGCAGGAGTTATGATAGAGGTAATCGGACACACCGCAATTGATCATATCTGCACTGTTTCACATCTGCCAGGACCAGATGATTCAACACTTGTCACTGACAGAAAAATTCTCTTTGGAGGTGGTGCTGCAAATATTGCTGCCGGAATTGCGAGGCTGGGGGGCGATGTTTCTCTTATCAGTGCAGTAGGATCAGACTTTGCAGGCAGTGATTATGATGAGTGGATGGAAACTATAGGGATTAAAAAACATTTTTTTACCATTCCTGAAACAAACACTGCAGCAGCATTTATTTTTACAGATCCTAAAGGAAGTCAGATGACATTTTTTGAATGGGGTGCATCAGTAGCTTTTCGGACACAATCCCCTGATGATGTCCGATATGTTCATATGGCAACGGCAGACCCTGGTTTTAATGGAAAGGTTGCAGAAAAAGCAGAATTTGTTTCATTTGATCCAGGTCAGGATCTTCATCTGTATGGGAAAGAAGATTTGACAAATATTCTTGACCATACATCCATTCTTTTTGCGAACCAGTATGAAGTGGCAGGCATGTGTGTAACACTCGGGATATCGAAAGATGAGCTCTTCACCCGTGTACCTGTGGCTGTTATGACGATGGGAAAAGAAGGAAGTGTTCTGTATCAGAACCAGGAAAAACAAATAATTCCTGCAATATCGGTTGAAGCGGTTGATCCTACCGGAGCCGGGGATTCTTATAGGGCAGGATTTCTTACCGCATACATGGATGGATATGATACCGCATCATGTTGCAGGATTGGAACCACAACAGCCTCTTTTGTGGTATCTGCAATCGGTTGCCAGACAAATCTTGTCTGTTGGGAAGAGATGAAAACACGATATATACAAGCCTTTGGTCGGTTTCCCGCCCCTGGGATAAAACCGTATATCCTGTGACCGGTGCCAGTATGAAAAACAAAGACACCGGAACAGAAAAGTATGATGCAAAGATAGAGGGACTTTCACGGTACATCTTCAGTTCTCCTTCCTGGTATGCATCCCTTGGTATTATCTTTCTTCTGGGGCTCTTTGTCAATGCGGTGGGTTACAGAATAGACTCGGTATTAATCCATCTTGGAACATGTGGTTTCATCCTTCCGGGTTTTATTGCATTTCTTTTGACTGGCCCGACCCTGAAGATATTTAAAAAGTCTATCACCTGGAACCGGAGTGCACTCCTTGCTGCGTCATGCACAGTATTTTCTGTTATTATAACCCTCACCGGTGCGCTGCTATCCATAGATCAACTAATTTTGTCCTGCCAGATAGCATTTGGATTTATTTTTGGAGTGCGGCTGCTTGTTTTAGCATCTATCACTGATTATCGCATTTATGTTATTGGTGTATCTGCATTTATCCAGAGTTTTTCCGGAATTGTATTATGTTCAATCATTCTCCCCCCGCCGTTTCTTATTACTGCTCCTTTACTCTGTCTCTTTTTTGGTGTTGCATTTGCCGTTCTCATCTGGCTTATCGATCGCCCATTATACCGGGCATTCCGGATTCGAGGTCTCTCATTTCTGAATGCATTTATCGCTCACATGACTGATGGGTCAAAGTCAATGGAATTGTTTTTTCGTGAGATTGGCGAAGAAATTTTTGTTCCTCAGACCAGCCTCTTCTTTAAGAGGGACGATGACTTCAGGCTGTTGTTCACGATTCCAAATCTTCATCCCGGGCCAATGGGAGAGATAGGAGGTGGAAACCTACCTTCTGTTCTTGGGAAACGATTTCATGAGATGGTGATGGTTCCTCATGGCTGTGCAACGCATGATTTTAATCTGGTTTCAGAAGATGAGATCGATAAAATTGTTGATGCAATCAATGTGACAAGAACCGATCTGATGTATACAGATCAGGCATCCGGTTCATACCGGGTACGCTCAGGGTCTGTCTCTCTTATGTACCAACGGTTTGGTGATGCGCTCATTATGGTTACAACCCGTTCACCTGAACGTACAGAAGATCTGGAATTTGCTATCGGACATGCGATTATGTGTGAAGGTCATCGAAAAACTCCGCATATCGGGTTTATTGATGCCCATAATTGCATGGTAGGAGATATCACCGTAGTACTACCTGCCTCACGAATAGCAGAAGATTATCGACATGCAGGTCTGAAAGCATTTGAAGGCTGGGATCATGCGAAAACCGGAACATTCACGCTCGGAACCGCACATGTTCCTGTACCATTTACTCGTGCAGAAGGATTTGGAGATATTGGCATCCAGGTTATGGTGATTGAAGTACTGGGTCAAAAAACCGGATATGTGCTCATTGATGGAAATAATATGGCGCAGGGATGCAGGGAGATTATCAGGGAGACTTCATTACTGTTTCTTGATGAGGTCGAGGTCATGACCACTGATACTCACGTTGTCAATACGGTCAGTGGGAAAAATCCCATTGGATATAAAATCCCTCCAGGAGATATCCTGCCCTATGTACGGGAAGCGGTAGAAAAAGCTGTAGATGATCTTCGTCCGGCGTCGGTTGCAGGAAGTACAGCATTATGTGAGGGTGTGGTGGTCTTTGGTACGAACAGTATCGCACAGCTTGCAAGTACTGTCAATACCATCCTTGTCTATATTGTACCGATTAGTTGTGGTATTCTCTTTCTTGCATTTCTCCTGTCGGTTATTGCATACGGTATGATAATGTAAGTTTCAGAGGGTTATTGTAATCGGGTTATCAGAGATCTGTTTACCTGAATCCCATGTAATACAATATCCCCTGCCTGATGGATTGATATGCACTTACTGTCAGGAGGAATAATCCCCTGAAATATATTCCTCAAAAAGATGGATTCTGGTACTCATTGGAAACGGAATGCCAACTGAGCTGATTATTGCATCACCACGATCGAGTGTCTGGATCTCAACATCCAGTCTTCTCAGGTCATGTTTTGCGCTCCCTGCAATTGTTTCACGATCTTGTTCATCAGCAAGTCCCATCACAATAAAGGTATTCATCTGAGCAAGAACCCGGGTGTCTATATTTTTAGGCTGTTGTGTGATGACACAGAGTCCGACTCCGAATTTGCGACCTTCCATTGCAACTTCACGAAAAAGATCCTGCCCGCTTCTCCCAGGGGAGAGTACCCGCTGGGCTTCTTCTATGGTGATGAGAACCTGCGGTGAAGAGGTGTTGCCCATGATAGCTTGTGAATCACCGCTATTCTCTTTGTATTCAGCAAGAATTGCACGGGTAAGAACAGAGAGGATAAAAAGTTCACTTTTTTCAGTCATTTCAGGGATATCAATTAGCACCACACGATTCTCTTTCAGGTGCGTAATAATTTCTGAAACACTTGATCCTTCTTCCCGGAAAAACTTCTGGTTAGCCTGTAGTAATGCTAATATACGTCGCTGAATAAGTCGAAGAACATCAATGGGAAATGGTTTGATTTTATCAGCTACTACTTCTAAGTCTCCGATAAATGTAGTAAGACGTTGTCGTGTAGGGAGTTCATCAACGTTTCGTGAGAGGAAAAAGTGAAGTATTTCCCCTCCGGTAAAATTCCTGAGTGATTCTATTACTTCCCACTGGGAAGAAGAGAGCGCAAAGAGAAGCTCAAGATCTTCGATACGAAAATCATTATAATCAAGCCATAAATGCCTGATAGTATCACTCATTGGAAGGGAATCTGTTCGTATTGAATAGACAACAAGTCCTTTATCAGAATCTGGACAATCAATCAGTCCCTTCCTGCTGTTGATTCCCAAACCCGGCACTCCACTGATATATTCACCATGAGGATCGATTAAAAGGAGGCCACAGGACCTTTTTTTGATGCACGATGCGCAGAATACTTTCATGAAGTTACTCTTACCCATACCTGTTGTTGCAAAGACTCCCATATGCTGGTTAAGAACGGGTGACGGTATCCTGACGGTAACATCCTGATAAACTTCGGATCCGGTCTTTAAAAATCCAATTTCAAGGTCTCCCATCAGGTTTTGCAGGAAGGCAAAATCCACCTTTGTTGGTAGTAAAACCGGTGATAACGGGGCTGGAATAGTGCGGGGACGAAAGAATCTTCCAGATGCATCAATATATCCAATGGCGAGTGCTTCAACGCGAAGATAGGGGAGAAATGTTCCTGAACACAAGGTTTTATCTTTAGTAACCTCGTCAACCCCAATAGCCTCCTGAACCTTATTTGAGCTACCTATGCTCTGATTCCCAAAACCCTGATGCATATTAATAATTCTGGCATAAAACCGGAATCCTTTCAGTTTATCCTCTACTACAATAATATCGCCGATAAAAAGTGATGTATTTGAATACGGGATAATGCATTCATACGAAAGGACGTCACCTCCGATAATCTGAAAGTATGGTCTGTCATGCACGATATCAGTCTCATTGTTCTGTTTCATTGCGTTCTCCTCGTTATAGGATTGGTAACATGTGGAATGTGTCCATCTATCGGCATATCAGTAATGGCAGGATTATAACGAAAGTCAGCTGCACCATCTCTATTAGATTATCGAACATATTCTGCAATAGTCTTTTGTACAATGGATCTGTCAGAATGACAAAAGTATACTGAATGCACGGGTATAAAATGGTATCTTAAACGATTCTTCTGGCATAGAATCAGGTTCTTAATCTTGCTCTGTTTATTGCAACTTATTCTATCGTATAATAATTCTTTTTCACGACTTAACCTGACAAAAAGGTTTTACAAATGGTATCTCATATGCCGGATTGCTCATATTCAAAGGGGTGCGTATGCAATTTTGCATTCCCTAAAAAGGTAACTTTGAAAAACTCTATGGGCTTTGCATCAGGTTAGACTGATGAAAGTCAACAAATTGAAATTTATAGCTTAAATATATTTATTTTCTGGTAAAAGTAGCATATTTGTAAAATTTCTGCTTATATATACTTATAACGATCTGTGTTCATCTGTTTATCTTTTTTTTAGTAATATACTCTGAAGGAATATTTCAGGCAAGAGATTTCATTTTTAGTAATCTCTTTAGGGAAACAGCATGATCTCATATAACAAAAAGAGTCATATGTATTTCAGGTATTACAATGTCCAAACGAGCAGTAGAAGCTGTCTTTCAGGGTTTGTTTCTTTTCACTGAAATACGGCAAATTTTCAGAGATACCGTTCCTGACCATGTGCTTGATCAGGATCAGCGGATAAAAGTAGAGAAGATACTAGTGAAACTTGAAAAACAACTAGCTATCATAAAAGAGGAGATGCTTCAATGAACTGTTCATCAGATATTGAGAGTAGAGAGATAGATGAGTTATATATTAACGTGGATCCGATCCAGGCAGGGGGCAGACTCACCCTTGATGCGATGAAAGCAGTTCTCTCCTATGGAGATGGATATTCTGTCTGTGACAATTGTGAGAAACCCTTTCGCCTTGATACGATACAAAAGCCACCACTGGCGAAGTTCCATAAGGATCTGGCATCATTTCTGCATATGGATGTTGCCCGATTGGTCCCAGGTGCACGGCGTGGGTTTCAGGCAGTGGCTCATTCGTATGTACAAAAGAACAGTCCAGTCCTCCTGACAGAATATTCTCATTATACTGAGTTTTTGTCTGTTGAACAGGCAGGTGGTAAGCCATATGAGGTTTTAGCAGACAAAAAACAGATTATTACCCCTGATGCTGTAGCTGAACGGATTGAAGATGTACTCAAAAAAGAGAAAATTTTGCCCTCTCTTCTCTTTATTGATCAGGTAGATTATCAGTATGGTAACATTCACCCTGTCCGTGAGATAGCAACAGTGTCCCATCAGTATGATATCCCCGTCCTCTGCAATGGAGCATATTCTGTAGGGATCATGCCGGTTGACGGGAAAGAACTTGGTGTTGATTTCCTTGTCGGTTCTGGTCACAAAAGCATGGCTGCCCCGGCACCATCTGGTGTTCTTGCAACAACTCATGAGCGGGCAGAAGAGATATTCAGGACGACGCAGATTCGGGGTGATCTGACTAACCGGGCCTTTGGTATGAAAGAGGTTGAGATGATGGGGTGCACGCTTATGGGTGTTACTGCAGTTGGTATGATGGCGTCCTTTCCCCATGTAAGAGAACGTGTACACCAGTTTGAGACACAGGTCAGGTACACAAACCAAATTGTAGATGCCCTGCTGTCTATTGATGGTACAGAGGTTATGAGTGAATATCCACGGCGTCATACCCTTACCCGAATGGATACCTCAAACTCATTTGATACCGTGGCAAAAGGTCATAGAAAAAAAGGATTTTATCTTATCAGTGCATTACGGGGACGAGGGATAACCGGCATTATTCCAGGATCCACACGCGTCTGGAAGATGAATCCGTATGGGCTGACAGAGAAGCAGGCATCATATCTTGCGCAATCATTTCAGGAGATTGCATCTGAAAATGGACTCACTGTGAGCTGACCCGTTACTCAATGATTAAGCCATTTTGTGCTACAATCATCCTTTTTTTAGCAAATGCTTCACTGATAAACCGGGGAAAATCCATCTCATGAATACATGCCTGTAATTCTTCACACTCTGCCTGCGTGGCAGGATATTTTGGGACCGCATGACAGGAGGTATCACCTGGTTCTGCGATGAACGTCCCTATCTTTCGTGCACGCTGAATAATCTCTTCTTTGTCATAGGCAATCAGAGGGCGAAAGATAGGTGTTGCTGTTACTGAGCTCAGAAGAGAGAGGTTTGCCAGGGTCTGAGATGCGACCTGACCTACGTTATCTCCGGTTACCATCCCTTCTGCGCCATAATCGTTTGCAAGTGTTCCAGCGAGGGCTAACATATAGGCTTTACAGACGAGACAGCGGTATCTGGCCTTTTTTATCTTTATAAGTGCTTCAAAAAAAGGTTCCCCTGTGATAACCATCATGCGCAAAGGAGTCCCGGATGACCAGCAGGAGAGTTGGCAAAGGTGCGATTGTGAGCATCTCATGATATCATTACCCCCATAGGTTCCCCCATCAATATGCAGGAATGTTAATGTTACTCCCCGCTTCATCATAAGCCATGATGCGACTGGAGAATCGATTCCCGCAGAGAGAAGTGAGATGAGATTTCCCTGTGTACCAAGTGGCAAACCTCCCGGCCCGGCTACCCGCGAATCATACACCAGTCCTCCTTCTTTCCTGGCTTCCACATGGATTTCATATTGTGGGGTTGTTAGATCAACAGTCACATCCGGAAATGCTGTGAGTATATCGGATCCAATGGAAGCTGCCAGTTCCTGGCTGGTGTACTCTAAAATGCCATCGCGCCTGGCCCTGATCGCAAAGCTCATTCCCGGTTTCAGGTGAGTTTGTGCATAGAAAATAGCAGCACGTGAGAGTTCTTCGCGTGAAGTACCGGTAACGATAACTGTACTCATATCAAGAATACCAAATATACGTGAGAGAACCGGTATTACTGTATCCGGAGTGGAACTATGAATTAGAACACGCCCCCGATATAACTCGATCGTATGGTCAATTAACACTGCGTGTAATGCACGACCGATATTTTTCGTAAGAACTGCCAAAAATCGCCTTTTAACCGGTTCGCTTTTTAAAAAAATTTCACTATACCGAACCATTACTGCATATTGTACTGAATACCCAGAGGAGGATTTTTGCATTGCTACAGTACTCTTGCGCTAGGAATTTTAAGATTCCTGATCTTATATGTCTGAAGCAATTGAATCCCGGTGTACCAAAAGGTCTATTATCGACTGGAATGAAGGTGTATACAATGGCTAAGAAAGGGAAAAATACAACTGAATCGTCGAAAAATGAATCGATGAAGCTCTTTTATATCTTTTACAACCAGGAACGCTGGGATAACTGGATAAAAACGTTAACAGAAGTAGATTTTACTGGTGAAGATGAAGAAGAGATGCCTGAAGGATACCAGCTCCTGTATAATTTTAATCTGGATATCTGTTTGTCAGTGCTCAAGATAATCAAACTCTATCAGAATAACCGATTTACGCTTGATGATACAAAAGCAAAGATTGATGAAGTGGAGCAGATAGTAATGACACCGGTGCAAGAGGAGGAACTTGCTGAGATAATAGATTCACTGCAATTATCTGTTCTTGTTCTCTTTGCAAGTGCACGATTGTATCTTGAAGGTGGATATGAAGGAGATGTAAAAACTCTAGTCAAGAATGGGCGCGAAGCAGTAGACTCGGATATGGAAGAGGCTATGCGAATTGCATGTCAGATTGGTGCAAATGTCATCAATGGTTCATCATGCTGTGGCAAATATATCAAAGATAATATGGAGCCAACCCTCTTTGATGAGTGGCTTATTGAGATTGAGACGATGAATGAGGCATTTTCCTCCCTGAAAAAGTTTGATGAGGAGGCTGGGGAAGGATCGTGATTGCGTCAAAAGCACGCATCAAATTTAATCGAAGACTGACGAAACAACTTGGATATCGCATCCCGGAGGGAGCTTTTCATGGAGCTGTACTTGACGCACTTGCAACCCAGGTAGTATTTGATCTTCTTGACCACACTACAAGGGAACAGATAATAGCGTTCCATAAGGCTTTCTTAGATTGTTCCTGTTCACAGCATCCTTTTTGTGGCTGTCCTGAGCAAAAATTTGCAAAAGAGATTATCGAGTTACGTGAGTCAGGATTATCACATTATGACATTAGTATTTATCTCCTTGATATCTATGGCATTGAGATTTTTCCGGCTGATATCCTCAGTTTTTTAGAAGATACCGTACATCTGCTTGAAGCTATTGAAGAGATAGCAGGACTTGAAAAACAGGAAGTACTTGTAAGCAGGACACAGGATCACATCTCCTGTATTGAAGGGAAAAAAAGATATTATAGTTAATTGCATAACTTTCTATAAAGTTTGCTTTAATCTATGCAGTGTGATTAGCGTACACATCTTGGAATAACCGCCGTTTCACTTTAATTATTTCAAGAATTTCTGCTGTGCACGATAATTATTTCTTCTTCTCTGAAGCCTGTTGTTTTACCAGGTTTCTGATTCTGTCTGCTGTGCTTCCTTTGAAATCTCTGAGATCGTGTTCATGGACCGTCATCGTTGCAGTGCTTTTGTATTCAACTGCATCAGCAAGGACATGGTCAAGTTTTTTTGCCCGTTCCCAGCATGCAAATGCTTCTTCATTTCTATTCAAACCGCCAGAAAGGGTAATTGCTTTAAATGCCCAGAGGTCCGGGTTTGATGGGTAGATTGCGAGAGCTTTATCATACTTCTCTACAGCCTCTTCATATTTTCCACTGTATGCGAGTTGATCTGCTTCGAGAGCCAGTTTGTCAACTTTATTGAGTAGTATATCCCGTTTGCTCAAAAATGGTTTGACTTCTTCTGCCATATCTAACACACTACCAGACATTTCATTTGGTTTTCCTGCCGGTTATAGGTATGGACGTTTGCCACTGATTGTTATCCTGCGAAATTGGAAATTGAATCGTATAGAGGATTACACACAAGAACACAAAGATCTGATTTAATAATAGTATCTCCAATTATAACAGAGGGGACAATGGAAAACAGATATGAGATATCTTCATCGTTGCAGTCACTACTTGATCATATAGAGGAACAGCTTGATACTACAATTCACCTGCAGCGAAAACCAGATGCCCCAAGAAAGGGAATACTCCTTGATTCCTATACCTATAATACGTCCCGAAATGTCATCGCATTTTCAAATCAGCAGATTGGCATGCTCAAGGATTTTGTTATTGCACAAAATGCCATAAAACTTCTTTTAAAGGGCGTTGCACACAAAAATAATGCGTATAAAGTTCTTTCTTTTACTGAACAGTCAGCAACACAGGGAATGGAGCAGATTTATCTTGATGTACTGAAGGATGAGAAGACCCGGCATATGGAGTTCTGGATAAAAAAGAAGCTCATGTTTTATCTCTATATGCTCTTTCACGAGACAATTATAGATCTGCCCTGGATATTATTTTCAAATATAGTTATCTCAAAGATGTGCCCGGTTATGCGTAATGCACAAGTCTATCATCTGATGAAAGAGAGTATGCGTGATATGCATGACCTGGTTTCGTTTAAGGATTATATACCAAGGCGCTATTTTGTTATGCATAACGGGATGTTTTATGCAAGGGATTTGATGCTTGGGGAGATTATGAGTGAGATGAAGCTCAACCCGATGATCAATATTCCAGAGTTAAAGAAGTTTAAAAACCTTAATCTCATGGAGATGCTTACGCACCGATGGCAGAAAAATCCCTGGTATCAGACGAAACTTGTTGGAGATGCCATGGTTACGATTCTTAAGGAATTGCGTGTTGGTGAATTATGTACAAATCCAAATCCGGATTCCTATTTTGCTATATTTAAACTGGTTGAGGAATTTACGAACCAGTGGATATCTCTGATGCAGCTGGATAAATATTATGTGTGGGAGACTCCTGATCATCAGCAGGCGGCAATACAGAACCAGGATGAGATAGAAAAAGCAGCACGGATGACAATATTTGGCGAAGTGTGAGTGTGTTTGTGTATGGTTTATTTCCGGACTATGCTACAACACCTATTATCGTTGATGCAATCCCATCGTGGTTATATTGAGACCGGAAAAGTATTTATTATAGCAATTCTCGCTCTTATCTCACTTTTTGTATCGGTATACGTCCTCTGGGCAAGTCCGTGGACCGGGTTTCGGTTTATCTATATTTTCATTCCTCATCTCTATCTTATCCCAATCATCTTACTGGCGCTCTGGTTCCCGAAATCAGGTATGAGGCTGATAGGAATTATTCTCTTATCTGTAGTGGTGTTTTGGATCCTCGCCGAGGTGTATGGGTACATCTTTAGTATCTCCTTTGTGATGCTGTATACCGGTCTTGATCTTGCGACGATTATGGTACTGCTTCTTTATGTCAAGGACCGAAGGCTTGTTGAAGCAGTCATCACGGATCTGATTGAACGCAGTGAATGGCGAAAGAAACCTGATGTGGATAGGTTTTCAGGTGACTTTGATGAAATACTGGTAGCTTTTCAGAGTACGGACGAAGATGACAGAAGAGAGGCAGTGTATGCTCTTTCCGGACTTGCTGATGATCGCGCTCTATTTCCAATCATCCGGGCACTTCGTGATGCAAGTCCGCATGTGAGAAGGGCTGCGGCAGAGACTCTTGGAACAAGCAATTCGCATAAAGCGGTTATTTCCCTGATCCAGACACTAATGGATGAGGATCGGAATGTACGGGAGACTGCAGCAGAGGCACTTGGGCACCTTGGGGATATGGCAATTCCGGATTTGATTAAAAATCTTGGTAATTCCGAATGGTTGGTCAGGCTTGGAACAGTTGTTGCATTGCGTGTCTCTTCTGGCTCATTACCCACTCTTGATCCGGTTCTTTCTCTTCTTTCAGATGAGTCTCTGTACGTTCGACGTGAAGCAGTAAAGACACTCGGAAGGATTGGGGATAACTCTGTCGTACCGTATCTTATTCAGGCGACAAAAGATGCAGATGCCGGTGTTCGGCTACGGGCAGTTCGGGCTGTTGCAAAGCTTGGGATACCTGATGAGATAGTACCAGTCCTGAAACGATGTATAGAAGATACAGACGGGGCTGTGCGGGTGAGAGCGGCAGAGGAATTAAAGAAGATACAGGAAAAACTGATTACTTAAGGGACACATTTTTTCCGTCATTATTTCATCTTTAAATTACATTTGGTTACGACTTTTCGGTTGTCCCCCGGTTTACAACTGAAAATGATATTTTAAAAAGTCATCTTCAATCC
>CAYRYR010000021.1:0-31646 GCA_964428385.1 uncultured Methanoregulaceae archaeon
GTACACTATCAGTAACACGACAGTTAAGTACGTCGCCACTTGTCGTATCTGTAAAATAGTAAGGAATTGAGATATGATTCTCTTGTCAGGTCAACGAAAAACAGTGTTTTTTACATCACTGATGAAATCCCCGATTATTGAGATGGATCTTCCACTGCCTTTTTAAGATGCACTTCTAACACGTTGTCCCTGAATGAAGCGTTTGAACCCTCATCAGTAACTGGTTTTAAAAGCGGGACAATCTGTGTAAAAGACTTAAAACTCTCTTCGCATTGGAAATATTGCATCGTCTCCTCCTGCTTGCATTCTCTGTGCTCACAGGAAATTTTCAGGGCCTTTGAATGTAACAGGTCAATCGTAATATCCTTTTTGAGATAACCGGGAACCATTTCCACGGTGACAACAACTTCATTATCAGATTCAATAACAGTAACCCTGAAATTGTCTTGTACCCCTGGTAGCAACTTCATACCTGACTGTGAAGTAGGCAGTAACGCAATCGGGCTGGTCTCTTGTATCTGCTGGAAGAGTGAGTCTATGTAATCTCTCATATCCTCAAGCTCCTCATAGATATTCCGATAATACCATCGTGTCATGCACATCACCCCATTTTATCATTTTACACCTGCAAGGGCCTCCAATATGAGTCCCTCCTGTTTTGGCGTCAGTTTTTGTGGGATCTGCACCACAATTTTTACCAGAAGACAACCCCGCTTGTCAGTATTCAGGTACGGCATTCCCTGTTCTCTCATACGAAAGAGAGTATGACTCTGAGTCCCACGGGGAATTCGTAATAATGCGGTTCCCGTGATTGTACGAACAGAAATCTCACCACCCAGAAGTGCTGTTTTCAGGCTGATACGGGCAGTACTATACAGATCAGCACCCTGCCTCTCAAATGAACTGTCTTTTTTTACGTGAACAACTGCGTACAGGTCGCCTGACGGCCCCTGGTTCTCTCCTGGTTCACCCTCACCGGCAATTCTCAGGAACTGTTTATCTTCTACTCCTCTCGGGATTGATACCTCAATCTTTCTCGTTTTTTGCAAGGAACCATTACCCTGGCAGATCTCACAGGGTTTCTCAATGATTTTTCCTCTGCCGCCACAATCAGGACACTCTACAATATTCATTACCTGGTGCTGACCTCTCCTCTGTATGGTCCTTATCTCGCCAGTCCCTCCACATTTGGTACAGGTACGGGTGAAACCTGGCTTTCCCCCGGTGCCATGACAGGTCCTGCATTCGATAAGGTGAGGAACGGCCACGGTATTTTTTGTCCCGTAAAATGCGTCAGTAAGAGAGATATCTATATCATACCTGAGATCTGCACCAGCCCGGCTTCTTGCTCTTCCCGAACCCGTAGAGAACGCATCAAAGATATCACCCAGTCCAAAGTCCCGGAACAGATCATCATAACTGGGTGTCCTGGCCTCTGTGTATTCACCAGGTTTAAAGTCAGCATGCCCTACCTGATCGTACTGAGCTTTTTTCTGGGGGTCGCTCAGGACCTGGTAGGCCTCATTAACTTCCTTGAATTTTTCCTCTGCCTCTTTACTCCCTTTATTGAGATCCGGATGATATTTTCTGGCTAGGTGCCGGAATGCTTTTTTCAGATCGTCCTGAGTCGCGTCTTTTTTCACGCCCAGGATTTCATAGTAATCCCCTTTTGCCATAGTGTCTGCGGGAAAGGATTATTACTCATCCTCTACCTTAAAATCTGCGTCAACAACGTTTTCTCCGCCAGGACCACTTGTTTCCTGTCGCGATTGTTCACCTGAAGAACCCTCTGCTCCTGCCTGTTGCTGGGCATACTTTTGAGCTGTTTCCTGGTATACAAAAGATCCCGCTTCACCCAGAACTTTCTGGAGTTTTTCAGTCTCTGCCTTGATTCGCGAACTGTCCTTTCCTTCCATTGCTGCCTTTAAGGCCACAATTGCTGCGTTAACCTTATCAACCAGTTCAGGGCTCAGCTTATCTGCAAGGTCTGCTTTTGTCTTTTCCGCGGTATAGAGTAACGAATCTGCAGAGTTTCGTATTACAACTTCTTCGTTTCGTTTTTTGTCTTCATCTTCAAACTGTTTTGCTTCATTAACCATCTTCTTGACATCACTATCAGCAAGTTTTGTCGAGGCAGTGATAGTCATCTTCTGCTCTTTTCCGGTTCCGATATCCTTTGCAGATACATTCAGGATACCAGATGCATCGATATCAAATGTGACCTCAATCTGGGGAATACCACGGGGAGCCGGGGGAATTCCAACAAGATTGAACTGCCCGAGACTGACATTGTCATTTGCCATCGGTCGTTCACCCTGAAGCACATGAATAGTAACTGAAGTCTGGTAATCGGCTGCTGTCGAGAAAGTCTGACTTTTCTTCGTAGGAATCGTTGTATTTCTTTCAATCAACTCGGTCCTCACACCTCCAAGGGTCTCAATACCAAGAGTGAGCGGTGTCACATCAAGAAGAACCATATCAGTTATCTCGCCACCAAGTATTGCACCCTGGATAGCAGCTCCAATGGCAACGCACTCCATCGGGTCGATTCCCCGCTCCACTTTCTTACCAATATGATCTTCAATAAATTTCTGGACAACAGGCATCCGGGTCGGTCCGCCAACAAGAATTACTTTCTGGATCTCATTCTTTGTCAGATCGGCATCTTTTAAGGCCTGTTCGAACGGTTCGAGGCAACGATGAATGATAGGTTCAACCAGCTGCTCGAGTTTTGACCGGCTCAGTTTCATGGAAAGATGTTTGGGACCTGCCTGGGTTGCAGAGACATACGGCAGATTTATCTCGGTTTCTATGACATTTGACAACTCAATCTTTGCCTTTTCAGCAGCTTCCTTTACCCGGGTTATTGCCATTTTATCAGTTCTAAGATCAATACCCTCAAGTTTTTGAAATTCAGCAGCAATCCATTCATACACTACATTATCCATATCAGTGCCACCGAGGTTTGTATCACCTGAGGTTGCAAGGACTGTGAATGTTCCTTCGCCAAATTCCATGATGGTTACATCAAGGGTACCACCACCAAGATCAAAGACCAGTATTTTGTATTCTCCGCTTCGGTCCAGACCGTACGCCATTGAAGCTGCAGTTGGCTCGTTTACGAGTCTTACCACATCAAGTCCTGCAATTTTTCCGGCGTCTTTGGTAGCAGTTCTCTGGTTATCATTAAAATATGCAGGAACGGTAATTACGGCTTTGGTGATTGTTTCCCCGAGAAACGCTTCTGCATCCCGTTTTATCTTCTGCAGAAGGAACGCAGATATCTGCTGTGGTGTGTATTCCTTTCCCGAAACACGGTATATATAGTCAGTGCCCATCTTCCGTTTTGCACCAGTGACCGTATCTTGTGGGTTACTCACTGCCTGCCTGCGGGCTGGTTCTCCTACGAGAAGCTGTTCATCAGATGTAAAAGCAACATAAGAGGGAAACATCTTTCCGGCAACAGTTGCACCTTCTGCTGATGGGATGATTGTTGGTTTGCCACCAAGTATCACTGCTGCTTCACTGTTTGATGTCCCAAGGTCAATTCCGATAATCTTTTCTTTACCCATTATTTTCACCTTCATTTTCTATGACATGTTCTGCAATCTTTACTTTTGAAGGCCTGATGACCTTTGATTTCAGCTGGTACCCTTTGCTGATATCTTCAAGAATCAGATCAGATTCTTCCTTACATCTCTCCTTACAAATTACCTCATGGAAATGCGGATCAAATTTTTTTCCTACACAATCAATGGATTGTAACCCGTATTCGTTGAGTATTTTTACCATTTTTCTCTGGACCATCTTCATGCCCTCCCTGTTCTGTTCCTGTTCGAGAGATGGCAGAGCCTGTTCAAAATCATCCAGAATAACAAGCAGATCCTTAATTAGGTTCTCATTTGCCAGGGCAATGATGGATGCTTTTTCTTTTTCAGACCACTTTCGATAATTATCAAAATCTGCCTGGAGATATTTCAACTGATTAAGCCGGTCTTCTGCAAGCTGGACCTGATTTTCAAGATCCTTTTTTACCTGTTCCAGATCTTCTGTCATTTTTTCCCTTTTTGTCAGATAGTATCTACATGCTACAAATATTCAAAAACCCGATTACAGACATTGCCGCTATCACATGAAAAAAAATGAATCCTCATCCCTTTTTACCAGATTCTGATGTGGTCATGAAACAGGTCGTCAAGCTACAATGAATGATACACATAGTTACAGCTCCCTAAATGATATTTTGTGTCATCCTCTGCAGATAACTGCAATCAGGCATTCTTTTCATATTTACCGTAATTTAGTATAATCCCAGATGGTTTTTTGTGGATTCGTTTTATTAATCAGCATGGGGACATTCCCCGTAATCACGGATACATTTTCTGAAAATACAATCAATGTTCTTGCAGCTGCCACATCCGATTGATTGAGAAGGCGCTCCATAACGCTGAAATACCGTTACACTATATTTATAACAATTCGTCCTTATATTCCGGTAATTATCCCAGATTAGACCAATATCTTCACCAGCCTGATATAGTCCACAAGTGTATTCTAATATGGATATTGTATCACCTTTTCGTATATTGAATACAGAATGGTATAGGGTCTTGCTCAGAAAATAGATTTTGAAACAAATTTTGAAATAATCTTCCTGCTTTTTTCAAAATGAGAAGAGGAGGGTGAGGCTATCAGGATTTGGTTTTTCGAGTGTTCGTACAAGACCTAATACACCACTTTTTCAAAAACCTTATGTCATGGGAAGTAGTATCACTTTTTTATCCTGTATCATAATCAGACACACCCATAGGTTGAAGTCGGGTAGTTTTCAAGAATGATGTTGATTTTTCCTCAGCCATTCCTGACTGTTCTGTAAGGATTACAAGATCTACTTTTCAGAAAGAGTCGTTTCAGGTTCTGTAGGTTTACATATCGATTGCTACACACAACAAAAATTACAAGGATTTGTACTATGCGGGCATAGAAAGTAAACCTGGACACGGGTGGGCTGTCCCCTGTTTATTACGTTCAAGCATATTTCCTGGAAACTTTATAAAAAATCCCATTCCCCATAGTTTAGATACCTCCATTTCCTTGGTACAGATATACCATTGAATTGATTCCTGTCAGCAACCCACAGAATCAGACAAGATACTCTTTTCCCTCAAATCGAATGTTTTCCCCCACCCCAGATGGTAGTATACCGGTTTCTAATTGTAACATGAACAAAAGTGAACCTGAATGAATCTTACAATTTTTGTTTCATTTTTAGAAAAAACAGAGATTACCAGACAAAAGAGGAGAAAAAATGCGATATGAACAGGAGAATAAAAGCATTATGTATGTGTGATGGTTTGTCATATTCCATCATCATGTTTTATCATTACTATCCACATTTATTCCGCCTCCAGTACCTAAAATATGCTGAAATACCAGCTTAAAATCATTGAGTTTCTGGCTGATGTATTTTTTTCCTTTATCAGTAGGACAGTACAATTTTGATTTTCCTGATGCTTTTATCTCAAGGTACCCGTTCTCCTGAAGATCATGGAGAAGGGTGTAAACCCTTGCCTGTGGAATGAGAACCTTAAACCGGTTATGGATTTCATGAACGATTTCATACCCTGAAATTGGTTTATCTAAGAGAGAAAGGACCACCGGTTCCAGTGACTTTTTTACGACATCATCGATGGTTGACTGGGGGACAACAGAGACAGAACCGGCAAAAAACGAATGATGGGAGAACGAAAGCGTTGTCTCTTTCCCGGTTGAAACGATGATCTTTGAAATACCTTCGGCGAGAGTTTTTATCCGGGTATGATCAATTTTTCCAATATTCATGGCAATGATCCCGGATATGGGGATTTTGGTCTCTTTTTTTGAGAGAAGAAAATTCCTGATGGCAAGAATATCATCGAACTCTTCAGTTTCAGAAAAGTCGAGCAGTATCTGCAGGGAATCTGTTGTGCCTTTATACAGCAGGGATGTCGTACATTTTTCAAGGACTGGCAACAGGGCAAAAATTTCGTTTCGTTTTAAACGATAAGTATACAGCTTATTTTTAAAGATCTCTTTTGGAAAGTATTTCTGGAGAGTTGACTGGTAATAGGCAAACAGATTGCGTCCTCCCATTTTTACTCCCTCTTCCAATGCAAATTTAAATATTGGTTCTTTTGAGATCTGATCAGTATACAGGAAGAGAACAATATCTGTAAAGATATCTTCTAACAAGACTGTTTTTATTTCCGGGAGATCGAGATAGGCCAGACCATCCTCTGCCTGCCGGCCATCCTGGATTTCTGGTGAAATGGAGTCAGAAACTCTTTTTTTTAGGTTTTGATACTGTGGTTCTGTCGCTTTACGGAACAATGCAACTTCAATGGCAGCTTTTATTTCCAATTGATTGAAGGGTTTTACGATATAGCCATAGGGTCGGGCGCTTTTTGCTCTTTCAATTATAGTATCGTCAGCATACGCAGTGAGAAAAACAACCGGAATGTCCAGTTCTTTTGTAATTATTTCCGCTGCCTCTATACCATTCATTGTACCAGGCATCACAATATCCATCAGGACAAGATCTGGCTGGAAACACCTGGCCTTATCGAGAGCTTCTTCGCCAGATGCTGCCATGCCTGCAACACTATACCCCATTTCGGTAAGCACTTCTACGAGCTGCAGCGTGATTATCGCTTCATCATCAACAACCAGTATTTTAGACATGCCTTATCTCAAATAATGACGGGAAATTTAACATTAATTTCAGTTCCCTGATTACTGTTTATTGTCAGGGATCCTTTCAGCTGGTGTTGTACCAGCGTACTCATCAGTTTTAGTCCAAGACTGTTACAACGACTTATATCAAAATCATCTGACATACCAATACCATTATCACTGACTGTAATGTGCATCCAGCCGTTCTCCTGTACTGCAGATATCTCAATAGTACCTTTTTTTCGCTTTTTGAAAGCATGTTTATAGGCGTTTGAGAGTAGTTCGTTTACGACCAGTGCACAGGGGAGGGCCTGGTCTACCGGGAGAAAAACTTCCCGGGAATGAATCTCACAGGTTATCTCGTGCCCCTTATGGGAATATATATTTGATAATGCCGTTATCTGATCCTGAATCTGATCAGTTATGCTGATTTTTCCACACTGTTTGCTTTCATAGAGCCTGGTATGAATCTGTGCCATAGTCTGGATTTTAAGCATGATATCGGTCAGAACGCTGTTTGTTGATTTATCCACCGTCCGCATCCGGGTCATATCCAGCAGACCGGATATCAACTGGAGATTATTCTTGACCCGGTGGTGTATCTCACGAAGCAGCACTTCTTTTTCCTGTAAGGAGGCAACAAGTTTCTCCTCGGTATGCCTGCGATCGGTAATGTCCCGGAAACTCCAGACTATGCCAACCACAATATCCCCGATCTTCTGGGGTTTTACATACCGTTCAAAGATTTTTCCATCCTTGCATTCAATCATGTCAAAGCTTTCGCGTGTTGGGTGGAACTGATACTCTTTGATGTTGGCAACAAATTCTTCGGGATTTTTAAGTTGCTGTATGAGATGATTCATTACCTGGAAGTTTTTCCCTGATTCCAGCAAATCCCCTGGAATATTCCACAAGGTTACAAAATTCTGATTATAACTGGTTATCTTACCCTGCTGATCAACCACAAGGATACCATCTGCTGTTGATTCAAGAGTAGCATTGAGAAGTGAGAGCGTATTTTTAAGAGCTGTATCTGATATATTTCTCTGTCTTATCTCCTCATTGAGCAACATGTTCATTTTTGCTAATTCTGCAGCACGAAGCCGGTGCTCACACTCTATCTTTTTCCGGTCAGTGATATCCTGACCCTGTGCAATCGTTGAAACAATAGTTTTCCCGTCAGACCCAAAGATAGAAGCAGAGTTCCAGAGCACCGTCCTGATTCCTCCCATTTTGTCGAGAATTGGTATCTCCACACTATCCCACGGTTCACCTTCACTGGTCTTTCTGAGAAGATCCATCGCAGGGACCAGGTACGAATCAGGTAAGAGAATCTCTAAATGCTTTCCAAGTACTTCCTTTGCTTCCCTGCCAGTAAGGTGTTCAAACGCACGATTGAACCGGGTAATGAAAAATTGTGAGTCCCAGACGATAATGGGTGCATTTGCACAGGTGATGAGGTTGTCAAGATATTCCTTTGTCTCCCGCAGTTCTTCATTCACGAGTACCTGTCTGGTGACGTCATACGCAACTTCCCCGGCACCTATAATAGTTCCATTTGCATCCCGTATAGGAGTGTGAAGTACGTGATAGACTCTGCGGTTCGTACCAGGATCATTGAATTCTACCAATTTATTTACATATTCACCTTTCAGAACCTTTTCCCACTCTTTCACGTCCTTTTTCTGCTCTTCTGGCATCTCTGCGTACAATTCAATCATACTGGTGCCAATGGTAAGATCCTTACTGGTAAGTCGCTGTATTTCCTCCTGATAGGCCTGGTTGAAATAGAGATAACAAAAGTTTACATCCTGTACAGCAATAATCACATCAGTTTCTTTTGTTACTGCTTCCAGCAACTCCAAAGCCTGCCGAAAGTTCTCCTCGCTGTGTCGTAATGCATCCTCAATGAGCTTTTGTTCGGTCAGGTCCACAGTGGCAACCCCTATTCCTGTGATATGCCCGGTATCGTCAAAAAGGGGTTCAATATACAGGTCAAGGAATAACCGTTTGCCATCCATCGTCAGCCAGATCTTCTTATGGATTTTCTTCCCAGTCTTCAGAGTCCTGCGTTTGAGTTCAATCAACTCTTCTGCTTCTTCCGGAATGAAGAGATCCATGTCTTTCTTCCCTTTGATCTCTTCCAGTCGTAGGGTACGCTGGTTGTATGCCCACTGGAAAACCAGATTTGTATCCTGAATTGCAACTGATACCGGTGCATTCCTGAGGGCCAGCATAAAACGCTCTTCACTCCTATGCAAAGCCATTTCTACCGTTCTGATATCAGAAATATCACTGATTGCCACCTGGACTGATGTTTTACCGCTGCTTTCAGTGAGCCTGATACTTTCCAGCCGGGCAGGGAATGTAGTCCCATCACCCCGTTTGAACACGAGGGTGGTAGTGAGTTTCTTTTCAGATTGTAGCAGATTTACAAAATACCGGTCCCAGTTTTCGAGATCCTGTGGAATAATCAAATTCCTGATTCGTGCATTGGTAAGCTGTAACCGATCAACTCCAAGGAGCCCCGCAATGGTGAGATTTGCCTGTGAGATTATTGCCATTTCAGTAAGTGTGAGATAACCAATAGGGGCAAATTCATACAGGTCAAGATACTGGTCCCGTGACTCCTCAATGACGAGATGCGCTCTTTTGAGTTCCTCAGCCTGCATCTCAAGCTCAATCTGGTGCACCTGAAGTTCATGAATAAGTTCCTCTGGATTCTCTCCTTTTATCCAAGGGGGGGCTGACTGGGAACGTGAAAGTTTTTCTACAGCGGCCTTTCGCAATGAACTGGTGCTGTGTGTGGCAGGGGAGTGATTCTCTTCTGTCGTTTCTTTCTTTTTTATTACCATCAGTCTCCCTGCCTGTTGCTGGTGCCTATAGTCCATTTATTCATATGTTGATTTATTTCTTGCTAATAGGCAACGTTGAAGTGATTTCCCCAGATAGATGGGATTTACCGTCTTCCTAAAAAGCGACCGATTTTCTCTTTATATCATCAGGGAGGAATAATTGTAGGTAATTGCATAATTTTCTATACCGTTTTGCCATTACCTATATACAGGGACAGTATTCCCAGACATAATGTGACACAGATAATTATGAATTGATTCAAATTTTGCAATAACGAGTAAGAGGTATATACATCCCCACTAAATGCAGATTATCTCTGAGATGGGTGTGAAAATTATTATATCGTATAATAATTGGATAGGGATCGTAAAACGTTCTATAATATTCGACGTGAAACCGGGGATATTGCAGAACGTGGCAACCGTGCACCACGCAGTTCAAGCGAACGTTCTAAAAAGGGATGCCATGGATTATATACAATCCATATCAGGGAAAGGAGGTAAAAACATAAGGACAGAAAATTATAAGGGATGGCTAAAAATGCCATGGATAATGTCCATGTATGATGCAAATGCCGTATTAATGACTTAAATGTCTATGTAAATCTCAATAAATCTCCCTGTGATATTTCTAAACCGGGTACAATCACGTAGCCATTTCGTGTTCACCCATCAGCCATTCATTAAGAAAAATTACAGGAGAATCACATAAAATTTCCATCAAAAATAAATTTCAACTTACTACATTAGTTTTTTAGAATTGACCTTATTCACGTCTCACACACAATACTACATCACACAGAGATCTGGAGATTGTCGTTAAGGAGTATCTGAATTTTTACACCGACGATAATCAGGACAAAATAAGGATACTATGGAAAATGAATCTGGGTTCAGCATTTCCTCCTACAAATCGTTGAGTTCTCTCTCATATCACGTCCTTGTCATTATGGGTCAATTGCCAGGCCTGTGTCTTCACTGCTCGGTACACTCGGGGAAGAAACTTTAATTCAATAAATTTGCATCTTCAAGAGATGTATCATGTAGCCCTGGTTCCTTCTTTAAATATCAAGTTTTTTGTTGCGTGAATTTCTCACTCTAAGGTCGTATGCTTACTATCAGGACGTGCAACGAGAATTACAACAAGAGGCAGATCTGCCTCATAAATTATCTTAAATGCCGGGTATACAGAGGGAAAAGTTTCTTTAAATCTAAATTCTTTGCCAAAGAAACAGGGCTCTTTTAGGGAAATGGATAGAATATGGCAATTTTATCAGAAATCTGCCCAGACTTCTCCATCATCAGGTATAGTTCAATAAACAGTACCACCTGGCTGGTTATTATTCCTCAAGTGTAACTATTTTCTTTGGTCTGTTGTTGAAATGTATTACGTATCAGTTAGAGACTTATTCCACGCCATAAATAAGCTGTAAGGAGTGTAACTCGAACCGATTGACCAGGGGTTACCAATCTTGTACCTGCAGATTCAGCATACATACCCAACATACTCACTTGTATTCCTTTCACAGCGATGAAACCTGTTCATTGAGTCAGATTTCGGTGTTTCTGATACTTTGGTTAATAAGACCTTTTTCACCTGTCAATCGAAAATCAGGCCGGTGAAATTTAGCCCATCTCACAATTGAGATGGTGTAGTGGTCATAAAAAAGGCCAGACTGAACGCTTCTTTAGATGAAATATGACGGATTTATCATCTTTCAGGGTACTCTAGGCACCATTCCCGCGATGATAGTGGTGTCTTTAGCTTCCCCACGGGTACACGATGTCATGAGCCTTTCCAGTGAACTAAATGACCAGAGGGATGTGCGTAAGAGTAGGATTCCTACTATTCAATACTACTTATTGCAGCATGGTGTTCTTCATTCAGTTGCCATTGCGGTATTGGTAAACCATTTTTTTATTAATATGAACAATTTTTCTTTCATATAGGATTTCCCGGCAATCTCCTCATCCATGTTATAATCATGTCCAGAATCCTGCATTCACCTTCCGATAATTGCCACTCTCCATAATCCATTTTAGAAAAACATTACCAGTTCCCTCGTATCTGCAATTGAAGATTTATAGATGGGAAAGCTGAATCATAAAGAATACTCTATTGAACAGACTCTCTTGAAAAAATCTGATTTTTTCTGATACCTAAAAAATGAAAGGGTTAGATCACAAATACCAGGTTTATTCCGATACAATTAATATCATTCAGGGATAAGGAATCATTATGGAACTTACGATTTTTACCCTGTTGACATTTGTTATTGCGTTGATTATCTCAACGATAGTAATTTTTGTTGTCGTAAAGTTGTTTGGTGAAGAAGAAGGGATAAAGACGGCATTTCTTGCTGCCCTTATTGGCACGGTAATTTACACTGTTTTATACTTAGTGCTGGGCCAGGGATTGATAGCTGCGTTTATTGCAGGAATCGTGTGGCTGGTGGCATTGCAGAAACTGTACACCATAGGCTGGATCAAATCCCTGATAATTGCTGTTGTTATATGGATAATCACATCAATTGTTGGATGGTTTCTGCCTGTGCTCACCGGTCCCATGTAAAGGCAGTAAAGCATCATCTTAAGAGAATTACTGCAACGTTGTAAAAGTCATACTTGAAAAAAAGGGGGAAATCAGGCGTCTTGTCTTGGTTCAATAAAAGACCAGTCGCACAAACCGATTTCCTCAAGCTGTGCTTTCCAGAGAATCAGGGAAATGACTCTGTCTATTTTTCAAGTGATATGATATGGTCATCTTATAATTACTTGATTATTTTCGACCTCTTTCTCCGCCCTCTGCGTCCTCTGCGGTTTGAATTCTTAAAATGCTCTGGAACAGTGTCAATGTGAAAGTCAGAATGTCATGTAATTACATCCTGCCTGAACATGATGATAGTATCACTTGGTTTTCAGACAGAACCTTCTTCTCCGGAATCTATGATCCCAGTTACTTCGTATCCGAGTTACTGAAACATCTCCGGGAGATTATCGGATACCAGGAGTTCATCCTCATCACTCTCTTTTCTATCGTGATCTGAATAATTTGTTTGCACCCATTACACATAGAATTTTCTGCCTATTGAAGGTTATTTAAGAGATAGGGGACCAATTAAGCATTTTTTGATTTAAAAATGACTGAATAAGAAACCGTATATAGTCAGCTTAAAGCCACATTTATATCCCCTGGGAGAAGTATTAGTTATTACATTATCATATGCAACCTTTGCGACTACCCACCGGCATTCAGTCATTTGTGAAGATCAGGACCGAAGGATATGCATATGTCGACAAAACTCCGTTCATATCAGCGTTAGTAAAAAACGGATCTTATTACTTCCTATCTCGTCCCCGCCGATTTGGAAAATCTCTCTTTGTAGATACCCTTGACTGTGCTTTTTCGGGGAAGCGTGACCTTTTCTCCGGACTTTACCTAGATACCGATGAGGCCGGATGGGATTTTACCCGGATAGAACCAGTTCTGCGCATCGACTTTGCGGGGGGATCACTCCGGAGTGTGTCTGATCTCACCTGCCGCCTTACCCGTATCCTTGATGAATGGGAAGAACGGTATGAGACAGGGAAAACCAGCGGATCACCCGGGGATAGATTACTTTCGCTGATACCTAAAATATCACAAATTACCGGCAGGAAGGTGGTTATCCTTGTCGATGAATACGATAAACCGATTCTAGACACTATCAACCATCCACTCATTGCAATTGAGATGCGGGATAATCTTAAAGACTTTTATGGGGCAATAAAGCCCCTTGATCCATATCTCAGTTTTGTCTTTATGACCGGCGTTTCGAAATTCGCAAAGGCAGGAATATTCTCAGATCTCAATAACCTGAATGATATCACCATAGACAGTAGATATTCAGCAATCTGTGGCTATACGCAGGTGGATCTAGAAACGGTATTCTCGGACCGCTTAGATGCTTTTGATACTGATGAAGTTAAAGAGTGGTATAACGGGTATTCCTGGACAGGGGATGCCGTGTACAATCCATTTGATATACTCCTGCTATTTGATAAAAAGGTATTTCGTCCATACTGGTTTGAGACCGGAACACCGACATTTCTGATGAAACTCTGGCGGACCAGACCACGGTTGCCAGCAGAGTATGACGGGCTCATAGCCGGCGATGAACTCCTTGGATCATTTGATCCTGAACATATCAGGATAGAAACCCTTCTCTTCCAGGCTGGCTACCTGACGATTCAGTCTTTTGTTAGTAATCCGGATGAAGGAACCTGGTATACACTTGGGTTTCCAAACCGGGAAGTCAGGGAGGCATTCTGCCGTCAGATCCTCATCCTGCTCCGGGATGAGAATGAACAGGGCTCTCTGCAAGAGATTCGCAGAGGCATCGAATTGGCTGATACTGACCAGTTACGGGATATCCTGCATGATTTCTTCGCCTCAATACCTCATGATAATTACCGGAAGAATCAGATTTCTCATTTTGAAGGATTCTATGCCAGTGTCATATACACCTGTTTTGCCAGTCTTGGGTATGAGGTTATCCCTGAAGACACCACGAACAAAGGGCGGATTGATCTGACCGTCAGGACAAAGACAGGGATTTGGATATTTGAGTTTAAAGTTCTCGGCATTGACAAAAGCGGTGAAAAAAGCCCGCTTACCCAGATCCAGAGCAGGGGGTATGCAGAAAAATATCGCTCTGGTACCTTGCCGGTCCATGAGATTGGGATAGTCTTTAATCCGGAGACCAGAAATATTGAGAGATGGGAGGTGGGATAAATACCCCTAATCACCCCACATTGTTCATTATATTTCTGTTACTTGCTCTGTTACACCAGAAGTTTATCCAACTTAAGTCCTCGCGATCAATGTGGTTGCATCCTATAACAATATCATTATGTTCCCGTTCTTTCTCTTTCAGAACCCTGGGGAATAGGTATCATAACACTACGAAGCTGTCCGAGAATGGCTAATCAATCATTTTTATATTCATTTTGTCGTTCATTTGCAAATTAATGCACATAAACGAATTATTTTTCAGAGCCTTTTTGGATACCTGGAGTTCTCGGACACCCTCCTAGTTATGGAGGTACAGTACTCTGAAGAGTCTCATCCCGGAACTCTCGGGAGTCAGGATGCCGGTGCCAGGCAGCTCACCGCCTGGGCAGCAACGATAATCAAGTATATCCAGACCCAGCTGGGTGGCACTCGAAGAGAACTACAACACTCTCTCGGCCCATGCTGATGACACTCCCTGGATGTTCGACGAGATGCGAAGCTATCTCGATAACGAGGCAGCGTACAACCCGGTAGAGGCGGATCTTGCGGCTCTCGAGAGTCTTTCCGGTGTCACTGGCGGGTTATCAAGCAGGAGCAGCGGTTATCACTACTGCTGAAATAAGCGGGATACCGGGACTCATGCAGCTCATCTCGACCGGCAAATTCCCTGACAATGCATTTACGCTTGCAGCCGCTGCATTTGAGGAGGGAATCTCCCGGTATAACCTTGGAGTTTATGTAAACGACTGGTGCCGTGACTGGTATATGTAAACATTCAGGCAATAATTACTCATCATCAACCAAAATCTTCCCTCTCTTCTTACCATCTGTATCAGCCTGTAATTTTTATCAAAATTATCGATTGTTCCATGTGTGTTTTATCACATATTTCGGATCCTTGAACATAAATGGATGTTAAAATTCGCTGCTTTAGTAGATCGGAATGAATTTTGGTGATAGATCCAAATTATCTGAATTCAATACCCAACAGGAGAATTTTCTGGTTCTTTTCTGCTCAAACCATATCAATAATCACGCAGTTTTTTATTAAACGGATTTATGAAGGTTATTTTTCATTAGAAATCCTTCGCATTGATTAAATAAAGAATCAGGTCTAAATGTTCTTCCATTTCAGGGCCATTGCATCTCAACTCCATATTGTGGTCCCTTGTAATATCGTTTGGAAGTACTTTTTAATTTCTGATTATGAATACATATAAATCACGTTAATTCATATGATTACATTGTAATCGGATATGACTATAAGCATCACAGTAAGAGTTCCGGAAACCCTTGCTCATCAGATCGATGATTTGGCGAACAGTCTGGATCGGTCAAGAGGATATCTCATCAGAAAGGCCATGGAGATGTATATCTCTGAATATGCAGATTACCTTATTGCACTTGACCGTATGCAGGATAAGGATGATGATATTATTTCCTCACAGGAATTGAGGGCGACTCTTGCCATTTCAGATTAACTACAAACGTTCTGTCCTTAAAGACCTGAAAAAAATCGATAAAGTTTCTGCAGAACGTATTATCCATGATTTAGAATCCAAACTAACAGGTAATCCCGAGATCGGTGAAGCTCTGACTGGACAATTTAAAGGGCTGTATAAACTTCGCGTTGGTGATTGGAGAGTGGTTTACTCTATACATCATGAAAGTATACTGGTTTTAAGAATCGGTCATAGACATTCAGTCTACAAATAAGGCCTCTTGAATGTTAGTCGGTGTAAAAAAATTAGTCAATCGTTGTAAGGTTAAGTAGACCCCATATAAAATATGGACATAGATCTGTGAAAAGCAAAATAGAGTGATATGGTAGCTCATTCTGAAAAACAAGTGATACCATACCATCATGTTCAGGCAGGATTTAATCAAATATCATTTTGACTTTCATTTTAACAATATTCCATATCACTTGAAAAATCGACAGAACCATCAGGATTCATGAAATTCTTAACACCCCTATCCTCTGTGATACCACTGGATAATCTGAATGGAATTTTCAGTACAGGTAATAATACCCATCTACCCGTACCACTCCCCCTCCTCCAAACAGAATACTCCCGTCAGGAGCCTCCGAAATATACACGATATTTGGATTCTTCTGATCCGGACCCTGCTCAAGTATTATCGGGTTGCCATCCCAGAGACCTGCCCGTATCAGATGATACCCAAACGCAGCATTTGCAGATCCTGTTGCAAAATCTTCCAGGTATCCGAACGCCGGAGCGAATACCCTGACATGGAAATCATTATCCTGATATTCAGTCTGTGGTGTTGAGATATGAATGACTTCAATAGACCGGGATAGGGCAAATTTCCTCAGAATCTCATACTCAGGGGAACACAGGATACATGCTGAAAGGGAGAGGAGCGGGACGATTAGGATGTTCTGACCGACATGCACTATCCCGGTTGGTTTCGTATCATCGATATCTGAAGAAGCAAGTCCGAGAGCTGTGGCAATTTCTGATCTATCAGGAGGATTATCAATGAATTCGGGGAACGGAGCATGGATATACACCATTCCCTCTGATGAAAGACGGTTTTCTACCGGTAATACTCCTTTGTTCGTTCTGATCCTGATGATATCCCTGTTCTGTAAGGATTCAGAATTGAGTATCAGATCATGCATTATAGCCACAGTCGCATGACCGCAGAATGGAACTTCCCGTTCAGAGGAGAAGTACCTTAAGGTTACATCTTCATCACCCTTTCCCGGTCTGACAAATCCAACCTCCGAGACAAACCCTTTCAGTTCACGGGCTATCCTCTGCATCTCTTCTTCTGTCATCTCTTCATCCGGATACACACAACCCGCAGGATTTCCTGATGAAACACCGGTTGTGAACGCATCAATTTTTTTAAATCTGAATTTTTTCATGATGTCTGTTACTCATGATCAAAGAAGGAATGAAATGAATGATTTTTCAGAATATCTCTTTTCTCTGACTGACAGGTCATTCACGAAAATCCTCCTCAGTCTTATACAGACCTGCAAAGACCATATACTGCCTGCCATCACTCCCGGTCACCAGCCAGTACGCAGCGCTCTTCCAGTAAAGACCAGTCTCTGCCGGACTGCTATAGAGATAATCTTCCCAGCCAGTTCCATTCTGCAACGCTCCCTCTACGATAAGATCCCGAAATGGTCTTCCGGTCATGTTAGTCTTATTATGATAGTTTGCGCCGACCATTCTTGGATTGTCAGCATGGGCTATTATGGTAACATTGGGATCATACAAAAAGACATAGAGTTCCGGCTGGAAAACACTCTGAAACGGTTCGCTGCCTGCCACTGATCTTTTGTATTGTTTCCTTTGCATCACGGGATATCTCATGTGCGGTATCACTGACCAGCTCTGTTACCTGATCAGGAGTAATTGTTGATGTTGCATAGGATGGTTGAAGATAGCGGTAGAGTATCCGTTCATACCTACTCTCCCTTTTAAGGCTCCGCTTCAGGAGGAAGGGTTTTCCCAGAATACCTGACCTGTAAATCATACAGGATTTGTGAGATTACAGGGAGTAAATTTCTGGCACGAACAGTTGCCATAACATAGAGAAGCTGTGGATCTGTCTTAAAATAACCATGAATGAGTCGATCCCTCGTCCTTGCGAGTTGACTCCATGGAACTTCTGGATAGTTTTCACAAATATCAGAAGGTATGTGTTTGGCTGCTTCTCCCAAAATCATAATTTGATCCCGGACTGCAGATATCATAACCCAGTTTTGAGAAAATTCAGAAGACGGTATCCCTTCGGTAACCTCAATCATCCGGGTGAGCGCCTCTCTCATATCTTCAAATAAATAAGAGGGGTTTCTCATACTACTATAAGATCGTGAAAGATATTCGATCTCATCTCTTCCCGTATCCCTCTTGGTGTCACAATATCAATTGGTCTGTTAAACAATTCTTCTAACTCAAGAGAAAGGCCGGAGTAATCAAGAATATCTGCTTCCGGTTCAAATTCTGCATATATATCTATGTCACTCTCTTTTTTTGCTGTCCCTCTGGCAACTGACCCAAAAATTCCTATCTCCTTCACTCTATATTTCAGATGAATCTCTTCTTTTACATTTTTGAGTGAAGAGATAATATCATCGCGGTTCATAGATGTTCAAGCTCTTGATAATAATACATTGATCCAAGATACGATAAACCCTATCTGGTAAAAAAAGGTTGACCAGGTTAAGATTCATACATAGATAAAAATTTTGATAGCGCCATATCTCACTATTCAGGCGTGGATCGGAATTGAAAATCTCCTGCAAATGAGGGGAATTGAAATGTAGCAATATAATTATATGAATTTTTTCAACAATCTAATGTCAAGTAATGAAAAAAAACTAAAAAAAAGCCAGATTATAGCTTGAAAAATATCACAGTTTTCTCTAACTGAAAGGCTATGTGCCTCTGCCATCCGCTGTTTTGTATAAACCGGCACAGACAACATACTGTCTGCCATCACTCCCAGTCACCAGCCGGTACGCAGTGCTCTTCCAGTAAAGACCAGTCTCTGCCGGACTGCTATAGAGATAATCTTCCCAGCCGGTTCCATTCTGCAACGCTCCTTCTACGAGGAGATCCCGGAATGGTTTTCCGGTCACATCAGTCTTATTATGATAGTTAGCCCCAACCATGCTGGGATTATCAGCATGGGCAACCATGGTGACATTGGTGTCATATACAAAGACATACAGATCCGGCTGGGAGGCACTCTGGAACGGCTCGTTCCCTGCATTGATCTGCTGTATCGTTTCCTTTGCATCACGGGAAAGTTCCTGTGCAGTATAGCTCACCAGTTCTGTAACCTGGTCTGGAGTGATTAACGATGTTGCATAGGATGGCTGAATATAGCGGTAGAGGATCCGTTCATACATACTAACCCCGTCTTCATCTTTCCCGGTCCTTATTTCATCAAGGGCCTCCTGAAATGATCTCACAAGCGGAACAGGGGTATTGCGATTAAACGCAAAATAATATTCATGGGTGTCAAGCGTACAGAGAGGAGAAAACGCTTGTTCATCTTTGGCATACCGTGCGATTAGATTGGTTCCCGGGAGATATGCATATGCCAGTCCGTCAATGCTGCCATCTTCTGCTGCAGCAACAAGAGTCGGAACATCCTCTGCATAGAAAATATTGGTATATCCGGCATTTTTGAGATCCTCTGCAGAAATATCATCAGTGACTGCACCGATACGCATTCCTGCCGGATCACATGAACCGGTACCTGACTCATCCCGGGAAGATAAACCAAATATCACCGTTTTATCTGTTACCATGGGACCTGCCCAGAGGAACAGGTTCTCCCTATCCTCTGACCGGGCTATCGAGAAGATAACGGTTCCTGCCCGGGTAAGAGCCTGATTGTATCCTTCATCCCAGGAACCGGATGTGATATTGGCTGCCCCGATATCGGCATTGAGAAGGGAAAAAACTTCAGTGAGGATATCAACCGATATTCCCTGTAAAATACCGTCCTTCTCGAAGTTATACGGGTAATACTCCTCAGTGTAAAATGAAAGGGTGGAAAGACCAACAGAGGGCATCCAGGCACTGGTGATCGTATCAATTTTGCTCATCCCCCCGGTAGAAGGTGTCTGCGAGAGCCTTTCAAATGCCTCAGTAAACGAATTGATTATGGCATCTGAAGTATCCTTGTGAAAAGCAAAATAGAGAGGTATTGTCTCCATCCGGTATGCTATCCGGTATATTCCCGGTCTCTGCCCGCTCTCCCTTGCGAAGTACTCCCCGGCAACGTCACCCGATGCCACGAGATCGATATCTCCATTGTAAAGCATGGCAAAGAGGACCAGTGGATCCGGATTGGTGATAAGAGCATCAGGATCCACCCCGAGATCGGTCAGTTTCTCAATCGATACATCACCAGTTACTGCCCCGAGGGTATAGGATTTGAGATCCTCTGCATTCCCAATGGTAACCTGGCTGCCTCTTTTTGCAAAGACTACAATATCATATGAGGTAAACGGGCCGACCCAGCGGTAGAGATCTTCGCGTTCCGGGGTCTGTGCTATTGAGAAGATGACCGTACCAGGCGTATCCCTGACTGTTTTTAATCCCTCATCCAGCGGTACAACGGTGATATCACCGGCGTTTATTTCAGCACCAGCCTCTTTTGTTATCGCTAAGAGGAGGTCCGTGGCAAGACCGGTTACCTCCCCATTCTCATTATACTGAAACGGGGGAAATTCTTCAGTGAGATACCTGAAATCTGTAAGTGAATACTCTTCAGATGCCGCAGATATGGGGAAAACAATGCAGGCAAGGATCAGGACTGCAATCACGGTATAACTTCCCATGGTGCACATATTCATAGTAATAAGGTTCCATCCGCGAACTTTAAAAAATGCCGGTTTTTTCCTTGAGTGAGCGTGATCAGATTGCGTAATTTCAGAACTGATAGTGGTTTTTAAGCAGCACTGTGAGTGGTCCCAATCCGGATATATTACAACCTGTCAAGAAGAAAAATGCATGATAATACAACAGGACGCTATGCTGTAACAACACCGAATCGGGCTCTTGTGAATAACAACAGTATTCATGGGAGAACTTTTCGCCATCCAAGAGCAGCATTACTACTATATTTTATAGTCTGATAACAACTCTGAATACAATCATAACAACCAAGGAGGAAAATCCATGAATAGTGGTCGGTTTCCAATAATATTCCTTATCATAGTTATCATTCGTATTTGAAATTTCTAATAATGAGATTTTGCTAGCAATACAGGTTGAGAATTGGTTTTAACCAGATCAATTCTTATTATATCAAAAATTTTTAGTTGAAAATAGTATATCTCATAAGATCAGTAACCTGACAATAGTACAACACTGACCAGGTTACGAGTAATGATTCCCGGAGACGGATCCCTGATAACATCGGTAGAGTTTCAGATGACACTATTGCTGTTAGTTGCAATTGACGGTTATTATTTCATCCTGGATTCACCAGTCTGCTCTCTTCTGGGAGATATTTCTCGGATTACTTATCGGACCAAGTGTTCTTGGTCTTATCACTTATACCGATCTTGTCGGGATCTTTGCCCGGATCGGTATCATCATTATGCTCTTTGTCATTGGATTTGATTTTCACCCTCAGGATCTCATTAACGGCAGATATTTTATTATCGCACTTGCAGGTGTCGCAATCCCCGGGTTAGCAGAGTTTGCTTTTGCCGTTGCCGTAGGTTTTGACACTGCAAGTGCATTCTTTGTCGGCACTGCTCTTACCACGACAAGCGTTGCAATCACGGCAAATGTCTTAAAGGAAATGAGAAAACTTCATACCGTAACAGCAAATGCCATCATTGGAACAGCAGTAATAGACGATATCATAGGCCTTATTGCACTCTCAAATACGACTGAAATAATATAAAACACATTCTCTCTTCCTTCTTGTTTGGACCATACTCAAACCCATCCTCTTTATTCTCGCGGCAGGGCTTATCGGGACATATGGTTTCCAGAAGATCCTCATAGCAATTGATCGGACATCTTTGACAGCCAGGTTTCCTGAATTTGTCTTCCTCTGTGGCCTGATGGCGGCTTTTGCATTCGCTCTTGCTGTAGAGATGGTCGGAGTATCAGGACTTATCGGTACGTTTATCGCCGGGGTCTCCTTAAGCAGGTTGGGATTGATTCACTCAAAAAGAATTAAAAAGGGCTCATAATATCTGTACGTTCCAATAGCAGCAATCTTTTTTATCTCGCTTGGAATATTCGTTGACCTGCATCAGATAACAAGAAAAATTCTCATCTTCTGCCTCTTTATCACGATTATTGCAATCCTCTCCAAGTTTTTCAGTTGTGGTATCACTGCACGGCTGCTTAGTATGACAGCCAGCGACTCCCTTGTCGTGGGGGCCGGTATGATACCACGGGATGAGATGACAATGATTGTTGCCCCTTTTCGCAGTAAGTTTTGGTATTGCTCACCAGGAACTCTATATCGCGGTTCTCCTGATGAGCCTTCTCTCAACCATGATTACCCCGGTCCTCTTTCACGAGTGACTCTTCAGAAAAACCGTTTCTGAACCTACCCTTCAGGACAGGGAAGGACATTTTCTTAAGAAGCACAAGGGGATGTGAATCAAGATGTTACTAAAATATTTAGAGGATCCCTTTCTGGCAAATTACTCGTAATATGCACCAGGATGGAGATCCAGACTGGATTCTGGGTTTATTATCAATACAAATAACCAAAACCAGAAAACTCTGAAATAAAGGCATTATCAGGAAAATAGATTCATCATTTAATTTTTGAACTATTATCTCACTCCATCAGAATACTTATTTTGTACAACCTACCTGACATCATCCTCATCCTGGCAGCAACATCCAATTCATGTGCTGAAAATTGTATGATTTAGGAGTTATTCTGCTCTCCTACCGTAAAGGAAGTCCAGGATCTCGTTGGGAATGACTTGATGTATCCGTTGAGATAATCCCATTGCTGATGTTGTTCCAGGAACTTTTCGGCATCAAATGGTATACCGGATGGCAGACCCCATCGTGCCTCAAAACTCATATTTTCAGCAAGTTCTGAGTCGGAAACCTTGGCATCGTAGGATCCCATCGGTTTGAACGGGGGGCGGTTTGGATAGGGATTAGAATCAAGCCAGTAACACCCTTCTACGGTTCTCGTAGACGGATTCTCCTTCCCGAGCCAGACATCATAATGATCTGATAGAATCTTTTTGGCTGTCTCAGGAGATATCTTTCCTTTGTACTGCTCCATGAGTTGTGGTAATCTGACCATCCGGGCACTCACTCCGTTCCTGATATCGGTCGGGTCCAGCCCTGAACATTCCAGGTTTCTGATCCTGGGATCTTCAGCAGAATTGGCCCCGACAAAGTATCCATTATCTGTCTTTGTAATGTTATAAAACTTCAATCCCTGCTCAAACCGCATTATTACCCCAGTATTGCAATCACCAACAAGCCAGCTGTTGGCAAATCCGCCACTGCGGTTAGTATTCATTATAGTGACGAATTCATCAGGATTCTGTGCATATTGTGCAGCTTTTCTCAGCCGGTAAAAGGAAGGAGACATATTTGTTTGATACTGGTTAAATCCGTTAATCGTTGTCTCTGCAATCAGAAGACCGGCACTGGTCACCAGGAAATCGGTCGAACTGTCAAGCAGACCAGGTGCACTCTGCATGATGATTCTGTTTCCCCCCTCAGGGTATACATCGGTAATCAGATCAAAAAAATGAGCCCGTTCAAAAGGGGTCCATGATGTATGGGCAAGGACTATCGTGCCATCTTTGGTGTAATCACCGTTTGCAATAAATGCACTGCATGAGTCGGTCTCTATCTCCATCTTTTTGTATGCTTCGGACTTTACCGTAGGCCACCAGTACCCGGTAAGTTCCTTATACGTGTTCCATCCAAGAATATCCCCAAAACTGACATCTGTTCCTGCATCCTTGGCCCCCTGTGCAATACCCTGCATTTCAGTGATGAACTCCTCATCAATATGAGCAGGATACATCTCCATCGCAGTACTCTTGAAATAATCCCATTCCATCCCGGTATCATGATACGTGATGTACCTGATGGTATCCAGGATCTCGGCAATTTCCGGAGCCATTAGATACCCGTGCTGGTATCCCCGCTCATAGGGAGCTCCTTCTATATGCAGGTAGGTCCACCCGTCTTGAAAAAACCGGTACCCATTTCCGTCTGGTGAGAACATCATATCTGCCGTGGTAACACCTACGCTATACAAAAGTACGAATATAATACCAAAAATAATCCATCTGGATAATCTGTAAAGATTCTTGGAGTACATAATTACACCTCAGTAACTGGACTGATTGTTATCGATATATCCCTGAAATTATAAGAGACCTGGTATTACCGGAAAACTCAAAATATCGCTCATATCACCATCTCAGATCACGCAATTGAGGGACTATTTCCTAATAAGAAAAAAATAGCAATATTTACCTCCTTTTGAGACACTACCAGAAGAACTGGTGAGTGTACTCTAGATTTAAGGGTACTCATCTTTATCCAACGATACTATTCTCTTAAGGAAAAAAAGGGCTCATATCACCCTTAAAAAGCGGTTCTTATCAGGGAATTTCTGGTTAAATGATTATGCTTTTTAGTGCTGCAACAGTCTGGATGTGGTATGACATGGGATCCTGGTTAACGCTCCCTGTCTGAAGGAACCTGCATTTAAGGGTTTAAACAGAAAGAAAATCTCAGGCTTTACTGATCTTTTTTTAACTGACCCCTGATAAAGCCCAGTACCGCCATTATAAAGCAGGACTGCACCCAATGATATATCACTGGCATGAAGATCCTCCACACTTCTGACTGGCATATTGGAAACACCCTGTATGACAGGCGACGATATGACGAATTCTCTGCATTCTTTGACTGGTTGCTATCCTGTATCACAACAAAAGAAGTAGATGTCCTGCTCGTTGCAGGAGATATCTTTGACTCGGGTACACCATCAAACCGGGCTCTTTCACTTTATTACCGGTTTCTACACCAGGTGGCTGATTCCTGTTGCCGACATGTCATCATCACTGCCGGAAACCATGACTCACCCTCTCTGCTCTCTGCCCCCCGGGATCTGTTGCGGGCGCTTGACATCCATATCATTGGATCGGTAACAGAACAGCCGGAGGATGAAGTCATTCTGCTCACGGCTGATGACAGCACACCCGAACTTATTGTCTGTGCGGTTCCGTATCTTCGTGATCGGGATGTACGAACTGCACAACCTGGTGAGAGTACTGACGAGAAGAGAGAAAAACTTGTGAGCGGTATCAAATCCCATTACCATGATGTTGCAGAGCGTGCAGAGGATATCCGTCGTCATCTTGGCCAGCCGGTCCCCATCATCGGCATGGGACATCTCTATACAGCCGGGGGAAACGCAGGAGACGGGGTTCGGGATCTCTATATTGGCACCCTTGGCCAGGTTGATGCCGGCATCTTCCCGTCCTCCTTTGATTACTTAGCACTTGGGCACCTGCACCTTCCCCAGATGGTAGGGGGATCCCCATACCGGCGGTACTGTGGATCCCCGCTTCCCATGGGATTTAATGAAGCGGGTCAGCAGAAACAGGTATGTCTCGTCAGGATAGAACCAGGAGAAGTACCGGTCATCACAACCTTACCAGTCCCATCGTTTATCAGAATGGAGCGGATACGAGGGAATTACAAGACAGTTATCGCACAACTCCGGGAACTGGCATTTGTATGTGAACCGGTTCTCACCGAAATTATCATAGAAGATAGTCTCCCGCCTGCCGATATCCAGGAAGAAATCAGGAAATTATCCTCTCATTCATTGGTTGAGGTGCTCATCACAAAAACCACCAACCTTTCATCAGGCTTACTGCGGCCAGAAATTCCCTCTGAGTCATTGGCAGAACTGAGTGAAATAGAGGTTTTTCGTCGGTGTATGGATGCCCATAAAACACCGGAAGAAGACCGCCAGGAACTCATTGATGCCTATACCGAGATCCTGACCGGATTATATGAAGAGGATACTAATGCACAATGAGGATGGAAGATGAAGATCAGGAGAATTCATTTTAAAAATATCAACTCGCTCGCAGGAGTATGGTCTGTCGATCTTACCACTTCCTCGTATGATACAGATGGCATCTTTGCGATAACCGGACCAACCGGGGCCGGAAAGACCACTATCCTTGATGCTATCTCGCTGGCCTTATATGGCCGGACCCCCCGCCTTGACCGGATAAGCCAGAGCAGCAATGAAGTAATGACCAGGCATACCGGTGAGTGCTATGCAGAGATTGAGTTTGAGACGAGAGAAGGAAAATTTATATCCCGCTTCAGTCAGAATCGTGCCCATAAAAGACCTGATGGGGAATTGCAGCAACCAAAATTTGAGATAAGTGATGCAAAAACCGGTGTAATCCTTGCAGAAAAAAAGACAGAATATACAGCTGTAATTGAGAAGCTGACTGGAATGACATTTCACCAGTTTACCCGTTCCATCATGCTTGCCCAGGGAGAATTTGCAGCTTTTCTGGATGCCAGTGATGACGATCGGGGCCAGATACTTGAACAGATAACCGGAACCGGCATCTATGGTGATATCTCCATACGGGTGCATGAACGTGAAGTGCAGGAGAGAGCAAAACTTGCTGTCATTCAGAATGCAATACAACAGATTCCGGTGATGAACCAGGATGAGGAGATTTTACTCCGGTCAGACAATAGTGAAAAGAAAGAACAGATGGAGCATCTGAAAACAGAAATAGAAGTACTTCGTGCCGATATCTCCTCTCATACAAAGATGGAGGAATACCAGCAGGAGATAATTCATCTGCAGAGGCAGCAGGAAGATCTGGCAAAAAAAAGGGAGGGTGTAGCACCGGATCTCAGCCGACTCAGCCATGCTGAACGGGCACGGGGAGGAGAAGCAGCATATGATAAGATCCTCAATCAGCGGGATAGTAATGCGTCAACACGCCAGAAACATAAACTATGCACAGAACAGATCCCGCTCCTTACCCGTGCACGGGACCTTGCCAGAGAAGAAGAAGAAAAATCCAACACGATTTTCATGCTGGCACGAAAGAGAGGGGCTGAGCAGGCACCAGTAATCAGAAAGGTCAGGGAATATGATATCAGGATTGCCCATGCACGTGATATCGTAAAAAGTTCCGGTGATGAATGCAGGACCATTGCAGAGACTATCTGCCGGTATCAGGATGGACTGCAGAAGAATCTCGCAGAAAAAAACCGGGTGCAGGGGATATATGAACGTGTTACAAAACTCCTGCAGGAGAACCAGAATGATGCCGGACTGGAGACAAAACTAGAACCCATCTCAATCCTTGTCTCTGGTATTACTTCACAGAAAAAACAATACCTGAATAAAGGGCGTGAACTGTCAGAGGGACAGGAAGCTTCTGTTTCTGCAGAAGAATCGATGCAGGCTGCAAAAGCACGATATTTTGAAATAACCAGTAAAGCAGAAGAGGCACAACAACAGCTCGAACGTGAAGAGAAACTCCTCTCTGACATCCTTTCAGATACCGATATCCCATCATGGAGACGACGCCTGGAAAACGAAAAAGACCGGCATAAATCGCTACAGGATCTCAAAAAAGTTGCTGATGACAAAAAAACGGCAGAAGATTCGCTCCGCAGCACAAGGGAAGAAGAAAAGTGTCTTGTAGTGCAGCAGCAGGAGATACACCGTCTCATCAGTGACCGGGAACTACAGAAAAAAACACTGGCTGACCTGATTGCAGAACGGGAGATGACAGCCCGCCTGATACAGCGGATAGCAGGATTTGAAGATGAGCGAAACCGCCTGATAAAGGGATCTCCCTGTCCACTCTGTGGATCCTGTACTCATCCATATCGGGAGGGATGCATCCCTGTTGATGAGACGATTGATACAAGGCTTGCAGCTGACAAAGAGGAGATGAACCATCTTATCGGAACGATAACAGGGCTTACATCAGACCTTGCAGCCATAGGAAAGGAATGTGAAATCATCAGGAAAAAGCAAAAAGATCTACAGGAACTCGTACCAACCCTTGTATCGGCCCTGCAAAAAGGTGCTGCTGCTCTTTTACCTGATTCTGATATGACAGATCCAATTGTGCTCACCCGGGAAATTGAGCAATCACTAGAGGCAATTACCCGGTACACCAATACCATTAAACAAGCAGAACTTCAGGAGACAGCAGTCCGTCAGGCAGAGTTGAGTCATAAAAAAATCCTTGAGACACAGGTAACTGCAAACCTTGCCCAACAGGAGGTAACTATCCTGTGGACACAGAAAAAAGATGACATTGAACGGTTGGGCCGAGAAATTGACACAATTCGCACAGAAATACAGAAAACAGAAGAAGAACTTGACATTATCACAAAACCGTTTTATCCTGCCGGTTGTACCGCAGATACAGCCGGGGAAGTACTGCACATTCTTGAACAGAGGCGTGATCAGTACCGATCATGGAAGCGGGAGTGCGATGAGCAATATTACGCTTTAGAGCTGATTGAGCAGGATATCAGGGCAGCTACCTCCCGCATGCAGGATGCACAGGATTCGCACACCGAGAAAGAAAAGAGATACCTCGATGAAAAGAGCCAATACAGGAGACTTGTACAGGAACGGTATGACCTCTTTAAAGATGCCAATCCGGATGAGGAAGAGAACACGCTTTCCCGTGCAATAGAATCAGCAGAAAAAGAGTTTAAAGCGGCATCAGAAGTAGGGAACAGGGCAGAGAACGACCGAAACAATCTCGAGTCAAAGATTGCCACGCTGCAATCTGATATTGAGAAAAATGCCATAATTCTTACTGATCTCGAGACTGCTTTTTCTCTCTGGCTGCCAAAGGCCGGATTTTTAGATGAAGCATCATTTTGTGCAGCACGGATGCCTGATGAGGAATACCGGCGGATACGAGCGGTTCAGGAAGAGATAGAGAACCAGGAGACAATTGTAACGACCCGGATATCTGCTCTTAACCAGTTATATGAGGCTGATAAGGGAAAGATTTACTCAAAAGAGCCGGTTTCTGTCCTCAGGCAGATCTTCAAAGAGAAGGAGTCAGAGCACCGGTCTCTTGCTGATGCATGTACCCTGATTGCAGATCAGCTTGCCAGGAATGAGAAACTGGCATTAGAGCGAGAAAAACTCTCACAGACACTTATCGCACAGCAGAAAGAATATGAAAGCTGGTACAGGCTGGACCAGTTGATCGGATCCCATGACGGTAAGGCCTTCCGGACGTTTGCCCAGGGACTGACCTTTGAGGTGATGATACACCATGCCAACCGGCAACTTGCAGAGATGACGGATAGATATATCCTCTCCCGGAATCCTGATCCCAAAAACCCGCTCTTATTATCAGTCATCGACACCTACCAGGCAGGAATCATCAGGACCACAAAAAACCTCTCTGGAGGTGAGCGGTTTATTGTGAGTCTTGCTCTTGCACTTGGACTCTCATCCATGGCAAGCACCAATGTACAGGTAGATTCTCTCTTTTTAGATGAAGGGTTTGGGAGTCTTGATGAGACAGCCCTTGAGATGGCCCTCTCCACCCTTGCCGGCCTGAAACAGAACGGAAAAGTGATTGGTATTATATCCCATGTCCCGGCACTGAAAGAGCGGATCCCAACCCAGATAGTCGTCGAGAAGGGAACCGGCGGGAGAAGCAGTCTCTCCGGTCCTGGGGTTACGAGGGGGTGAGAGAGTGCATTGGCGAAACGATTAGCCGGGATGGAGTTTCAGATACCTGAAACATGCAAAATCGGAATGAAGGCTCTGTCTGAAAACCAAGTGATACCATAACATCACGTTCAGGCAGGAATCGTCAGGATCACAAAAAACCTCTTGGAGGTGAGCGGTTTATCGTGAGTCTTGCTCTTGCCCTTGAGCTCTCATCCATGGCAAGCATCAATTGCGGTTCTCTATCGGGTAATGGGATGGAAAAAAGCGCTCATGGTCTCTGCATATACCCTGACACTTGGTATGGGAATTGGAACTGTAATCAATCTTTTAGCAGTCAATTTCCTCTGAAATCAGGGATTCACACATTTTTCCTGTGTCTGTTCCATGTATCGTGAATAAAATGAACGGTCATTCGTGGAGAAACGGTATACCACCAGTGTAACAGGCGATGCTAATGCGGAAAAGAATCGTTAATCCGTTCCTTCGGTCAGAAAAATAAACCAGTTCCCTGCTCATATTGGTGTGCGGGCTCCGCCAAAAAAACAATGGAAATCAGATGTCAGAAAAAAGGAGAAGAATCATGTTATTGTTACATGACGTTCCTGTTCTCCAGATACGAATGGATGCGATCGCCGACATTCTCTCTCAGGTTCTCGTAAAAAATTGCATAGTCATACATGTGGTAGACACCCTCAGGGAAGGTGACACTGCTCGCAGGCAATTCTTCAGGGTTGGATATGTTTGTTATCACCAGTGCATTGTCCACTACCTGAGCCGCTGCAAAGTTTGGATATCTGTCCGGACTTTCGGGATGCTCGTGTTTGAAAAATGCTGCTTCACTATTCAGGGAAGCTGATGCAAACGTGGTATCGGTCTTCCAGGTCAAAGGATTTACCACAAACGTTCCCGGAATGATTGTTGGCCCCTCCTTCTCCTTTCCTTCTTCATCGGATATGGTGTTGTATGCAATAAAACAGCCCGTTTCCGTCGCATTTTCACTAATCTTCATAAGCGGATTTAGATCCAGATCCGACTGCGTGATCGAATACCCAATAACATACGCCGCCACCAGTCTCTTCAGTGATTCGGCATCACCGGTCAGCAGTTCTCCTGCCTTTGACAGTTCAACGACCCTGACCGACCCCTGACTGTGGGCCGCGAGGATAATAGGTCGTTCTCCCTTATTGAAATGTTCCAGGAAATAGTCAAACGCACGGATAAGATCCTGCTGCCCCAGATCAAAGATAGGTTTCGCATCGGTTAACATCTGGGGATTGATTTTGACATTGTTCTGCCGGTAAAATGGTGCATAAATATTTGCCTGACCGTCAAAGATACTGGCCTGTTCCACCAGCGTCCATTGTGCTTTCTCCCGTAATACCGGATCACTGATATCCATTAGATAGGTCGTATTATCTGAGAGAATGGTAGGATACACCCAGAACACATCGACAGGCTGCTCTTCATCGCTGAAATATGCGGGCATGGTGAGCCAGCTATCGGGATTGGTATAATCCGGGGCATCCGGCAGATCGGTATCCGGATTAAAGACAGGTAACGTTGTCGGGATGCCTAATTCCTGTCCTCGTAACTCTTCGAGTATCAGTATACCATCGTCTTGTTGAGGGGATTTTTTTGTCATACAACCGGCACATATCATCGCTGCTACGAATAGTTAACTCATACAGATCATCAGAAAAAATATTCTAACCTTTCATATTTTATCATCATAATCTGTTTATTTGTTCAAAGATACTTATTTAGTTTATTTTTTCTCAGTATTACCGAAAAAAATGACAAATAGAACGGAAAACTGATTGGTATTATATCCCATGTCCCGGCATTGAAAGAGCGGATCCCAACCCAGATAGTCGTCGAGAAGGGAACCGGAAGAAGCCGGTTCTCCGGGCCGGGGGTTACAGGAGGGTGAAAACAGAACTGAACAGCATCGATCTGCCATTGTTTTCACCAGGCCTAATTTCTTAAATGATTGCATTTCAGCATTGGTGTATACTTCTTCTGCACCTGATAAGCAAAGATGCCAATGAAAGAACCAGAAGTAAGAA
>CAYRYR010000022.1:0-7553 GCA_964428385.1 uncultured Methanoregulaceae archaeon
ATCATGCAAATCAGGAATTATACTATATAGTCTGTGCACGAATACTTTTCATAATATTGCTTTTCGTACTCATCTTATACACATAACCGGTTCGTTTCTATGACTATCACTTTTCATAATCAATTACACAATACCTGTGAAGTTTCAGTAATATTGCCTGCTCTTAATGAAGAAGAGACAATTGCTATCTGTATAGCAAAGATCAAAGAAGTTTTTAAGCGATATGAAATTTCCGGAGAGATACTGGTTGTAGATTCTTCAACTGACAACACACCGGTTATCGCTGAAAAGATGGGAGCAACAGTTATTCACCCCGGGCTCAGGGGATATGGCAATGCATATCTTGCTGGTTTTAAAGAGGCGCAGGGAGACATTATAGTTATTGGTGATGCTGATAACACCTATGATTTCTTAGATCTCTATACGCTGATTACTCCCATTCGGAATAATGAAGCAGATATGGTGATAGGTTCGCGTCTTAAAGGAACAATTCTTCCAGGATCTATGCCCCGGTTGCATCAGTATATTGGAAATCCTCTTCTGACATTTCTCTTAAATACAACATTTCATACGACATATACAGATACCCATAGTGGATTTCGGGCGATACAAAGAGATGCTCTTTTTTTATTGTCTCTCCATACGGGAGGGATGGAATTTGCATCAGAGATGATGATTGAAGCTGCACGAAAAAAACTGAGAGTTACAGAAATTCCGATTACGTATTATCCACGAAAAACCCCGTCAAAACTTCACAGTTTTGCCGATGGATGGAGACATATCAGATTTATTGTCCTTCTTCGTCCGCTTCCGTATCTTTTGATTCCAGGAATCCTCTTTGTACTCTTTGGTGCACTGATGATGATATCTCTGCTCTTTTCCGGAAATATTGAAGATTATTCCCTTCATTCATTTATTCTGGCAGGACTTCTTCTGACTGGGGGAGTACAGTGTGTCATGACTGGTATGGCGATGAAGATGTATGCAATTTCTCAGGGATATGATACCCGTTGTGGAGTGATTGGAAGACTTATTGACTACCATAGTCTTGAATTTCTTCTACTCATAAGCTGTATCTTTATTATCGTAGGCTTTGTAAGCGGGTTTACAGTAATCTTTCAGTGGTTTAATGCCGAATTTGGCACGTTAAATGAGGTTACTACTGCAGTCATCTCAATGTGTGGAATTGTTATTGGTCTTCAGATACTCTTCTCAACGATTCTTATCAGTATGATGCTATTAAAAGAAGATATAACGCGGAACTAATTAATGAAGATAGGATTCATCTATGACGCTGTTTATCCTGATACCATCGGGGGCGTAGAAAAGCGTATTTATGAGATAGGTACACGGCTTGCCAGACGTGGGCATGATGTTCATCTCTTTGGAATGAAATACTGGGATGGGCCTGATATCATTGTTAGGGACGGATTAGTGATTCATGGAGTAATGCCTGCCTGTCAGTTGTACATTAACGGTAGGAGAAGGATTTTACCAGCCATAATCTATGCAATTTCTCTTTTTGTTCCCCTGATTCAGAACCGGATGGATGTAATTGAATGCCAGAACTTTCCATATTTCTCATGTTTCACTGCTACATGTATTTCATTTATCCGCAGAATCCCGATTATTATTGTCTGGCATGAATTCTGGGGAGACTACTGGTACAATTATATCGGGAAATTAGGTTTTTTTGGAATACTGATTGAGAGGATATGTATCTGTCTGACACCACACCAGGTTGTTGATGCCAGATTAATATCAGATGCCATGAGGAGGGTTGGCTCATCGATATCACCCCAAATTATTCCTTGTGGCACAGATAGCGCCTCAATTAAGGACGTTTTAGCATCACCGATGCAATCGGATGTTATCTTTGTCGGTCGACTCATCCCTGAGAAGCATCCTGAGGTTGTAATTCGTGCTATAGCCCTTATAAAAAAGAAAATGCCTGCAATTTCAGCGATAATTATTGGAGATGGGCCGCAAAAAGAGGATATATCACGTCTGATTCAGGAATTACACCTGGAAAAAAACATTACTCTCTTAGGTTTTGTACCTGATCATCAGGATATTATTGCATATATGAAATCATCACGAGTCTGTGTTCTTCCTTCCGAACGTGAAGGTTTTGGGATTGTGGGGATAGAAGCTATTATGTGTGGTCTTTTTTTTATTACATCACATCATGCACGTAATGCGGCAAAGGAACTGGTTCATCCCTGGAACGGAATTACCTGTGATATCTCTTCTTCATCAATAGCAGATGCAATATATACCGGTCTTCATTCATTTAAAAATGATATACAGGATACCGAGAAAGAGCGGAGTAATTTTATTTATCGTCATGAATGGGACACGATAACGGATCAGATAGAAGGTAATTATACAGCCATTGTAATATCTCACCACCAATAATACTAATGCTAAGAACAAACCTGTAATGAAGATACAATATGTATTATGTAACGGATATGAGTGAATGATTGAATATGGAATCAATGTAATTGGTAAAAACAGCGTTATTTTTGAACCCGTTACCATAGGGTTCCCCTCTCGTGATGTAATAGGAAGACAGGATTACCAGGGTGTGTCCATTGGTGATAACGCGACGTTTCGATCAGGTACCATACTGTATGCCGATGTATCAGCAGGAATTCATTTTACCACCGGTCATAATGTTCTTGTCAGAGAGCATACTATTATAGGAGATTTTGTCTCACTCGGAACCGGGGTCATCATTGAAGGCAATTGTAACATTGGGAATAATGTAAGCCTTCAAAGTCTTGTTTATATACCCACCAATACAACAATCCATGATAATGTCTTCATCGGCCCGAATGCGGTTCTTACAAATGATAAATATCCACCCAGTGCTGCACCCTTAAAGGGTCCTGTTATCATGGATGGAGCATCAATCGGAGCACATGTAACCATCCTTCCGGGAGTAACAATTGGAAAGGGAGCACTGGTTGCCGCAGGTTCTGTTGTCACAAAGGATGTACCTGATATGACCCTTGCTATTGGATCCCCTGCACGGATAAGAGATCTTCCGAAAGGAGCACACAGATGATTCCAATTGCGGCTCCTTGTATTGGAAAAGAAGAGGAAAATGCAGTAATCTCTGTTTTGCAGTCTGGGATGATTGCAAGTGGAGAGATTGTCTCCAGGTTTGAAGAAGAATTCAGCAGATACATTGGTGTTTCTCACTCGGTTGCAACCTCATCCGGAACCTCTGCTCTTCATGCAACGCTGATTGCGCTTGGTATATCTCCTGGAGATGAAGTAATTGTCCCTTCATTTACCTTTATTGCGACGGCAACTGCGGTGAGCATGTGTGGTGCAATGCCGGTGATGGTTGATGTGAACAAAAAAACATTTACCATCGATCCAGAATCCGTGCAAGAGGCAATTACAGAGAGAACTAAAGGGGTTATCGGCGTACATCTCTTTGGTCAGGCCTGTGATATTAATGCTCTTTATCAGATTTGTGAGGACCATTCACTCCTTTTTATTGAAGACTGTGCACAGGCTCATGGAACTGAATACAAAGACAAAAAGGTTGGTTCTCATGGTGATGCCGGGTGTTTCTCATTTTATCCCACAAAAAATATGACCACCGGAGAAGGGGGGATGATAACCAGTGAGAACCTGGAATTCATTGATCACTGTAGAAGGATCATTAATCATGGACAGAAGGAGAGATATCTTCATACTGAATTAGGGTATAATTACCGGATGACTAATATAAATGCTGCAATTGGGCGTGTTCAGTTACAAAAACTTGGAGAGATGAATCAGCAACGTCAGAATAATGCGAACGTTTATTCATCATATCTGAAAACCCCGGGAATAATTCATCCTGCATGTCAGGCTGATTCCACTCATGTCTATCACCAGTACGCAATCCTTGTTGATGAAGCATATCCTATTACCCGGGATGCATTGGTTACATATCTGGCGGATCATGGTGTTGGAACCGCAATTCATTACCCTATTCCTGTTCACCGGCAACCATTATATCAGAATGTTAGTGGTGCTATATGTCCGGTATCAGAGTGGTTATCAACCCATATACTGAGTCTGCCGGTTCATCCGGGTGTAACAACTGATCAGTGCCGGCAGATATGTTCTCTTATTGATGAGGTGAACTGAATGGATGTAGGCGTCATTGGTGTAGGAACGATGGGTAAGAACCATGTCAGGGTATACTCTGAGATGAAAGAAATTGATACTGTTTCAGTCTTTGACCTCAATACCAGACAGGCAAAAGATGTTGCAGAGAAAAATGATGCCATTTTAGCAGGATCCATAGAGGAACTGCTCCATACAGTCGAAGCCGTCAGCCTCTGTGTCCCAACCCCTCTGCATTATACAACTGCCCAGACTGTTCTGGATAAAGGTATTCATCTGTTGATTGAGAAGCCGATCTGTCTCACATCAGAAGAGGGAATGGCATTAAAAAAAATCCTGCCTGAAGATCTGGTCATTGGAGTAGGTCATATTGAGCGGTTTAATCCCATCGTTGATGAAATTCGAAAGATTACAAAAGAACCTCTTTATGTCGAATTTAAGCGTCATAACCCTGCATCATCCCGGGTTACCGGGAGTTCTGTTGTTGAAGATTTGATGATACATGATATTGATATCATGCTTCACACGCTCTTTTTTCAGGATTACACTCTTCAAAGCATGGGAAACGCAGATATTGCGACAGCTCTTTTTGGATTTGGTGGGGTACCGGTGTACCTCTCTGCAAGCAGGAAAGCCTCAAAAAAGATCAGACTTATTCATATCGAACAGGAAGACATGACAATAGAAGGAGACTTTATGACACAGGAAGTCTATGTGTATCGCAAACCAGAGCAGTACTCAATTGAGGATCAGCGATATGTACAGGAGAATATTGTGGAAAAAGTCCTCGTCAGTCAACGCGAACCGCTAAAGACAGAACTTTCAACCTTTATCAGATGCATTGAACAGGATTTACCGTTCCCAATCACTCCGGATCAGGCAATCCGGAATGTTGCTGTTTGCGAAGAGATAACACAGAAATTTTGTATATGACTAAAAAATTACAGGATATCGTCACCAATCGGGGACCGATTCAGACTATTGGTGTTGTCGGTATGGGGTATGTCGGGATTCCCTCTGCATTGTTATTTGCAGAGTCACAATATTTTACACAGGTATATGGGTTTCAGCGTGATTCGGCAAGCTCAGGATTTAAGATTGAGATGCTCAACCAGGGTATATCACCTTTAAAGGGTGAGGAGCCGGGATTACAGGATCTACTTGTAAAGGTTGTACATAAGGGGAAATTTCACTGTACGTCTGATTTTTCAAGACTACAGGAATGTGATGCAATTACCTTAGCAATTCAGACTCCTTTTAAAAATCCTGCAGATCTTGAGCCTGATTTTTCCGCTCTCTTTGAGGGGATCAGATATGCAGGACGCAATATTACCCCTGGTTCTCTGGTGGTTCTTGAGTCAACAATAACTCCTGGAACGACCACAGGAATTGCACGAGAGATTCTACAGGAAGAATCAGGCCTGATTGCAGGAGAAGATTTTTGTCTTGCTCATGCACCGGAACGGGTTATGGTAGGGAGACTTCTTCAGAATATCCGGGAACATGATCGGATTGTTGGTGGTATTGATGCGGTTAGCACGAAGCGTGCAGTTGAGTTATATACTCATGTTCTGACAAAAGGGACGATAATTCCAATGACGGCAACAGCTGCAGAGGTTACAAAAACTGCAGAGAACACATTTCGGGATCTCCAGATAGCGGCTGCAAACCAGCTTGCACTCTATTGTGAAGCGATGGGCATAAACTTTTATGATGTCCGCTCCGGTGTTGATTCACTAAAAGGTGAGGGCATTACCAGAGCAATTCTCTGGCCTGGAGCCGGTGTAGGTGGGCACTGTCTGACAAAAGATACCTATCATCTGGAACGCGGGGTATCTGTTGCACAGGTGGAATCTCTTGATTATCCTGAGGGAAAGCAATCATTATTTACTCTGGCACGGGACATCAATGATTTCATGCCCGAGCATATGGTTCATCTGACGGCACAGGGACTCATGCGGGCAGGAAAGACGCTAAAAGGTGCAACAATTGCTCTCCTTGGGTGGGCATTTCTTTCTGATACTGATGATGCCAGAAACACTCCTGCTGAGCAGTACTATCAGATTTGTGTAGCATCAGGAGCAGATGTTCGTGTACATGATCCCTGGGTTCATACCTATCCAGGTGTTGAGATATCAGATGATCTGGATGCGGTAGTTTATGGTGCTGATGTGGTCGTCCTCTTTACCGGACATAGGATGTATCACTCTAAGCTACTGGTTGCATTACAAAAACTGGTTGCAGATAACCCGGTTTTTGTAGATGGAAGAAATGTTGTCGATCCTGATCTTGTTATCAAAGCCGGGTTTATTTACAAAGGAATAGGCAGAGGAGATAAAAATAATCATCAAATTGAGAGATTCGAATGAAAATCAGAAGTATCTTTGAAAAATATCTTTAAAACATCGTACGTAAAGAAATCACTGTAAAAAACTGGCAATTACTCATATCGATACTATGGATCCATCACATGTACAACAATTTCCGATAACTGCTGCTGTTATCACTGTCTCCACCTCCCGGACTGAGAAGGAAGACACAAGCGGATCTATCATCAAGGAACTACTCGCTAAACAGGACATCCCCACAATCTTTTACTCGGTCATACCTGATACCATCCCGGCAATCAGAACTGCACTCACCGGGGCACTAACGACCTGCAACTGTGTCATAATTAACGGGGGAACGGGTATCACCCATGACGATTGCACTATCGAAGCCGTGGAACCATTCCTTGAGAAGAAACTGGACGGGTTTGGAGAACTCTTCCGGATGAAGAGTTATGAGGATATTGGTACACGAACTGTCCTCTCGCGTGCTATTGCCGGTATCATCGATAAAAAAGCAGTTTTTTGTATACCGGGATCCACGGGAGCTGTCACTCTTGCCATGGAAGAGATTATTCTTCATGAGATTCGACACATCCTCACTCATGCCGGAAAATAATAATGAGAAATATGGTAAAAGAAAAAATAACACTGTTCTGACGATGATTAAATACAGAGAGGATGATGGAAAAGAGAATTCTCGTTATGTTCCAACTATATAATACGGCCTTTGATGACTTGTATAACTTTGAAATAAGTTGCCCATGGGATGATTAGTGTATTTACTTCAATCCCCAATACCATTGTTGTGGGCACGGAAATGTGAAAAACCACAACAAAATCTTATCTGATGGACAAAACCCTATCCATAATTTTTGTTATATGTTATCGATTTCCACCACTTAGAACCCCGGCCTGAACAAGTTCATTTCGCAGTTCTCTGATTTCAGCGCGTGCTTCAGATATCTCATGCATAAACCGATCTGAAAAATCATTTCGCAGGCTATGTATCTCATCAAGTGTCTTTGATTGCAGATCTACGCTGGTTTTTTGAATCTCGATCATTTGATCTTGTTTACCGATCATTTGATC